>WKKR01000004.1 GCA_009684525.1 Geobacter sp.
CTGGTGCGCTCGGCGAGTGCACGGACCTCGTCGGCCACCACCGCAAAGCCACGCCCCTGCTCGCCGGCACGCGCCGCCTCGATGGCCGCGTTCAGCGCCAGGAGGTTGGTCTGATCCGCAATATCCTGGATAGTGCCGATGATCTCGCCGATCTGGTCGCTCCGTGCCCCCAGGCTCTCCACGGTCTTGGCCGTCTCCTGTACCCGGCCGGCAATCCGGCTCATCACCTGAACGGTATTCTCCACCACCGCAGAACCGTCCTGGGCGGTCTGACTGGCGTGCAGTGCCCCATCGGCAGCAGCATGGCAGCTGTTAGCGATATCGCCACTGGTGGCGGACATCTCTTCGCTGGCCGTGGCAACGGTGCTCGCCTGGGCCGCCATCTCCTCAGAACCGCTGGCCATCTCCGCCGAGGTGGAGTGGAGCTGGGTTGCGGCAGAAGCGACACGCTCACTGTTGCTCGCCACCATGGAGATTACCTCACTCAGCTTTCCGGCAGTGGCATTCACCTCTGCAGCCAACAGACCCATCTCGTCACGGCTCGTGATGTGGGAACGGGCAGCCAGGTTGCCTGCCGCCACCTCCTGTAAGGTCCCGAATACCGATTTCAACGGCCCTGATATCGAGTTGGCGATAAGCGTCCCTATTCCGAACGCACCCACGAGCAGACAGACGATGGTCACCAACAACACCATTCGCGAGCGCTTAAAGCTCACCAGATCGCGCTGGTACATCTCCTCACCTGCCTTGATATTGGCAGTCACCAGATCAGCCACGATCCCGGCAGGCTTACTGTAGATCGGAGCGACGGTTTCCGTTGCAAATTTGAGGGTTTCCTGAAGCGCCGCCGAGCTCCCTGCCGCATTTGCAGACTTGGCCATTTCCGCCAGCTTGGTCCCCTCCTTCACATAGGACTCGAACCCTTGCCTGAAAGCTGCCAGGCTCTCCTTTTCCCTGCTGTCGATCTCACTCTTCTCGATCTTCTCCAGCTTGCCACGGATATTCTCTGCCTCGGATACAAAATCCTTTTCTTTTTCTCCGATCTTTGCCGGGTCCTTGAGAGCCAGCATGTAGACCACGGCAAGACGCATCCCCAGAAAATGGTTCTTCAGGTCCTGCAGGAGAGCTGTCTCCTCCATCCCTTTGTTGAGATTCGACTCCGCATTACTCAGCCGGGACATGTTCATCACACCGATAACGCCAACCAGGACAAGCCCGATGCAACATGCAACCACCAATGCCATGATCTTTGACTTCACCTTCATGTCCGCCCAGATGTGCATCATGAACCTCCAGTCTTTTTTCTTAGCAGGTATTAACCGAAAATCATATTTTGCTTATTCGGATATTTATGATTCTTCTTAAGGAAAAATTAGGGGATACCCCTATATCAACACTCTCATTACCCTATAAACCCAATGTCGCCTGCTCACAAGCTCCAGACACTACATCTGACAACAAAAACAGCGAAGGGAGCAGGCACAATGCCTGCTCCCTTCGCTCAATCCATCATATCCGGCTCGCTCTACCGACCGGAAAACCTAACCAGTCGTCCCGTTTACGGAGCGTTTACCTTGAACTGCCGCACCAGCCGCTGCAGATCCTCTGCGAGGCTTGCCAGCTGCCCTGCGGCGGATGCCGACTCCTGGGCTCCCTTGGCGGTTTCGTGGACCACTTCGGTGATCTGGTGGATGTTGTTGGATATCTCGCCTGTGGTGGCGGTCTGCTCTTCGGCAGCAGTGGCCACCTGATTTACCTGCATGGTCACTGCGTTGATCTGCTCCAGAATCTCCTGCAGGGCGTGACCCGACTTGGCAGCCTCGTCCGTGCCGTTCTCCACCTCCCTGACCCCCTCTTCCATGGCTGTCACGGCGCTCCTGGTCTCATTCTGGATCGCCTTGATCATCTCGCCGATCTCACGGGTCGCCTTGGTGGTCCGCTCGGCCAGCGCCCGCACCTCGTCGGCCACCACCGCAAAGCCACGCCCCTGCTCGCCGGCACGCGCCGCCTCGATGGCCGCGTTCAGCGCCAGGAGGTTGGTCTGATCCGCAATATCCTGGATAGTGCCGATGATCTCGCCGATCTGGTCGCTCCGTGCCCCAAGGCTCTCCACGGTCTGGGCGCTTTCATGCACCCGACTGGCGATCCTGCTCATGACCTGGACCGTTTTTCCCACCACCTCGGCACCGGTAGTTGCCGTAGAGGTCGCACGGTTGCCCCCTTCGGCCGCCATCTGGCAGTTCCGGGCGATATCGCCACTGGTGGCGGACATCTCCTCGCTTGCGGTCGCCACGGTGCCTGCCTGGGCAGCCACCTCTTCGGCTCCGGTGGCTATCTGCTCTGCATTGGCCAACAGTTGGTTGGCCGCCGAGGCAACCTGGGTGGAGGTGTCGGAAACCTTGCCAATCAACTGTCGCAGGTTCTCGATCATGACCTCGAAAGAAGTGGCCAACTGCCCCACTTCGTCATTGGCAGCAACCGGAATATGGACATTGAGATCGCCCGCAGCAACCTTCTCCGCAGCCTGGGCCAGTTCCCGCACCGGCCTGCTGATCCTGCCGGCTATGAGCGACCCGACGACTCCGCCGATCCCCACGGCAAGCACCAGGAGAGAGATTACCCACCAGAGTGCCGAAGTATACGCCTTATTAATAAGGATTTTTGCTTCTTTTCCTTCCTTTTCGTTGTACGAGATCAGATCGCCAACGGCCTTCATTGCCGCATCGAAACTCTTTTTGCTGACGCCCCGCAGATAGGTCTTCCCTTCCTCATGTTTCGACTCCCGGCAGAGCACAAAGGTCTTTTTTGCCTCTTCAAAGTAACGCTCCGCCGTTGCACTCAGTTCATCGGCCTGTTTCTTCTCGTCGGCAGTCAGGTTCAACTTTACAAAGGCGTCCATCTCCTTTTTGAAATCGAGCCGGTTCCCATCCAGACGTGTCTCGTATTTATCCAGTTCTTCCTTGGTCAGGGAGATGGTCGCCTGCAGTTCCGACCTGCGGGCCGTGCCGACCAGGCTGTTCATCTTTGAAAGCAGCTCAGTGCTCGGCAACAGGTTCGTGGCCATGTCCGAGCCGACCTTATTCACCCGTCCGAGCTGAACCATCGCCAGTATGCCCAGGAAAACCGTCAATACCAACACACTGGAAAATCCCAACAGAATTTTCGTCCGGATTTTGAGTGATGACGCTGAAGACATATTCCTACCCCCTGTCAGCCATTTTCATGCATCTATGTAGTCTTGGTATCGACAGAATCGTCAACATACTGAGAGTTTTTTGATGAACAACTATCAACTGATGGGATACATAGAGTCTGGATTTGCTTTTCCCGGACGTTTTCGCTAGGATGAGCCATCATAACCGTTTTCAAGGAGTTGCCGATGACACCCAGGCTTCCTGCCGAATGGGAACCCCAGGACGGGGTCCTGCTCGCCTGGCCCCATCAAGGGACCGACTGGCGGCCGATCCTGCACGAAGTCGAGCCGGTCTTTGCGGCCATTGCCAGGGAGATCAGCAGGCATGAGACCGTGCTGATCGCCACCAGCGAACCGGCTGCGACAGAAAACCTGCTGCTCGGAGCGGGTGCGATAATGGCCAATATAAGGCTTTTCACCGGGGAGACCAACGATACCTGGGCCAGGGATTTCGGCCCCATCACGGTAATCGAGGATGGGAGCCCCAAGCTGCTCAATTTCGGGTTCAATGGATGGGGGCTGAAGTTCCCTGCCTATCTGGACAACTGCGTCACCAGCCACCTCTATGCCGCTGGCGCCTTTGGCGCAGTGCCCCTTGAAACCATCGGGCTGATCCTTGAGGGAGGAGGCATCGAAAGCGACGGCCACGGTACCATCCTCACCACGGCCGAGTGCCTCTTGAATCCGAACCGCAACCCCCACCTGTCGCGACAGCAGATCGAGACGGAACTGCGCCGTCACCTGGGGGCCGAGCGTCTCCTCTGGCTTGAGAACGGCTACCTGGCCGGCGACGACACCGATTCGCACGTGGATACCCTGGTCCGCCTCGGCCCGAACGACACCATCCTCCATGTTGCCTGTCCAGACCAGGACGACGAGCATTTTGCCTCCCTGGAGGCTATGGTGGACGAGCTGGCCTCGTTCCGCACCCCTGCAGGCACTCCCTACCGGCTGCTCCCCCTCCCCTGGCCCGAGGCCTGCTATGACGCGGATGGGGAGCGCCTGCCGGCAACCTATGCAAACTTTCTCATCATCAACGGCGCGGTGCTGGTCCCGACCTATCGCGATCCCGGCGATGCAGCGGCCCTGGCAACCATCCGCCAGGCCTTCCCCGGCCGCGAGGTGATCGGCATCGACTGTCTGCCGCTGATCCAGCAGCACGGATCGCTGCACTGCGTCACCATGCAGCTGCCGAAAGGAACTCTGGCACCCCGCTGACACCAGGGGGTGCGAGACGAACAGAGGAGTCAACATGACCTCCAGACTGAACATTGGCCTGGTCCAGCAACGTTGCACTGCTGACAGGAAAGCGAACATCGCCCGGAGTGTTGTGGGCATCCGCGAAGCAGCAGGGAAAGGGGCAGAGCTGGTAGTGCTTCAGGAGCTGCATTGCGGCCCCTATTTCTGCCAGACCGAGGATACGGGCTGTTTCGACCTGGCAGAGCCGATTCCCGGCCCATCCACCGGGGAGTTCGGCGCCCTGGCGCGGGAACTGGGCATTGTCATCGTTACCTCCCTGTTCGAGCGGCGGGCAGCAGGTCTCTGCCATAATACGGCGGTGGTCCTGGAGCGGGACGGCTCGATTGCCGGGATCTACCGCAAGATGCATATCCCCGACGATCCGAGCTATTATGAGAAGTTTTATTTCACCCCCGGCGACCTGGGGTTCACCCCCATCGCCACGTCGGTCGGAAAACTCGGCGTCCTGGTCTGCTGGGACCAATGGTACCCGGAGGCGGCCCGGCTCATGGCCCTTGCCGGGGCGGAGATCCTCCTCTACCCCACGGCCATCGGCTGGGATGCGGGCGATCACGCTGAAGAACAGGGACGACAACTGGAGGCCTGGATCACCAGCCAGCGCGCCCATGCCATAGCCAACGGCATCCCGGTGGTCAGCGTGAACCGGGTCGGATTCGAGCCGTCGCCCGAGGGGAATGGCGGGATTCAGTTCTGGGGGAATAGTTTCGTTGCCGGGCCGCAAGGGGAGTTCCTGGCCCGTCTGGGGAGTGAAGCGGAGGAGGTCGTAGTGGTGGAGATCGACCGGCAGCGGAGCGAGGCAGTCCGCCGGATCTGGCCGTTTCTGCGCGACCGGCGGATCGATGCCTATGGCGACATCCTGAAACGCTACCTGGACTAGCAGGTTTTCCAAAAGAGGGGTACGGGGATGGAACTGCTCGACATGCTCGCCAGCCAGCGGGTGCTCATGGCCATGATTACCCCTGCGGTATTGATTTCCGCATGCGGGACGCTGATCTTCTCTACTTCGGGACGGCTGGGGCGGCTCTTCGACCGGGTCAATGCCCTGAAGAGCGAACTGGAAGGGGTGCTGACGGGGAAACTCTGCCTGCCGGAACAACGTAACGCCTATATCAAGATGCAGATGGCCCTGCAGAAACGGCGAGCAATCCTGATACAGCGCGCCATGGCCGCCCTCTATACCGCCACCCTGCTCTTCATCTCCTCAAGCCTGATCATCGCCATCACCGAAGCCATGGGCATGAAGAGCTGGCTCGCCACCGTCATCGCCCTGACCGGAGGTCTCTTCCTCTTTGCGGCCAGCGCGCTGCTCCTGTTCGAGAGCCGCTACAACCTCACCTTCATCAACCATCACATCGACTTCATTTCTTCCTTGCAGGAGCACGCCGACGGGAAACGGCCATAGGCGCGGCAGCCTTGAGCGCCGAAGCAGTCAGCGGCGTTCTCCGCCCTTCTTGGATCTCTCCGCGCGGACGTCGTTCCAAGGCCAACTGATAGAGCCGGACGTATTTCTGTGCCGCCTCCTCCCAGGTGAACCGCTTGGCCATGGCGTTCTGGATGAGCTGTTCGATGGCATCCGGGCGGTTGAACCAGGTATAGACGGCCCAGCCGACCGTATCGAACAGCGCCTGGGCGTCCAGATTGAAGAACTTGAAGCCGGTGCCGGTGAGATCGTGTTCGTGGAAATTGTCCACGCTGTCGTCGAGCCCGCCGGTGGCGCGGACAATGGGGAGGGTCCCGTAGCAAAGGCTGTACATCTGGTTCAGACCGCACGGCTCAAAGGCAGACGGCATGAGGAAGAAATCCGCCCCTGCCTCGATCCGGTGGGCCAGGGGATTGTCGTAG
Organism: Geobacter sp.; assembly: GCA_009684525.1. Classification (NCBI taxonomy): domain Bacteria; kingdom Pseudomonadati; phylum Thermodesulfobacteriota; class Desulfuromonadia; order Geobacterales; family Geobacteraceae; genus Geobacter; species Geobacter sp. The sequence continues at coordinate 6,296 of WKKR01000004.1, forward strand.
CCGATCCTGACGGCAAACTTTTCCGGGTGGGCGGCCATGATATCGCCGAAGTAAAAATGGGCCCACGGCTCCCCCCCGCCGAGCATGACGAACTGGACGTCCAGCTCCAGGAGACGCGGGATCGCCTCGGCCAGGATATCGATCCCCTTCTGCTTTACCATGCGCGACACCAAGCCGATCAGCGGAACATCCGGCCGGACCGGCAGCCCCATCTCCCGCTGCAGTTCGCTCTTGCAGACCGCCTTGCCGGAGAGATCAGCGGCTGAATACCGGGCCGGCAGGTAGGGATCGCTCTCGGGATTCCACTCCTCGTAATCCACGCCGTTGAGGATGCCGTACAGGTCGGCAGCCCGCTCCCGCACTACCCCTTCCAGGCCCCAGCCGTATTCGGGGGTCTGCATCTCCCGCGCATACCCTTCACTCACCGTGTTGAGCAGCGTTGCATGGTAGAGCCCCCCCTTGAGGAGGTTGACCTCGCCATCCTTTTCCAGGTTGAGGTAATTGAACCATTCCCAGCCGACGCCGAGTACGTCCATCAACCCTTCGTAGAAATTCCCCTGGTATTGCATGTTGTGCACGGTGAGCAGCGACGGTTTCCCCCCCACGTGGGAGTCATGGAGATAGGTAGTGTTAAGCAGAACCGGGACGGCCGCGGTGTGCCAGTCGTGGGCATGGACGATATCGGGGGTGAAGTCGAGCATCTTGCAGATCTCCAGGCTGGCCTTGGAGAGGAAGACGAAGCGGTTGTCGTTGTCCAGGAAGCCGACATTGTCGACCTCGTACAGCCCATCGCGGCCGTACAGCTGCTCGTGCTCAAGAAAATAGACCGGGACGTCGCTTCCGGGCAGACGCCCCTCGCAGACGCCGCAGTACATCTCGCCGATGATCCCCATCGGCACCGTCAGGGTTCCGGGAAGCAGCTTCAGGCCGTAACGCTGCCGGTCGATTCCGTAGTAACGAGGCATGACGATCCGCACATCATGGCCGAGCTGGGCAAGGTATTTGGGGAGCGCCCCCACCACATCACCGAGTCCGCCCGCCTTGGCGAACGGTACACATTCAGAAGCAGCCATCAGAATCTTCAGTCCCACAATCACCTCGCTTAAGCTCAAAGCAGCAATCGATTTTACACAACTCGGATGATGAACTCCGGACAAGCTGCGGCACAATAGCCACACAACACGCAGGCTGACTCATCCACCACGGCAACGCCGTCCTTCACCGCAAGAGCGCTGTTGACGCAGGCAGGGACACAGAGACCGCACCCCTTGCAGAAGCGCTCCATGATCCGCAGATGACGCGTCTGCCCCTCTAGCTCCTGCCAGAGGGCAGCATCGGTTTCACCAGTCGAAAAGAGAGAGACATTGGCCGCAACCTCTGCCTCGGAAAGCATGCCGAGAGCGACCGCATGGACGCCTGGCAGCTCCAGCACATATCGGAGGCTCTGGCGGGCCGATGCGATGAGATTGCCGCCTGCCAGCGCCTTCATGGCGTAGATCCCCGTCCCTGCAGCAGCGCAGGCAGCGATGGCAGCAGCCATCTCGGCTGCGGAACCGTCGATGATACCCATGCCGGTCTGGTTGATGAGCGGGTGGACCACCTCGATCTCGGGATGGTTCGCAGCCTTTCTGACCGCAGCAACGAAGTGGGTGGAGAGACCGACATGGCCGATCTTCCCTTCCTCCTTCATCGTCAATAATTCCTCAATCACCCCGGCCCGCTCCACAAAAGGGTCGGCAATCCGCGCCGCATGGCAGTGGATGATGTCGATCCGCTCCCGATCCAGCTCCCTGAGCGCCCGTTCCACGTGACTGCGCGCCGTTGCCCCATCGGGTGCATGGGTCTTGCTGGCAATGGTCACCTCGCCCCGGTAGCCATCCAGCGCAGCCCGGATGTGGGGATAGGTGCCGTAGAGCTCGGCCGTATCGAGCATGGTAACCCCGGCCTCAAGGGCGGAGCGGATCAGTCTTCCCCCGTCCTTCGGCGTAAAGCCGGCCTGCAGCGGCCCCATGGGCAATGTCCCGAACACCAGCCTGCTGACCGTAAGGCCGGTGGCGCCAAGTGCAACCTTTTCCATGATGCAGCCTCCTCGGTGCAATGAAACAACAGGAGATTAGAACAAAAGTGGGCCGACGAGACAACAGAAAAATGACCGGCCGGGCTTCATGCTCAAAAAGCAGGGTGCTCAGGAATTACCGAGCAGTTCCCGGGCCTGCGTCAGCAGTGCGTCAACAGCAAAGGGTTTGGCAAGGAAACTGACTGCGGAGGAACGGGTGATGTTGGTAAAGGCGGGATCGTCGGTATACCCGGAAATGAAGAGGGCCTTGGTGTCCGGAAAGCGGTCAAGAATCCGGTCGTACAGTTCGGGGCCGTTCATGCCGGGCATGATGACATCGCTGACGAGCAGGTCATAGGGGGCAGTTGATGTTTCAAGCAGTTCCAGCGCCACAGCGGGCGATGCCGCGCTGGTCACCCGGTAGCCGCAGCCGTCAAGGAGCTGAACGATCATGTCACGCACCATCTCGTTGTCTTCCACCACGAAAATGGATTCGGTGCCACGGTTGATCTGCTGCTCGCCCTGTGACGGGTTTGTCTCCAGCAGACAAACATCCTCCAACTGCGGCAGATAGATGGTAAAGACGGTTCCTTCGTCTGGGCTGCTCTGCACGGATATGCTGCCATCATGCTGCTTGACGATGCCGTACACCATGGAGAGCCCGAGACCGGTCCCGTGTCCGGCAGGTTTGGTGGTGAAGAACGGTTCGAATATCTGCGCCAGGGTTTCATCGGACATGCCCCTGCCGGTATCGTGGCAGGAGAGCACGGCATACCGGCCAAGAGGAAGCTCGGGGGCAAGCTGCCTGTTTCCATCGTCCAGAATAACCGAATCGGCCCTGATGGTAAGGGTCCCATGGGCAGGGATGGCATCCTGGGCATTCACCGCCAGGTTAAGCAAAACCTGCTCCAGCTGTGACTGGTCTACCATGACGTAAAGCGGCTCCGCCCCGAGTTCGAGCCGGATCTCGATGGTCTGCCGGATGACCCGGCGCAGGATGGCATCGAATGATGATACGATCGCATTGAGATCAAAGACCGTCATGGCCATGACCTGCTTGCGGGCAAATCCGAGCAGCTGCTGGGTCAGCTCCTTGGCCCTCATCGCGGCATCATGGATACCCTGCAGCTTGAGGGCGGCATCCTTTTCGGGAGTTTCACTGCGCTGGAGCAGCTCGGTATAGCCGATGATCGGGGTGAGGAGATTGTTGAAATCATGGGCAATGCCACCGGCAAGGTGGCCGATGGATTCCATCTTCTGTGCCTGCTGCAGTTGGGCTTCTACCTGGATCCGCTGCTCCTCGCCCGACCTGATCTCCTCTTCGTTTTCCAGTAGCTGCTGGTTGGTCTCTTCAAGCTTCCGGATCTGGCGCAGATGCAGCATTGTCAGGCAGGCGATCAGCACGCAGAGCACGATGGTGGTCAATCCGTGCTTGACTGAACTCGTCAGCCAGGAGGCAAAGAGTTCATCCGTTGCCAGTGAGACTATGGCAACGACCGGATAGCGCGACAAGGTCGTGTACGAAGCGATGCGTGCGGTGCCGTCGATAGCCCCCGCATCGACCATGAAGGTGCCGGCATCGGCTTGCCTGAGCTTTTCGCGGAACAGCTCCGACCGGCTGAAATCGGTACTGAGCGCCTTTTCCGAAAACGGCTCCACCACCAGGATGGTGCTGTCACGGCGGGCTAGGATGATCCGTCCCCGTTTCCCCACTTCGAGAGAATGGTAGAACTTCTGGAAATACTCCATCTCGAAGGCCACTGCAACCAGTCCGGTAAATGCACCTTGCCGGTCAAGCAGCGGCCGGGAGAGCGTGAAACGCCACTTGTTGTTGACCCGGCTCAAAAGAGGTCTGGAGATAAACAGGCCACCGCCGGGATTGTCCCGATGAAAATTGAAATAATCCCGATCGGCAACCATGGCCGTCTTCATGGGATAGCTCAACGAGTGCGCAAACAACTCCCCCCCGCGATTGACCACCACCAGGGAGCCGATCTGGGGAGCATCGTACTTCTTGTTACGCAGGATTTCATACAGTTCCCTGTCGCCAAGCCGTTCCAGGCCGCCAGCAGCATTGATGGCGTCGATCGCCTCCACAAGTACCCGGTCTGCCTCGGCAAGAGCCCGCTCTCCATGCTCGCTGAGCGCATAGGCATAGCTTCGCACCTGACGCTCCCCGGCAGACTTGGCCATGCGGAAGCTGCTGGCAATGGTCCAGGCTGAAAAGAGGATGATGGCGGTCAACAGACCGACAACGGCACCGATGACCTTGAAGCGGATATCTGTGGTTGGCGTCTCTCCCATGGCCATCCCGGATTGCAGTGGATTATTAATGAAATTAAACCATTAATTTCAAGGAAAGCAATACCATGAAAACGATTCAGCAAGCGGCTTCACAGCCATCCGGATCGCTATTCACGTTTAGAAAATCGGAGAATTTCAGGGAGTTCGAACGAGAGGTTCCCGGCAGCCGGGGAAAAAGACGGATCTGTTCCGTGGAGATGGCAAAGTTCGTCTCCACGGAACAGATCCGTCCGTAAGCGGATCAAACACTTTCTGTCATCAACGAGGGATCTTCAGGCCGACCTTGCTCAGGGTCTCGCGAAACTTGTCCGGTTCCACCGGCTTGACCAGATAGGCAGCCGACTGCACCGACATCAGGGACTGCATGACGTCCAGAGGGGTATTGCGAGCCGTCAGCATGATGATCTTCGCCTGCTGGGCAACCGCTATGCCGCGCTCCTTTTCCATCTTCCGGAGTGCCGTGCCGGTGGCGATACCATCCATTCCCGGCATGACGATATCCAGAAGAACCAGCTCAAAGGGCTCCCCTGCCTCCTGGGCGGCACGGAATTTCTCCACGGCCTCCTCTCCGCTGCCGACAGCAACAACAACGGGAACCCGCTGAAGATACTGTGCAACCAGCTCCCGTCCAAGTTCTTCATCATCCACAATCAGACACCTGCTGAGATCCATGCGCTTCCTCCTCGTTCAATTCCGGCCTGCGGCATCATGGGCGCGGCCTCACTGTCACATAATATACTGCAGCTGATCGATCATGCCCCTATCTCCTGGCAGAAAACATCCAGTTCATGACGGAGCCTGGGCAAAAGGAGGGCAAAATCCTCCTTACTGCCGTCATGTGCCACATCTTCGATCTCACGAGCGATCTCGACGATGCGCTCTGCCCCTATATTTGCCGCTGCGCCCTTGATGGAGTGAGCTTGACGGTGTATTACCTCCCGGTCGCAAATTACGGTCGCCTGGGAGAGTTCAGCCCATCGAGTGGCAACGGACGTGTTGAACATCGTGAGAAACCGGGGAATCAACTCCTCGTTGCCATCAAGCCGGCACAGGAGGCTTTCCCGGTTGAACACCAGCGGCGCAGTCACGGTATTATCCGGGCATCCCTGAGCAGCAGGGGAAGTCTCCGCGGCATGCCGGCATTGCCCTTGACCACAATGGCTGAGCAGGACTGCTGCAAGCTCTTCTCCCTTGAACGGTTTCGACAGATATCCATCCATGCCGGCAGCAAGGCACCGCTCCCGATCCTCTCTTGCAGCATAAGCTGTGAGCGCAATAACCGGTATTCGCCTACCGGATGCCCCTTCCATTTCCCTGATCTTCCGTGTTGCCTGCAACCCGTCCATGATTGGCATCTGCACATCCATCAGGACCATATCGAAACTGCCACCGGCATAGGCCTCCAGGGCCTCTTGCCCATCGCCTGCCACTGTTACGCTATGCCCCTGTTTGTTCAGCAGCGTCACTGCCAGCAGTTGGTTGACTTCCACGTCATCGGCCACCAGGATGTTCAGAGTGCGCTCCCCTTCCCAACGGGGAATTGAGGTGCCGTGTGCCTGTCTTTCCAGGCATTCGCCGGTAAGTACCGCGCAGAGCACCTCCTTGAGTTCGTCGTAAACGAGAGGCTTTGCCAGATGCCCGGCAATCCCGTGACGGCGGATCTTTTCCGTATCGATGCGACAACCGGCCCCGGTCATGATGATGATCCTGTCGCGACCACCGCAGAACTCCTGCAGCCGTTCAACCAAATTCCAGCAATCGGTGCCGAGGGACTGCACGTCGACCAGGGCCAAAAGGGAACGGTCGCGAGGCACGACTCCGCTCTCCGAAAGCGCAAACGCCTCCGCAGCATCTTTGACAGAGACAGGCATCATGCCCCATTCATCCAGAGCGGCGACAATCGCCTGACGGCAGGCATCGCTCCGATCCAGGACCAGGACCTGTTGATTGCGCAGCTCAGACGGTTGCGCCAGATCCGGCACGGTCTGCCTGACCTGAAAGCAGCAGGTGAATCGGAAGGTACTTCCCACCCCCGGAATGCTTTCCACTCCGATCTGCCCCCCCATCAGTTCCACCATCCGCCGGGAGATGGTCAGGCCGAGCCCGGTGCCGCCGAACCGTTTGGCACTGGAGGAATCGGCCTGCTCGAATACCTCGAATATGCGCTCACACGCATCAGGTGCAATCCCGATCCCCTGGTCGGCAACCGAAAACCGCAGGCAGACCGCAGCCCCGTCGTTCGTCGCAGTGGTGACTCCGACCACGATCTCCCCGCCGTCGGAAAACTTGATGGCATTCCCGACCAAGTTGATCAGGACTTGTCTCAGCTTTCCCTGATCTCCTGCCAGAGCGTCAGGGAGCCCTTTTTCAAAGGAGCTGACCAGTTCGATCCCTTTTTCCGCTGCCCGCACCGACAGCGATCGGAGGACCTGGGTGATGGTCCCGCGCAGTTGAAACGGCACCTGGTCGAGTTGCATCTTGCCCGCTTCAATCTTGGAAAAATCGAGGATGTCGTTAATGATCGAAAGCAGGTTGTCGGCAGAACCCTTGATGGCACTCAGGTACTGTCGCTCCTGGACCGGCGAGAATCCCCCGTCCAGAAGGAGATCGGTCATCCCCATGATGCCGTTCATGGGGGTGCGGATCTCGTGGCTCATGTTGGCGAGGAAGGCGCTCTTGGCGAGGTTTGCGGCCTCGGCCTGTTCCCTGGCGGCAGCAAGATCGCAGGTCCGCTCCTTGACCCGCTCTTCCAGGTTCGCCATGTTTTCATTGAGAATGGCGTACAGGGCAAGACTTTCCAGGGCATAGGCACAGGTATACATGACGATGGACAGGGCATTGAGCGCCGCACCGTCGACAGCAGTGGAATCCCCCTGCAGGATGGCGACGCACATGCCGCGGATGTGGGAACGAGTCGCAATGACATGCAGGAGCAGCGTCCGGTCATTGCTTAACGGAACCAGGATTGCCTGGTTCCTGTTCAAGGCCCAGGCAAAGGTACCGTCCATGATCTTCGCGTCTATCTCGGCCTGGATTTCGTCTCGGCCTTCCTCCGGGTCCCAGGAAACCAGCTCGAAGGTGCCGTCGTCCATCGACTCCAGACAGCCGATCGTCCTGCAGGAAAGGATCCTGCTCGCCTGAACGTGGGTGGCACGAAAGATCGCCGCAGAGTCCTTGGCAGTGTTCAGATTGCCATGGAAATCGCCACTGGATGCCAACATGTCGAGGATGGACATGTAGCGACGATTGGCCTCTTCCAGATAACTGACGCGTTCCTGGAGAAACCCTGTTGAGGGTGTTACGTACCGCGTTCGCATCATCCCTCCACCAGTATGGCAAAAGCCTCTTCGATCTGGGTCTCGGACTGCTTCAGGATCGTTGCCAGTTGGCTGACCGGCAGCCCGAGGCGGTCCCAGGCAACCGGCTCCAGAGGGGGAACATACCATTCACCGCTGGAACCGAATTCAAAGGCCTGGCAGATGATATCCGCCAGATGGACGATAGCCACCTCAAGGGGGAACTGAACCACCATGCGGGGAGCATGATGGGCGATAACCGCCTCGTAGATGTTGGCAGGGATCTTCCAAGCACGGAGCAACTCGCCACCCAGCTCGCCATGGTCGAACCCCAGGGCCTGCTGCTCGGTCCGGAAATAGAGCTGCTTCTGCCTCCTGTTCGTCAACATCAGCTCCTTGGCCGTTTCGGGGATGGCGGTACACATCACCAGATGGCCCACATCGTGGAGCATGCCTGCGACAAAGAAGCGTTCCACGTTGTTTTCACGCAGGCAGGTCGCCAATGTGCGGGCAACGATGCCGCAGGAGATGCTGTGCCGCCAGAACTGTGCCATGTTCATGAGGTCCGCGGGTATCCCCCTGAAGACCTCGATGACCGATGCCGCGAGTGCCAGGTCGCGCAACTGCTGAGTGCCGATGATGGTCACCGCCTTGGTAATCGAGTCGACCCTGGCGTAGCAGCCGAACATCGGGCTGTTGGCGAGTCTGAGTATCCGTGCCGTGAGACCCTGGTCTTCGGTAATGATCTTGGCAATGTCGGCAATGGAGCTTCGGGGATGGTTGATCGTTTCGCTCAGCCGTTCGTAGAAATAGGGGAGCGAATAGACCGTCCGCGTCTGCTCCACGAGCTGTTTCAGGGTGATGGTCTCAGGAGATCCCATGCAGAGCCCTCCGCAGTGCCGCGAGATGGAAGAGTTCGCGCATGACCGGGTAATCGAGGTTCGCATTGCAGAACAGGGGAAGTAGTTCTGCCTCGGCAGCGGCGAGTTGTTCGGGAGTTATCTCGTCGGGGAGATGCGCAGCGGCGGCAACTTCGTCGATTCCGGCAATGTCCACCTCCACCACCCCCCAGGTCCTGAACACGACCAGATGCTTCTGAGTCAGTTCCGCCCCCTCCCCTAAAAGCAGCCTGCCGGTCTGGTCGTACACATCGGTCGCCAGGACCATGCCTGCCTCAAGATTGTCAATCTGGATGATACCCACGTCCCCTGCCCTCCTCGTAACGCCTGCGACTCAGACCGGCTCCGGTGCCCCCCTGTATTCAAAACCGCCGGGGTTTTTCTGCGGAAAGCAGTCCGGATGCACTTGTATTCTTCGGCATCCGGGCGGATACATTTAATTTTTGCCGCCGTCCGGAAATCTGGGGTGTCTAACCGTACGACAAGAGAAGACAGGCCTCCGGGCAAAAAAATGGGGCGGCATCTGTCGATGCTGCCCCCAGTGAAGGAAGGTACTACTCCTCTAGGAAACGTTCGCTCCCTATTTTTTTTGTGTGGGCCAGAACATGGATAGCTCATGCCACCGAGGCGTATCCGTTACTGTGCAGGCTTGTCAGGTACAGCACTGCAGACCCCTTCTCCGGTCAGCACTTTGCCAGTTCCCTGTTTTCGGCCGGGAACCGTTCTGCCAGTTCCTGGTATTTCAGACATTCACCGTAGCGGGAGCTACAGAATTTGATGATCAGGTTTACATCGTAAGGGGAGATGTAACCGCAACCGACATCACAGTAATCGTCGCTCTTCGCATAAAAGGGACACACTGCCTTTGCCATGGGAACCTCTGCCCTCTCAATCGGTCATGCTGCCCCCGGATGGGGGGAAAGCAGGTACCCGATCGTCATCGGGACCTGACTTCACCCAAATCAGGAGTAACTGTCTTCTCCTACAGCAACCGCCATACCAAAGCGCACTCTATTCCCCACTGTTTTTATCCCATGTCATTTCGATATGTTACAAAGAATCGCCCCAAAAAGCTCACACGCGGGACGGGACGGTTTTGCAGAGGTGCAAATCTGCCCGAGCTCGTCAGGAGAGTTCCTTTGCCACGTTGTGGGGGATGAAGCAGCTTGTGTCCGGAATTACGGCCTGTTGTAGAAGAAGGGGACGGGTGGAGAGGTGAAGCTTGCGCTTTTGCAGGCAGGAGATCAACGGATTTGCAGGAATGCAAAGAAACGTGGAGCGGGACCGCAGCCCATGCAGGGGCTTTCGGATTCCGCTCCACAACGAGTCACTGCCAGTCTTCCTTGCGGATGTTGTACTTCTTTATCTTGCGGTAAATGGTTGCCATGTTCATGCCGGCATCCCTGGCTGCAGCCTCGATATTGCCATGGTTTTTGCGTAGAAGTCCCTTCAGGTACTCCACCTCGAAACGGGACAGCGCCTTGTTGTAGTCCCCTTCCTCGATGAAGGCGTCCCCTCCCTCTTCGGTCCGCTGGACCTCTATGAACTGGGAGAGTACGGCCAGGCTGATGTAATCGCCGGTCTCCATTGCCATGGAGGCCTCGATGACGTTCTTCAACTGGCGGATGTTGCCGGGCCAGGGATAATGGGCCAGGGCATCGAGGGCATCGGGGGCGAGCCCCTTGACCTGGGTGCCGAACTTGCTGTTCTGGTGGTTGATGAAATGGATCGCCAGCAGCGGGATATCCGACACCCGCTCGCGCAAGGGGGGCAGATGGAGGTTAACCACGTTCAGCCGGTAGTAGAGGTCTTCGCGGAAGGAGGTGTCCTTGACAGAGGTCTTCAGGTCGGCATTGGTGGCCGAAATGATCCGGACATCCACCTTGACCGTTGCCCGGTCGCCGATCCGGTGGAACTCCTGCTCCTGGAGGAACCGGAGCAGGGTCTTCTGCACGTTCATGGGGAGGTTGCCCACCTCGTCCAGGAACAGGGTGCCGCCGTCGGCCGTCTCCAAAAGCCCCTGCCGGTCGGATGTGGCCCCGGTGAACGCCCCTTTCTTGTAGCCGAACAGCTCGGATTCCAGCAGCGACTCTGGAAGGGCGCCGCAGTTGATGGCAACGAACTTCTTGTCCTTGCGCAGGGAATTGTAGTGGATAGCCTGGGCGATCAGCTCCTTGCCGGTGCCCGACTCGCCGGTGATCAGCACCGAGGTGTCGCGGATGGCGATCTTTTCCACCCGCTCCAGGACCTGTTTGAGGCTCTCAGAGGCGCCGACGATCTTGTCGAATCGGAACTTGCCGACCAGCTCTTCTCGCAGTTCCCGGTTCTCCACCAGCAACTGGGTGTGCTTGAGAGCGTTTTTCACCCGGTAGAGCAGCTCTTCGGGCTCGAAAGGCTTGGTCAGCATGTCGTAGGCCCCTTTGCGCAGGGCCTGTATGGACATTTCCACAGTGGCATAGGCGGTTATCATAATGACCGGGATGCTCGGATCTTTCCCCTTGAGCCGCTGCAGCACCTCCAGCCCATCCATCCCCGGCATCTTGATATCGCTCACCACCATATCCCATTCGCCGGGGACGAACTCCTCCACCGCGTCAAAGGAGCGGGTGTATCCCTTGACGTCGTAGCCGTTGTCCAGGAGCACCGCCTCCATCATGCGGCAGAGCCCCTCCTCATTATCGATTACCATGATCCGTTTTTTAGCTGACACGTCAGTACCTCATATCATCACAGTGTTGCTGCCGAAATGGCGACTGCTCCAGATACCCTGCAGCGGCATGCCTGGCCCCGGGCGTCAGAGCTCCTCCTGTTCCCGCGGCAGACGTATGGTTACGGTGGTTCCTACTCCCACCACGCTGTCGATCCGGACCTTGCCATGGTGCATCTCGACGATCTGCTTGGTGATGGCGAGTCCCAGCCCGGTCCCCTTTTCCTTGGTGGTGAAGAACGGTTCGAAGATCTTTTCCAGGTTGTCGGCTGGAATGCCGGCGCCGGTGTCACGGAAGGATATGTCGACAAATCCGTCGTCGGCCAGGGCCGTGCCCACCACCAGGCTCCCCCCTCCTGCCATTGCCGCTCCGGCGTTGAGGATCAGGTTGATGGCAACCTGCCGGATCTGGTCGCCGTCCGCCATGATCTCCGGGAGGTCTTCGCACAGCTCGGTCCGTACGGTTACGTGGTGCATGTCGGTATGATTGGCGGCAAAATCGACGATCTGCTCCAGAAGGCCGTTGATATCGGTCGGCTCCATGACCGGTTTGGGTGTCCGGGCGTAGGAGAGAAGGTCCTGGACGATCTTCTTGCACCGCTTGCTCTCCCGTTTGATCTCGTGCATGTATTTGAAGCCCGGATCATCGGGCGACATCTTTCCCTCAAGATAGCTGGCATATCCCAAGATCACACCGAGTGGATTGTTGATCTCATGGGCAACCCCCGAAGAGAGGACCCCCAGGGAAGCCATTTTCCCCTGTTGCGCCAGGGTGGCCTCCATCTCCTTGTTGTGCTTGATGATGGTGGTCATCCGGTTGAATGCGGCGGCAAGCTCGCCGAACTCGTCGCTGGTTTCCTCAGGCATCCGTTCGTCCAGGCGCCCCCGCTTGACCCGGCGGATCACCTCGATCATCCGGTTGATCGGATCGGTCAGGACCTTGGAGGCCAGCACCACCATACCCGAGGCGATCACCCCCACCAGCAGGGTCAACAAGACGATGCTGGTCGTGATCCGCCCCTTGATCTTGTTCGGCTCGCTGTAAAACTCATCCTCGTAGGAACCGACGGCGACGATCCAGTCCCACGGCTTGAAATATTCGTAGCGGACGATCTTCATCCTGGCCGCCCTGTCCCCTTTGTTCTTCCAGGGATAACGTATCCAGCCCTTTTTGTTACGGCACATCTCGCGGATGAAATAGGACCCGTTCACGTCGCGGGCATCGAAGATATTGGCCCCTTCGTCAAAGGGGTGGATCATCAGGGTCCCTTTGCTGTCCATGCAGTAGATGTATCCCGTGTCGCCGACCTTTTTGCCGCGGATCTTGGCCTTCAGCTCCTCGAAGGAGTTGCGCTCGAACGCGGCATCCTCATAGGTTTCGTCCACATAGCTGCCAACTGCGATGATCCAGTCCCATTCGCGGAAATAGCGGTAGGCCACGATCTTGCGCCGCGGGTGGGTATCGCCGAGGGTAGCGTTGCGCCAGGGGTACATGATGTAGAGGACCTCTCCCGGCTTCGACTGCCTGGCCGCCTCGCACATGATCCGAATGAAATAACGGCCGTTCTCGTCCCGCTCGTTGTAGACGTTCTCCCCTTCGCGGGCGAGGTGGACCATCAGGTCGCCATTGGTGGTCATGGCGTAGATGTAGCCCGTCTCCCCCACGTTCACCTTCCGGAGCGACTTGCGCGCCTCCTGCCGGGCCGCTGCCAGGCTGAGACGGCCACTGGTATACTGCCGGTGCTCGTTCTCCACCAGGTTGTACGAGAGATTGACCAGGGTCGCCAGCTCAAGGTTGAGGGTTTTCTGCTTGTCCCGTTTGTAGACCTGGAATTGCTGGTGATGGGCGTTGAGGAGATCGGTGGTGAAGGTGGCCATGTGCTGGAGATCATCCATGCTGGTGCGGGTGATCCCCAGGTAGGCCTGGCGAGAGGCTATGGTCCCGACGATGGCGCCAACCAGCACAATGGGGACGATCACCAGCGGCATGACCACCACCAGCATCTTCCAGCGGAGCCGCAGGTTATCCAAGAACTTGAACAGGTATCGGCGCATCAAACCCCTTTCCATTTTACAACCTTCCAGATCAGCGGATTATCCTGTAAACAGCATGCAAATTTCCAGAAAAATCTTGCAGTACTGAGCGTTTTACATCCTGCCGGCAAAATATTCCGCCATTTCACTTCATATTTTCATGAGACATTTCACATAACCTGATGATCTATGGGACTTCTTGCAAACACTCTGACACATTTTTTCACACAATGGTCCGTGAATTCACGGCAAACGGTGGACGCCGCTCTCAACCAAATCCACGCAATTATCCGTAATGATTGGATGTTAATATAGTCTAATATATGGTATGTAATTTGCATCACTTAATTAATTAATGTCAAATGCCGATCAAGCTTTTGCATGAAGGTACATCATCTGTCCAAATCCGCCACATGCCCATAAACACGTTTCGCAAGGAGTGCCCATGAATTGCTGGCATAAGAACGTGCACGTATTGCTCCGGCTTCTCACCCTCGCCACGATCGTGGCATTGCCGGTTCTCCTTGCCGCTTCCGCCCACGCCACTCTCCTCTGCCAGGATTGCCACGGCACAAGAACCCCTGCCGACATCAGGCCACTAGACGACGGTTACCAGCGCAACCCCTACACGGGCGGCTTCATCGGCAACCATCGCACCCATATCCCCGCCCAGGCCACGGCAGCTTCCTGCGAACCCTGCCATCCGGGCAGCTCGACCTACGACATCAATCACCGTAATGGCCTCATCACGCTCAGGGCCGACCTCAATCAATCCCTGCTGCGAACGGTCTATGGCCCCTATTCCTCATCCACCTCCTTCCCGCAGACATCGATGCCGCAGCCGAGTTCCTGCAGCAACGTCAACTGCCACTTCGAACGGCCGTTCACACTTCCCTGGGGGAGCACCCCCCTTGCCAACGACACGTCCGCAGACTGTTCTGCCTGCCACCAGGCGCCGCCGACAGACGGATCGCACGGCAAAAAGCACGGCGACTACTTCGGCACCGGTTTCGACAGCTGCTCGCACTGCCATGTCGACCACCGGCAAGACCTCGATCCTCACCAGCATGCGCTCGACGCAGGCAAACGCGGCATCCAGCTCCGCTTCTCCAGCCTCCCCACCGGGCCGTGGCAGTACAGCGGCGACGTGAGCTACCCCGCCTACCTCCCGAGCCATAACCCTCCCCGGAACGGCTCCTGCATCAATATCTACTGCCACAGCGACGGCCAGGGAAGGAATGCGGCAGAGACGCCGACCTGGTCGTCCAGCACAACAACCACCTGCATCTCCTGCCACAACGGGCAGGGAGCGGACAATACCCAGGCAAACTGCACCACTGCCGGAGGGGTCTGGGATACGGACAAGGGGCTCTGCACCCCCTTCCTCAACATGACCTCCAACGGTCACGGCAGACTGGTCGGCCCGCAGTGGATAAGGAAATACCCCTGCACCTACTGCCACAACGAGACAGTGGCTCCGGTCAGGGATGCCAACGGCGGCGTGAGCGACGGCGCCATCCTGTACGGCAAGCACGTGAACCGGCAGAAGGACGTGGTGATGGACCAGAAATGGGCCATCGTCGGCAAGAATCCTCCCTCCTACGACCTGGCCACCAAGGTGTGCGACAACGTCTATTGCCATAGCGACGGTACGAACGACCCGGAGCAGATCCGCCCCTTTGCCTGGACCGAGCGGAAGACAAACTGCAACACCTGCCACGGCCACCCGCAGGGGAGCTGCAGCAGCGCGGGATGCCACGACGGCCGGCCCAGAGATGGCGGCGGATACTGGACCCTGCCCGAGCGGTTCGGGAATGTCTCCTCCTACACCTGGCCCGCCGGCGAGGAGTGGAAGGCAGCCATACCGATGTTCGCCAATGCCGGAGCGGGAACGGACCGCGCCAACTCGCACAGCCGCCATACCGACACGGAGTTCACCTGCGATCACTGCCATGCATCGACCACCATCAACGGGCTCTGCACCGACTGCCACACGGATGGCCTTCCGCCGGGGAGCATGACCGAGGTTTCGCACTTAAACGGCGCCTATCACGTCAACAAGACCAAGGACGTGGTCTTCAAGAACGGCGGCTCGTACGACATTTCGGCCAAGGTCTGCAGAAACACCGAATGCCACAGCGGCAGCGACCCGGTCTGGGGTGAATCGGTGACGCGTACCGTCATCTGCCTGAGCTGCCACGGCACCTCCGGAGTCGACATCGACGACTTCGAGGCCTTTAATGGCAACAAGGGGAAGATCAACCTGAACGAGTGGCGGGCAACCGGCCATGGCCGCCAGACCGCGGACGGCCCCTACCCCGCCAGCGGGAATCCCCCGGCCAACTTCCCCGGCAACCCCTGTTGGTACTGCCATGACAACACCATCCTGCATAAGGACGCCGGCAACCCTTACCGTCTGCGCATCCACCAGCAGTTCAGCCAACGGTTTTTCAAGGAATGCGGCTACTGCCACATGGAGGGTATCGACAGCGAATGCCTTGGTTGCCACTACTCCGCGGAATCCCTTGCGCTGCAGCTCTCTGCGCCGCAGGTGATGACGGCGCACAACGACCGGCTGATCACCTCCGGCTGCCGCGCGGCATCCTGCCACGACAGCGACGCAACCACTCACAACAGCGGCTCGCCGTTCTGGAGCAAGGCGCAGAACGAGGATGTCCGGAGCCAGTACCTAATGATGGGGGTCTGTCTCAAATGCCACGACGACGACAGCGGCGGCAAATGCACCGAGTGCCACACCGCCCCCCCGGAAAACCCGATGAAGTACTCCCTCGGCTTTGACCCCGGCACCGGCTACATCAAGCCGCAAAAGGCCATAGCCTCGTCCGTCCACTTCGGCTACAAGCACTACCGCGCCTACCAGGCAAACGGCGTCTGGAAAGGGGGCAAGTTCTGCTGGGACTGCCACGACCCCCACGGCGACAGCAATATCTACATGGTGCAGAAGAAGGTGGCCACCTCCACCGACGGCAAATTCGGCAAACCGCTCAGCCGTGCCGACGTTTCCTTCACCAGGAAGCAGACCGGTCTCGACTATGCCCGTATCGAAACCCCGTACGACGGTATCTGTAATGTCTGCCATTCCTTTGAGAGCAAGCATTTCACCTATCGCAGCGGCGACAACCACAATACCGGCAGGATCTGCACCACCTGCCACGAGCACCGCTTCACCGACAGCCATGCCGACAAGCAGGCCTGCAATTCCTGCCACAACAACAAGCCGGTACCGCGCCACTCGGGATTCGGCCTGCCGAAGGACTGCACCAAGTGCCACGGCGGGGCGATCGGCATGCGCATGGACGTCATGGGGCAGTTCAGGGCCAATTCACATCATGTGCAGGGAGTGGAGATATCCAACAAGCACTGCTACGCCTGCCACTGGGAATCGACGCCAGAAGGGCTCATCGATGTGCGCTACCACGAAGGATTCAACTTCAAGAACTACTCCACCATCAAGTTTGCCAAGGTCGACCTGACGATCTGGGGAGCGAACCAGCGGCCGGTCTATTACAGCATGACGACCGCCGTCACCTTCACTGCATCCAACATGATGCAGGACACGGGTGTGGCCAGGGCAGAGGCGGCAAAACTGAACAACCACTGCATCTCCTGTCACAGCGATCAGAACAATGACTCGACGCCGTTCAGCGACTGCAAGACACCGCGGGAATACGCCTGGGACAGCCGGAGCATCGAAGCGCGCTACAACAGGCCTGAGACGACCACCTGGGGCAAATACAACTCCACCAGCTATTCGACGGCAAACAAGAAGGACAAGGTCATCAAGGCGTTCTCGGCGCATGGCAATGCAGTCGCTAACCAGGGTGGCTTCAAGAACTTCAGCGGCTTTGACGGCGTCATCCCGAATACCCGGGGAGGAGCCAACAACGTCACCTGTTTCGACTGCCACAGCTCCCACGGCTCCAAGGTTACCGGAATCAGCTCAAGTTACGTCACCTTCAATGGCACCCGCAACGGCGCCAACCTGAAGGAGACCCAGGCCGGCAAAGGTGGCTACAGCATGAGCTACAAGGCCTCGTCGAACCAGGACACCGGCACCGTGAACCCCTACAGCGCAGGGGCGGGCCAGTGCTTCGACTGCCACCTTACGCAGAATGCCGGGACCACCCCCTGGGGTTACCAGAGCACGTTCGGCGCCAGCGCGCCGATCATGGCCTACACGGATACGCTGCGGTTCGGCCAGGGGGTAAAGGCAATGACGGCACGCTACCCCTATCGCGACGCGAAGAAAACCATTGTCGGTGGCCACCTGAAGGCATCGGCCATGCTCAACTACACCACGGCGGCCAGCGACCGGATCAACGGCCTCTGCACGCCATGCCATGATCCCCACGGCGTCAGTCCGGGCATCGGAGCCAACCAGGAGTATGCCGTGCCACTGCTCAAGGGGACCTGGCTCTCCTCACCGTTCAGGGACGACACACCGCCACCGAACCCGACAGGGGCCAACAGCACGGCCATCTCCTGGGGCAAGGCAGGCGGCTACAGCCCCTCCACCCCGCCGGTGACCAACTACCGGCTAGAGAGGAACACCTTCTCCAACAAGCGTCTCAACGAGACCGACGCCCAGTTTGCCGGCCTCTGCATCCGCTGCCACAAAAAGGAAAAACTGACCGACGGCATCAACAAGAACACCGCCTTCAAGAGCCTGGACCGGATTCACGAATCGGTCTCGGGATGGGGTGCCAACAGCGAGCACTCGTTCTCCTGTTCCAAGTGCCACCAGCCGCACAACTCGGGCCTGCCCCGGCTGATGCAGACCAACTGCCTCAACTTCAACCATCGCGGCTTCCGGTCATCGGGGGGGCAGGCGGTCATGGCCGACACCGTTGACAGCCGGGCACATAGCCGCGCCAGTCAACATCGCGGCTACCCGGTCGCAAACATTCTCGGCAACTCCGCCACCTCCGAGGCGGCCACCAGCTGCCATGCCAGCGCGCCGCTCAATACCGGCACCTGGCCGAGCAACAACCTCTGGAACAACGTGACGCCATGGTAAGGGGGACCAAGGGTATGCACCATCTCGAAGCAACAGTGATGACTCCTGCCGGTCACCTCAACAGATGCCATGCAAGGGAGAGGTCGATGCGCATTGCCAACGGCTTAACGTACCGTGTTGTCGCAGTTCTGCTGCTGGTTCTGTCAGCGCTCTGCCCCACTCCCAGCCATGCCAAGGGGGGAGACATACTCTGGCAGTCCGGCGACCTCCAGGCACACCGTCAGCAGGCAGTCGCATCGGCAGCCGACAGCGCCGGCAACCTCATCGTCACCGGCTTCCGCAACCTGTCGAACAGCACCGACGACGATTACTGGACCGTGAAATTCGACTCGAACGGCGAAGTGGTCTGGCGGGCCTTCTATAACCGCAACAACGGATCAGACCAGGCCACGGCGCTGCTCGTCGACGATAACGACGACATCATCGTGACCGGGTATACCTGGAACGGTTTCAACAACGATATCTACACGGCAAAGTACAGCGGGACAGATGGGACGGTCATCTGGGAACACACCTACAGCGGCGCGGCCAACGGCAATGACGTGGGGATCACCCTCGCCCTGGACGCCTCGTCCGGCACCCTCTATCTCGGGGGGTATACCCAGAACTCCGCCGGAAACGAAGATTACCTGGTACTCGTCTACGACAACACCGCTACTGGCAACAACCCGCCCGGTTCCGTCATAACCAGGGGGGGCTCGGCAGGCGGTAACGACAGGGTCTCAGCACTTGCCGCGAATGAAGACGGTCTGGCAGTGACCGGGACATCCTGGAACGGCACCGACTTCGATATCCTCACCATCATGTTCGAACCATCAGGGAGCGAGCGCTGGCACGTGCGCTATGCCTCCACCGGCAGCTATCCGGAAACCGGGCGTTACGTCCGGTTCGACGCGGCTGGCAACGTGGTGCTGGCGGCAACGGCGGCCAACCCCCTGGATTTCGACATCTATGTTGCCAAGTATGCCAAGGCGAACGGCAGCGTCATCTGGGAACAGACGCATAACGGGGCGTACGACGATGAACCGATGGGGCTCGTGGTGGGAGGAGACGGCGACGTCTACCTGACCGGCTACACCTGGACCCTTGCCGGCAGCAACGATTTCTATACGGCACGGCTGGCCGGCACAACGGGCAGCACGGTCTGGCATCAGATCTACAACTCCAGCGCCGACAATTCCGACATCGCCACAGCCACGGGCATCGCGGTCGACGACGCGACCAACGGCGATGTCTATGTCACCGGCTACACCGTCACCAACGGCAACTACGACTTCCGGACCCTGAAGTACAAGAAGGAAAACGGCCACCTGCTCTGGCAACAGGGCTACAACAGCACGGCAAACCGCGCCGACAGGACTGTCGGCATTGCCCTGGCGCCGAACAACGGCCTGTACGTCTCGGGCTGGAGCGACATGACCGCGGCAATCGCCAATGAAACCGCCACGGCCACCGGCGGGACCGTCAACACCATCGTCAATACCGTCAAGGCCTGGGCGGCCAACCAGTGGACCGGCATCTACATCATGATGACGAGCGGGGCAAATGCCGGCATCTCCCGCAAGATCACCGCGAACAGCGCGGACACGCTCACCTTCTCCCCGGATTTCGGCACTGCCGTGGCTCCGGGGGACGGCTACTACCTCTTCGACAAGGACGACTACGACCTGCAACTGATCAACTACGATCGGGGCGACCTGAACCCGCCGACGAGCCTCGTCTCCGAAACGGTCGAGAAGGCCGGTGACGGGACCTATCGGATTCATCTCACCTGGGAGGACAACTCGGCCGACGAAACCGGCTTCATCATCGAGCGAAAGCTGGGTGAACTCGGCACCTGGAGCGAGGTGGGCCGCGTAACCGCAAATATCACCTCCTACGACGACGCCGGCCTTGCGGCCAACGAATATTACTACTACCGGGTCAAGAGCTACCGTCAGACCGAAGAGAGCTATCCCGGCAACGAGGCCCACTCCCTGACATTCCTGGTGACCTACCTGACCCCGCTCTGGCAGATCCCGTACAACGGCGGCGAAAACATGGAGGACTATACCACCGCCATCGGGGTGGGGCAGGATGACAACCCCGTGGTAACGGGGCGTAGCGACAGCGGCCTGATCGGCATGTTCGACTTCTATACCCTCAAGTTGAACCGGGAGACCGGCGCCAAGATCTGGGAAGACCGTTACGACAGCATGCAGAACGAGATGGACACCGCCATCTGCCTGTCGGTGGACAACGGTAACAACGTGGTCGTTTCGGGCTTCTCCTCGCTCTACTATGCCCCGGCGGAAGGGAACGTCCACTCCGTGTTCACCCTGAAATACCCGGCAGCGGGACCGCCGGCAGTCTGGGAACGCCAGTACAACGGCCCGGCAGGCATCGACGACCGGGCAACGGCCATCACGTCTGCCTCCGACGGCAGCAACGTCTATATCGTGGGATATGGCCAGAACGCCCGCTACGACAATGACATCTACCTGATCAAATATCTGGCCGACGGCACCCAGGCCTGGACTATCACGCCGATCGACGGCGGCCGCCACGACTACCCGTCGGGCATTGCGCTCGACCCCCAGGGAAACGTGGTGATCACCGGCTACCGCCAGGGCTCGCGCGGTGAAGTCACCGACCTGGACAATTTCGACTTCTACACGGCCAAGTTCTCGGCCGCCACCGGGGCACTCCTCTGGCAGGAGACCTACAACCCCTACGGAACCGGCGATGCACGGTCAATGGGGGTTGCAACGGACAGCGACGGCGACATCTACGTCTCGGGCTTTGCCACGAACACCGTTGGCAACAAAGACTTCTACACCATCAAGTACAACGGCAACAGCGGCAGCCGCCTCTGGGAACGGAGCTACGACGGGCCGGCCCATGGCGACGACGGGGCGATAGCTGTCAAGGCAGACCCGATTATCGGGAAAAACCCGCTCGACGCCAATATCGTGGTGGTGGGGACGCAACTGACCAATCCATCGGGAAACGACAGCGACGTCCAGCTGATCCGCTACAGCAGGGACGGTGAAATCCGTTGGGAGCGGACCCTGCTCAGACCGGGCGTGGCCGATACTGCCGAGGCAGTCGCCATGGACGGCTCCGGCTACATCTATGTCGCAGCAGATACCGGCGACGACCTGGACAAGAACATCGTCTCGGTCATCTACGACTACGAAGGTACGCTTCTGGGGGGTACCACCTTTGACGGCGGCCACGGCTTCGATCAGGCGAGTTCCATTGCCGTCAACCACCAGGGGGAGGCGTTCATCGCCGGCTACACCACCAATGCCGCCCTGAATGCCGACTACATCGTCATCAAGCAGAAGAACACCTACAAGCTGGTGCCGACACCCTTTACTGCCATGGCGCAGGCCGACTACCGCCTGATCAACCTCTCCTGGCGGGACAACTCCCCCGGCACCCGGTTCCGGATAGAAAAGACCCCCGGACCGGCCACCACGGACAGCGTCTGGGAACTCCTGACGGACAGCAATCCGGCCACCACCGGCTATGCCGTCAGCGGCCTTTCCCCCAATACCCAGTACTGCTACCGGATCGAGGCGTATGAAGGAAGCCTCGCCTCCCGCAAGGTCATTACCTGCGCCACGACAACCCTGACCGCCCCTGTTCTGAACCCGGCAAGCGGCGTGACCACCTCTGCAATCACCATCTCCTGGCCCGATATTCCGGGCAACACCGGCTACAAGGTCGAGCGGAAGATCGGTGCCGGTTCCTGGGAGACCGCCCCCAGCGGTATCCTGGGCGCGAGCACCTACACCTACACCGACACCCTGCTTACCGCCGGGACCCAGTACACCTACCGGGTCAGCGCCCAAAACGGCGCCGGGTACTCCCTCCCGAGCAGCGAGCTGGTGGTCTGGACCCTCCCCGCGGCCACGACGCTGAACGCCCCGGTACCCTACGCGCCGACCCGCGTCGACCTTTCCTGGAGCAACGTTGTCGGCGAAAGCGGCTACCGGATCGAACGGAAGGCGGGAAGTGCGGGCAGCTGGGAGACGGTTGCGACCAAGTCGGCCGACGTACTCGCTCACAGCGACACTACCGCAGTCCACAACACCGAATACTACTACCGCCTGTTCGCCTACAACGCGAGCGGCGACAGCGCACCGAGCGCTGAACTGCGGGTCGTCACCCTCTCCGCCAACGCCGCCACCCTGACCGTGGCATCGAACGCCACAGCTGCCACGACCATCGACCTCACCTGGACCGACCTCTCCGACGAGACCGGCTACATTGTCCAGGAGTCGTCCTGCCGCTACCCCACAACCCCGTCGTATTGCAGCAACCTGACCAACGATACCTACTGGTATGCCTGGACCCAGGTGGGGAGCGTCCTGGCCGCTGACACGACCAGCTACCAGCGGACCGGGCTCTCTACAGCCAATGCCTACCGCTACCGGATCATCGCCAACGTTCCCCTCTCCAACGGGTCGACCAGCAACACGACCATCCCCAGCAACCTGAAGGGGGCGTGGACCTGGCTCGCCGCGCCGACACTGACCGTAACCCCCGCCTCTGAGACCTCGCTCGCTCTTACATGGACAAACGGCAACGGCGAAACCGGCTTCACCATCGACCGGAAGCTGGGAGCGGCCGGGACCTGGGCTCTGCTCACCACCAAGGGGATCAACATCACGACCCACACCGACACCGGCCTGAGCCAGCAGACCGAGTACTGCTACCGGGTCTCCCCCACCAACACGGCGGGGAACGCGGACCTGATGCTTCCCCCACCGGTCAGCAGCGACGAGCAGTGCCTCCCGACGCCGCTGCCGGCCCCGACGCTCAACGCGCCCGTACCCGACTCCCCCACCCAGGTCACCGTCTCCTGGAACAACGTCGCCGGCAACACTGGCTACGAGCTGCAGCGCTGCCAGCTCGTAAACCAGGGCTATCCCCAGTATGGGACGGCCTACCTGAACAGCGACAGCTACTGGACCGGCTGCACCACCATCCCGGTCGGCACCGACGTCACCACCTACGTCGACACCGGCCGGACCGCCGGCTATACCTACCGCTACAAGGTGCGCGACCTGTACGGGACCTCGCCGGTCTACTATTCGGCCTGGAGCATCGCGATGCCGGTCACCCTCCAGCCCCCGACCCCGACCATTAACTCCATTACCGTCAACGGCCCGACCCAGTTGACGATCAACTGGAGCAACGTCTTCGGTGAGATGGAATACCGTCTGGAGTGGAAACCGCGCAGCGGCGCCGACTGCACGATCGGGGAGTGGAATCCCTACATCACCGTCGCCCAGAACGCCACGTACTATGCCCATGCCTCCCTGACTCCCGGCAACTACTACTGCTACCGGCTCTCGGCGGCAAACGGCACCCTGGTCTCCGCTCCGAGTGCCGCAATGGCCCAGACCACCACCCTCGCGACGCCGGTCCTGAACCCGCTCGCCAACATCACCACTTCGTCCGTGACCCTCACCTGGACGACCGATCCGGCTGCCACCGGCTACCGGATATGGCGCAAGGTCGGTGAAACCGGGACATACTCCGCACTGACATCTGTGACCCCGACCGTGGGCACCACCAGCTATACCAACAGCGGGCTGACTGCCGGGACCTACTACGGATACAAAATCGAGGCGCAAAACGCCGGGGGCTATTCACCCCAGAGCACCGAGCAGACCACGATAACCACACCGGCTGCCCCGGTCCTATCCGCAACCACCATCTCGGCCGATACCGCCTCCGTTTCCTGGACGCTGGTCAAGGGGGCAACCAACTACAAACTGGAGCAACGGCTCGCCGAAGATTCATGGGGCGAGATAGCCAACGTTGCAAACGCCTACGCCGAAAGTTACTGCGGATATGCCGCGCCGCGCGTCAACTGCCCGAGCCTCTCCCCGACCGCGACCAGCTACAGCTCCCAGGGGCTTTTCGCCGGAAGCACCTACTGCTACCGGATGAAGGCCTGGAACCCGACTGGCGGCGATTCAGTCACCAGCACAGAAGTCTGCGTCAAAACCTCTGACCTGGCCGCGCCCCAGCTCACGGCAACACCGCACGATTCACGCAGGATCGACCTTTCCTGGAGCTATCTCCCCCCGTCGTGCAGCGGCAGCTGCGAACCGCCGACCGGCTTCCTCGTCGAACGACAGATGGGCGGGACCTGGCAACGGCTCGTCGTCACCCCGGCCACAACGACAAACTATACCGACCCGTGGGGGATCGATCCCCAGACGCGCTATTACTACCGCATGCTCGCGTTCACCGGGGACATCGAACTGTTCGACCCGGGTATTCCGGCCGCAACCTGGAGTCAGCAGGGCGTGACCCTGACGGGCAGCGGCCAGGTGGCGGTGAGCGATTCCTCCCCGCCGGTCAGCATCGTCGATCCGGTTAACGGGACTATCGCCATTGCAGCCGCAAATGGTGGCGTGCTCCTTTCCACCGCCAGTGCCGGCGGAGGGACGGCAGCCACCTACAACTACGCCAGGGTCAACTACCTTGCCCCCGCTACCCTGCATGGCGACTTCGAACTCCAGATCGACTTCACCATCCCGAATGCGCTGCCGGTCACGGCCCAATACCACTCCCTGGGCAGGCTTCATGTCAGCCTGCCGGCAGGAACCGGTGAAAACTATGCCTGGGTGGAGCGTACCGCCACCAGCTACAATGCCTCCATCGTAGTGAACAATGTCCCGTTCAACGGCACCGTCGCCACCGGCGACACCAGCGGCAAGCTCAGGATCACCAGGAACGGCACCACCATGACCGCCTCGACCTGGACCGGCGGCAGATGGCAGACCATGGCCATGGCCAGCGGCACATCCACCGAGACTGCCAGTGCCGTGCATCTGACGCAGTACGCCCAGCGCAACGAAGCGGTCTCCCTGAAGATGCTGTTCGACAATTTCGCGGCAACCTCCGGCAGATCGGCCTACAGCGACCCGCCGGCCTCTGCCGTGACCCTGCAGTACGTGCCTGCTGACGGCAACTGCCCCTGATCCGGAAAAGGCAGCAGATTCCTATCCCACAGAAAGGAGTGCCAGCAATGAAAAAGAGATATGCCGCACCGAAGGTTGTGGCATCCCAAACCGTACACCCCTGCTGATGAGCAGCTCGTCTGTCATGCCCACTGCGCCGTGGCCCCCCCTGGTCACGGCGTCTTTTTTTCGGACTTGATCTGTACACTGATTTTCAGTATATAGATTTTCACTATGCGACTTTTCACCCCCCTCCATGCAACGCCCCCACTCCCCCGCAGAGGAGCATCCATGTACGAGATCGAGAAAAGCATCGGCTTTCTCCTGGCAAAGGCCTATCAGCGTGCCGGTGCGCTGTTTAAGGAGGAACTGGACCATTTCGGCCTCACTCCGCGCCAGTTCAGCCTGCTCGCCTTTCTCTGGCAACAGGACGAGCTGTCGCAGGTTGAGCTGTCGGAGCGAAGCCAGATAGACCGGACCACCATCTGCGGCCTCATCGATCGCCTGGAAAAACAGGAACTGGTCGAACGGCGACCCAACCCCCATGACCGGCGCTCCTACCTGATCTCCCTGACTCCGCGCGGCAGGGAGCTGGAAGAGCCGCTCTGCGCCGCGGCCGATCGCACACTGGCACGCTTCACCGCAGGTCTTTCGGATCGGGACCAGTCCGACCTGGTCAGACACCTGGAAGTTCTGCGGGGGGAGAGGAGGATCTATGCGACGCTGGATACCTAGCATCATCTGTCTGCTGGCCCTTGTTGTTCCCGCCGTTGTTGCCGCCGCCCCCACGCTCACACTCGGGGAATGCCTGGAGCGCGGCGCCACAAACAACCCGCTGCTCAAGGCAACGCGCCGGGATAAGGGGATTGCAGCCGCAACAGTGCGCCAGTCGGCATCGCCCTTCTATCCCCGACTGGATCTGCAGGGGGGATACACCATGCAACAGGCCCCCCAGGCGGTGGTTATCAACGGCCGCACCGCCGAAACCCAGGAAGCCGACTACGGTTTCGTCAATGCCGCTGTCACCTACACACTCTACGATTTCGGGCGTCGCGATGCACGGCACCAACTGGCCCGCGCCAGTGCCGAAGCCGTGGACTACACCGTCAACGCCCGCGAGCAGGACGTGGCGCTCCAGATCATCGGCAGCTACTTTGGCATCTTGGAGGCCCAGCGGCTGGTCAAGGCCGCCGAGGAGGAGGTCGTCCAGGTCGGCGAGCACAAGAAGATAGCCGACTCACTCTTCCAGCAGGGGATGGTCACCCGCAACGATGTCCTGCAGGCGGATGTCCGGCTGGCCTCTGCCCGGCAGAAGCTCCTCGCCACTCGGAACGGGCGGGAAAACCTCTGGCTGCAGCTCAACTACCTCGTGGGAAACGATGCCGGCTTCCGCGCCGAACTGGACGAGCAGGCCGACCTGGCCCTGCCGGAGGGGACGCCGGTCGACCCGCAGCAGTCGGTGGAAAACCGCCCCGAGCTCCGCAGCCTGCGCAAAAACCTGGCAGCCAGCGAGTTCGAACTGAACGAAAGCAAGAGCGCTTTCTACCCGGAAATCTTCAGCAAGCTCGCCCTTGACTACGTGCAGAACGACAAGGTGAGCGAGCAGACCATCATGTCGGCAACCGTCGGCCTGAAGGTGAACCTGTTCGACGGCTTTGCCACCACTGCCGCCAGGCAGCGGGCAGTGGAATCGCGCGCCAGGGCCGAGGAGACCCTGCGACAGACCGAAGCCCAAGCCCGCCTGGAGCTGACCAGCGCCGGAAACGACGCCAGGGTGGCCCGCCAACGGATCGCCGTCACCGAAACCGCCATCCAGCAGAGCGAGGAAAACCTCCGGATCAACCGTGACCGTTACCAGGCCCGGGTGGGGACCGCCACCGACGTCCTCGATGCCCAGACACTCCTGACCCAGGCAAAGACCGAATATTTCCAGGCTCTGTACGATTTCCAGGTCGCCTCGGCCCGCGTCCGGCGGGCCATGGGCGAACTGTAGAGGAGAACCGATGAGTGACCCGCACCATCCAGATGCTGCACCCGATGTAACACCCGAGCCAAGCCCCGGAACCGGCGAGCCGGTGGCATCGCAGCAGGCCGCGCCACCCAAGCCCCCTGCCTCCGGCAGGATGGCCAAGGCGGCAGTGATCCTGTTGCTGCTCGGCATCGTCTTCGTCAGCCTCGGCATTCACTGGTGGATCAGGCACCAGACCCATATCGAGACCGACAACGCCTTTGTGGAAGCGCACATCCACCCCATTGCCGCACGGATTCCGGGAACCGTGACCAGGGTGCTGGTCAACGACAACCAGCAGGTAAGGAAAGGAGATCTGCTGGTCGAGATCGACCAGGCCGATTACCGTATCCAGGTGGATAAGGCCAATGCCGACGTTGCCGTTGCCAGAAACGAGAGCGACGGCGACAATTCAGAGGTTGGGGTTTCCCGTGCAGCCGTGCAGCAGGCCAGGGCTCAGCTGGATCAGGCCAGGCTCGATCTGGAGCGGGGGAAAAACCTGTTTGCTCGGGAGGTAATCCCCCGCGAGCAGTTGGACCGGCTGGAGACTGCCGGTCGCGTTGCCGCTGCCAGGCTTGCCGAGGCCGAGGACAAACTCCGCAAGGCCCTGGCCATTGCCGGGCCGAGCGACGGCAGGAGCCGGGCCAAGGTGCGCCAGAAAGAGGCCGACCTGGCCGATGCCAGGCTCAAGCTCTCCTATACGCGCATCTACGCCCCGACCGACGGCCACATAACGCGGAAGACCGTGGAGCAGGGGAACATCGTCCAGCCTGGCCAGCCGCTCATGGCCCTGGTCCCCCTGCGCGACGCCTGGGTCGTCGCCAACTACAAGGAGAGCCAGCTGACCTACATCCGACCCGGCCAGCAGGTGGAATTCAGGGTGGACACCTATCCGGGCAAGCGCTTCACCGGCACAGTCGACAGTATCATGGCCGGGACCGGGGCAGCCTTCTCGCTCCTCCCGCCGGAGAACGCCTCGGGCAACTACGTGAAGGTCGTGCAGCGGATCCCCGTGAAGATCGCCATCAACCCTTCCAGCGATCCGGAGCAGGTGTTGCGAGTAGGGATGAGTGTCGTCCCCACCGTACTGGTGGAGCGGAAGGTAGCCGACATCCTGCGGGATCTGCTGCCGTTCTAGACGGAAACGGTTCTTTTCGACCATGACCGACATCGACCAGAAACAGATCAATAAATGGCTGATCACCATCACGGTGATGCTCCCCACCATCATGGAGATCGTGGACACGTCGGTGGCGAACGTGGCGCTTCCCCACATGCAGGGGAGCCTCAACGCCGGCACCGACGAGGTGACCTGGGTCCTCACCTCCTACCTGGTGAGCAATGCCATCGTCCTCCCCATGACCGGCTGGCTGGCGCGGATGTTCGGCCGCAAGCGCTTCCTCATCACCTGCATCACCCTGTTCACCCTGGCTTCGCTTTTGTGCGGGGCAGCTCCCAACCTGGCCATGCTGATATTCTTCCGCATCCTGCAGGGGGCGGCCGGCGGCGCACTCATCCCTATCAGCCAGGCGATCCTGATGGAGACCTTCCCACCCCACCAGCGGGGGATGGCCATGGCGATCTTCGGCATCGGCGCCATGTTCGGCCCCATCGTCGGACCGGCGCTCGGGGGGTGGATCACCGACACCCTTAACTGGCGCTGGATCTTCTATATCAATATCCCCATCGGCGTCTTTGCGGTCATCATGACCACCCTGTTCATCTTCGATCCAGCCTATCTCAAGGAGGGGAAGCAGGGGATGACCATCGACTGGTGGGGCCTCGGCCTGCTGACGGTCGGACTCGGTGCCCTCCAGGTCGTGCTGGACAAGGGGCAGCAAGAGGACTGGCTCAACTCGTCGTTCATCATCGCCTTCAGCATCGTCGCCGCCATCTCGCTCATCGCCCTGATCTTTGTCGAGCTCTCTCATGAGCATCCGATCGTCAACCTCCGGCTGTTCAAGGAGATATCCTTTTCTGCCGGCAATTTCATCATGTTCGTGGTCGGTTTCTGCCTCTACAGCTCCATCATGCTGATCCCGCTCTTCCTGCAGACGCTGATGGGGTATTCGGCAACCGATGCGGGGATGGTCATGGCCCCCGGCGGGGTGGCAACGCTTATCTGCATGCCGTTCGTGGGCGCCATGCTGCAGAAACGGGACGGACGGAAGATCGTTCTGGTGGGGCTCTCCGTGGGGGCGCTTTCCATGTTCATCATGCAGGGGCTGAATCTGGAGGGGAGCTACTGGAGCTACGTCTGGCCCAGGGTGGTGCTGGGGGTCGGCCTGGCCATGATCTTCGTGCCGCTGACCACCGTGACCCTCTCGTCCATACCGAAGACGGAAATGGGAAACGCCACCGGGATGTTCAACCTGTTACGCAACATCGGGGGGAGTGTGGGGATCGCCATGGCCGCAACCATGCTCGGGCGGTTCGGGCAGTTTTACCAGAATTCACTGGCCGGAAACGTGAACCCGTACAACCCGGTCTATCAGATGCGGTCGGCGGAGCTGAAACAGGCCCTGGTCAACCGCGGCATGGAGGCAACAACCGCCGACGCCGCGTCGCAGAAAATGATCTACGGGATACTGCTCCGCCAGGCAGGCGCCATGGCGTATAACCATATCTTCTGGATCATCGGCATCGCCTTCCTGGTGATCATCCCTCTGTTGTTACTGCTCAAGCGGCCGGCCCACCAGACAGGCCCGTAGCCGCCGGCGGGAAACCATCCCTATCTAGCGCAGGGTAAACCAGAAGGTTGCCCCCTCCCCTTCGATCGCTTCGGCCCAGACACTGCCGCCGTGCCGTTCGACGATCCGCTGGACAATGGCCAGGCCGATGCCGGTCCCGGCATATTCCTCCTGACGATGCAGCCTCTGGAAGGGGACAAAGAGCTGATCCGCATAGGCCATGTCGAAGCCAACCCCATTATCGCGGACGTAATGGGCGACCCCGCCCCGTTGCCAGCCGATGCCGAACTCTATCCTGGCGTTACCGGCTCGTAACGTATACTTGTGGGCATTCACCAGGAGATTTTCCAGGCAAATCGACAGAAGCAGGGGATCGCCCGTAGCGAACACATCCGGGGCGATGACGAACTCCACCTGCCTCTCCGGGTGAACATCGAGAAGGGTAGCCGCAACCTGACGGGCCACCCCCGACAGGTTCACCTCCTCGTTCTTGAGTTCGACGCGAGAGAGACGCGAAAGGGTCAGGATCGATTCGATGACCTTCTGCAGTTGCAGGCTGGCAACCTCGATCCGTTCCATGAAGAATTTGGACAGCTCTTCTTTACAGTCGGCGCACTCTTCCCGCAGCGCCTCGCTGAACCCCTGCAACCGCGCCACCGGCGCGCGGAGCTCATGGGAGATGGCATAGCAGAAATCGACCAGTTCCCGGTCGGTCCGCTCATATTCCACGGTCCTCACCGCAACCAGTCGCTCCAGTTCCTCGTTGAGCCGGCGGATCTCCTTCTCGGCCCTTTTCCGTTCCGTAATGTCGTGGGCCACTACCAGGTTCAACCGCTGGCCGCCGAACTTGAGGGGAATCGCTGCCAGTTCCACATCGAAGGGGAGACCGTCGAGACGGAGCAAACGCTGCTCGACCACTGCCGTAACACGTTCGTCCGCAGCAGACCCTTCCCCCTCCCCCAGTGCCCCGTCGCGATACTCAGCAGGGAGCCGAGCCCGAAACGGCGCACCGATCAGCTCGTCCAGCGAGCCGGCCCCGAATTTCTCCACAGCCGCGGGATTCAGGTAGGTAAAGCAGCCATCCTGGTGGATCATCACCATGCTTGGTGCGAGCTCGACCACGGCCCGGAACCGTGACTCGCTGTTCCGGAGTTCCTCGGCCATCCGCCTTTCCAGCGTTACATTCGTGCTGACGACCAGGGCATAGTGAACTCCCCCCAGTTCCAGGGGCATTGCCGCTGACTCGGTGATGACGCTGCCGCCGTCGAGCCTGCGGACAACCATCTCCCGTGGCGGGATAACCTGCCCTTCTTCCACCAGGCGAAAGCATTGCTGCGTATCTCCAAAGCTGTCCGCCTCGACCAGGTCGGCAAGTGACCGCCCGGTCAGCTCCTCGTCGCTTTCGGCACCGAACAGTTTTGTCGCAGGCCTGTTCAGGCTTGCGATGACGCCATCCTTGACCAGCATGACCGCATTGGGAGACACGGCAACCAGTTCCCGGTAGCGGGCTTCATTGTCCTTCTGGATCAGTTCGGCCCGACGGATGGTCCGCAGGGAGTCAAGACTCCGCTCGATCATCAGTTCGGTCCGTTTCGGGCTCAGAAGCTCTTCCGACGGCACATAGTAGACATTGCGCATCGCTTCGTTATCGAGCATCACCAGGGGGTGACAATGGAGCGCCCCCATGAGCAGGTCGGCGTCAAAGCGTCGCCGGTCATACTGGCAGATGGTCGAAACCTGGTTCACCTGCAGGAATTCGTCGAGCCGGGCTTCATATTCGATGAGCGGTGTGACGCTGGAGACCACTTCCAGGATCCAGGACATCTCCGAAGCCACTCGCAGGCTGTTGTACCCTGCGGAAGCCGCCCTGCGGATCTCGCGATCGAGCAGGTCGAGCACCATCTCGGGCTCGAAGTGCTTGCGGGATATCCCCATCCGGTCGCGGGAGATGACAACGAGGGGGTCATTTGTTGCCGTGCCCATCCCTGCCAGCAGAGGATCGAGCTCCTCGCGCAGAGCAGCCATGCTCCCCGGTTCTCCGAGGAAGAGGACCCTTTCGCCGGCCGCAATCCCCTGGCTGATGAACGGGATGATGACCTCAGCACGTTGTTGCTCGTTTTCATAGAGGCAACAGACATGGTCGCCCGATCTCAAGCCGAGGTCGGCATTTATCGAGCATTTGTGGCGCATGGTGCCTCCTGGGAATGGAAGATCCAGCCGGGTAATCCACTACTCTTTCCTTGCCACGACAAAACGGTGAAACCACGATAACACATTAGCACAAGTTCATATAGTCTTTTCTGATTAGTCCCATTCTTTCAAGCACCTGTAACCATTGGCAGTTTTTCCCACCCGGCTCCCGTACACCCTGCCCATCCAACTACCTGATCCTGCGCTAGAATCGACCGATACGGAGAACCTACTATAGTTCGCTGCGTTTCACGCGCTTTGCATCAGCCAAAGAAACCGGGCAGCATATTTTTCTCCAGTCTTTCACCGCAAATAACTGCTTGACAGTAGTGGGAAAACATTAAACAATCGATTTTTTCTGATCGATGATGAGGGGCTGTTCGACGCCGAAACGTGCATTGACCTGATACTTAATGGACTTGCAAGGAGGAACGACTGGTGAAAAATTTCCATGCGGTTTTATTGCTGCCGTTGATCATGGCTGCGCCTGCTGCAGCCCAGGGAGAACCACAGCTCTCCATTACACTCAATGAAGCCATCCGGCAGGTCGTCGAAAAAAACCTGGACGTCAAGGCCGAGCTCTACAATCCGGCCGCAGCCGAGGCAGACCTGCAGAAAAACAGGGGCATCTACGATACCCACCTGACCCTCGACACCAGCTACCAGGATTCCACCAGCGTCCCGACCAGCCCTGCCGCAGCGAACAAGCTCAAGGTGTTCAAGCTCTCCCCCGGCGCCTACCGGCTCTTCCCCACGGGCGGTACGGTTACGGCCGACTTCAACAACACCTATACCGACACCAACTCTTCGTTTGCCAACTACCGGAGCTATTGGCAGTCCGACCTGACCTTTACCCTCTCCCAGCCGCTGCTGAAAAACTTTGGCCGGGAGGCGACCGAGCTCAATATCTCCATCGCCACCTACAGCAAGGAAGGGACCTTCGAGCAGTTCAAGACGGTCCTGACCAATACCGTTGCCCAGGCCCGCACCGCCTATTACGCCCTCTTCAGCGCCCGTGAGTCCCTGGATGCCAAAAAGACCTCCCTGGAACTGGCACGCAAGATCCTGGAAGATACCAAGGGGCGGGTCAAGGCCGGGGTGCTCCCCGCCATGGAGATCCTGAACGCCGAGTACGGGGTTGCCCTGCGGGAAAAGGAGCTGATCGACGCCGAACGGGCCGTCAAGGACCAGGAGGATGCCCTGCGGCTTTTAATGCAGCTCAAGGGGAACACCGAAATTGTCCCCGTAGAAGCGCCCCCCACTGAGAAATTCCAGGCCTCGGAAACAGATGAGATCACGAGCGCCCTCATCAACAGAAACGACCTGCGACAGGCGCAGGTAAACCTGAGATCGGCGGAGATGCAGGCAAAGGTCGCCCGGCACCAGACCCTGCCCGATCTGTCGCTCAATACCAGCGTGGCAGTGACCGGGCTCGGCGAAAACTACGGCCGCAACATGGAGCGGGTCGGCTCCACCGACTACCCGGTCTGGTTCGTCGGGCTGCAGCTCGACTATCCCCTGGGGAATTCGACGGCGGAAAACGATTACATCAGGAAAAAGATCGCTGCCGAGCAGAGCCGGACCCAGCTCCAGAGCCTTGAGGAATCGATTGCCAAGGATGTGCGCAGCGCGCTGCGAGGCATTGAGACCAGCTACAAGCAGCTCGACGTGACGAGCCGCCAGCGTTCCTACGCGGAAGAAGTCCTGCAGGCCTTCCAGAAGAAGCAACAAGTGGGACTTGCCACCACCAAGGATGTCCTGGACGAGTTGAACAACCTGGTGGCGGCCAAGAACGACCAGATCAATGCCCGGGTCAACTATGCCAACGCCATCACCCAGCTCTGGCAGGTCACCGGCCAGCTCCTGGACAAGCAGGGGGTCAGGCTGACCGGCACCGAGGCAGAGGACGTCTACCGGAAGAGCAGGGAGAATAACTGACATGCCCGAGTTCCGCTGGGAGTTCGGCGGCGTTCCCCGGCAGATCTGCCGCTGGGGGGGTACTGCCATAGCCGTTGCAACGCTTGTCGCCTGCGGGGCCAAGAAGGAAAAACCGGCGCCGCGGCCGCCGGTTCCGATCAGGGCAACCGTTGCCCTGCAGAAAACCGTGCCGGTGCAGATACGGGGCATCGGCAACGTGGAAGCCTACAACACCGTCTCCATCAAGGCACAGGTAAGCGGCGTTGTGGCAAAGGTCCACTTCCGCGAGGGGCAGGATGTCGGAAAAGGGGACCTCCTCTTCACCATCGACCAGCGCCCCTTCGAGGCATCCCTGAAACAGGCGGAGGCAACCCTGGCAAAGGACCGGGCACAGCTCCGCAACGCCCAGGAACAGGTCAGACGTTACGGCACCCTGCTCAAGGACGGCATCGTCACCCCGGAACAGTACGACCAGCTGCAGACCACTGCCGAGGCGCTCGAAGCGACCATCGCTGCCGACCGAGCCGCAGTGGACAATGCCAGGATCCAGCTCGGCTACTGCTTCATCCGCTCTCCCATTGCCGGCCGCACCGGCAATCTGTCCGTCGACGTGGGGAATCTGGTCAAGGCCAATGACCTGCCGATCCTGGTGACCATCAACCAGGTCTCCCCCATATACGCCACCTTCACCATCCCCGAACGGGACATGGTCGAACTCCGCAGGCATCTCCGGGGAGGCCTCAAGGTAGAGGCATTCGTCACCGGCGACGATGCTGCCGGCGAATCGGGCACCGTTTCATTCCTCGACAATGCCGTGGATACCGCAACCGGGACGATCAAGGTCAAGGGGACCTTTGCAAATGGGCGCCACCGCCTCTGGCCCGGTCAGTTCGTCACGGTCGTGATCACCCTGACCAACCTGCCGAATGCCGTTGTCGTGCCCTCCCAGGCGGTACAGACCGGCCAGCAGGGGCAGTTCCTGTTTATCGTGAAACCCGACCAGACCGTGGAGATGCGTCCCGTCACCGTCGGCCCGACCATAGGCAGCGAAACCGTGATTGCCACCGGGGTGAAGCCGGGCGACAAGGTTGTAACGGACGGCCAGGTTCGCCTCACCCCCGGCGCAAAGGTCGTCGAAGCCGAAAAACCGGGGCCGGCAGCAGGCAACGCGACGCAGAACCCGACTGTCCCCGCCGGGCAGAACCAGGTCCCCACCCGGTGAACCTGTCCGAACTGTTCATTAAACGGCCGATCATGACCAGTCTGGTCATGATCGCGGTCATGATCTTCGGCCTCTTCGCCTACCGTCTCCTGCCGGTCAACGACCTGCCGAACGTCGACTATCCGACGATCCAGGTCACCTCCAACCTGCCGGGAGCCAATCCGGAAACCATGGCCAGCGCCGTGGCCACCCCTCTGGAACGGCAGTTCTCTACCATTGCCGGCCTCGATTCCATGACCTCCACCAACGGCCAGGGGATCTCCATCATCACCCTCAAGTTCACCCTGGAGAAAAATATCGATGCCGCTGCCCAGGACGTCCAGGCGGCGATCTCCAAGGCGGCCCGCCAGCTCCCCCAGGACATGCCGAATCCACCTTCCTACCAGAAGGTCAACCCGGCCGACCAGCCGGTCATCTACCTCGCCCTCAGCTCGCCGACGCTCCCCCTGTCCGAGGTGAACGAATACGCCGACACCGTCATCTCGCCGCGCATCTCCATGATCAACGGGGTTGCGCAGGTGCTGGTCTACGGTTCGCAGAAATTCGCCGTCAGGGTCGAGCTCGATCCGCGGGCCCTGGCGACCAGGAAGATCGGCATCGACGAGGTGGCAAACGCTCTGGCGCGCTGGAACGTCAACATCCCCACCGGCATCCTCGACGGCAAGACCCAATCGTTCACCATCCAGGCGACCGGACAGCTTTACAACGCCGCAGCCTACCGCCCGATGATCGTTGCCTACCGCGATGGGGCACCGGTCAGGCTGCAGGACGTGGGGACCGTCCTGGACAGCGTGGAAAACGACAAGATCGCGGCCTGGTACAACACAAAGGACACCTCGACCCGGGCCATCGTGCTTGCCATCCAGCGCCAGCCCGGCACCAACACCATCGAGGTCGTGGACCGGATCAAGGCCCAGATCCCCAGTTTCAGGAACCAGATCCCGGCATCAGTGGATATCAACGTCCTGTTCGACCGCTCCACCATGATCCGGGAGTCGGTCGCCGACGTGAAATTCACCCTGCTGCTCACCATCTGCCTGGTAATCATGGTGATCTTCCTCTTCCTGCGCAACCTGTCGGCCACGGTCATCCCGAGCCTGGCGCTGCCGCTTTCCATCATCGGCACCTTTGCCGCCATGTACGCCCTCGGCTTCTCGGTGAACAACATCACACTGATGGCCCTGACCCTCTCGGTCGGCTTCGTGGTGGACGACGCCATTGTCATGCTGGAAAACATCGTCCGGCACATGGAGCATGGGGAAAAGCCGCTGGAGGCCGCCTTTCGCGGCTCGCGCGAGATCGGTTTCACCATCCTCTCCATGACCATCTCCCTGGTGGCGGTCTTCATCCCGGTACTTTTCATGGCCGGCATGCTCGGCCGGATGCTGCACGAGTTCGCCGTCACCATCACCGTGGCCATCCTGATCTCCGGACTGGTCTCACTGACCCTCACCCCCATGCTCTGCAGCCGTTTCCTCAAACCGGCCAACGAAGCGTCCCATGGCCGACTCTACAACGTCATGGAGCGATTCTTCAACGGCATGCTCCGTCTCTATGAACGCTCCCTGGCCAGGGTACTCAGGTACCGTCGCACCACCATAGTCGGCACCCTGCTGATGACCGGACTGACCATCTGGCTTTTCACGAGGATGCCGATGGGGCTGTTGCCCGCCGACGACATCGGCGGCATCTTCGCGTTTACCGAAGGGGCACAGGGAGTCTCCTTCGAGGAGATGAAACGGAACCAGATGGAACTGGTGAAGATCGTCCAGAAGGAGCCGAACGTGGAGGCATTCATGTCGGCCGTTGGCGCCAGCGGCTCCCGGGTCGGCTCCAACAGCGGCTTCATGTTCATCAAACTGAAACCCCGCCATGAACGGAAACTGAATGCCGATCAGATCATCCAGCGGCTCAGGCCCAAGGTAATGGGGGTTCCCGGCATCATGATGTTCATGCAGAACCCGCCACCGATCCGCCTGGAAGCAACTCTCGCTAAGGCACAGTACCAGTTCGTCCTGCAGAGCCCCGACAGCGAAGATCTCTACCGGAACGCCACCGCATTCGAGCAGAAGGTGCGGGCCTTACCGATGATCCAGGATGTGACCAGCGACCTCCAGATCAAGAACCCCCAGGTAAACATGGAGATCGACCGGAATCGCGCGGCAAGCCTGGGCATCACCTCGCAGCAGATCGAGGACGCCCTCTACTACGCCTATGGCAGCCGGCAGGTCTCCACCATCTATTCCCCCTCCAACCAGTACCGGGTCATCCTGGAGTTACAGCAGCAGTATCAGCGGGACCCGGCATCGCTCGGGCTGCTCTATGTCCGGTCCGACAGCGGGCAACTGGTGCCGCTGGCCTCGCTGGGAACCCTGAAACCGGGTCTCGGGCCGCTGTCGGTGAACCATCTCGGGCAGATCACCTCAGTGACCGTCTCCTTCAACCTCAAGCCGGGGGTTCCCCTGGGCGATGCGGTGAATGCGATCCAGAAGGAGGCACGCACCCTTCCCGCCTCCATCACCACCGGCTTCCAGGGAACCGCCCAGGTCTATCAGGCATCGACCAAAGGGCTCGCCCTGCTCCTCGTCCTCTCCATCGTGGTGATCTACATCGTCCTCGGCATCCTCTACGAGAGCTACATCCACCCGCTGACCATACTCTCGGGCCTCCCTTCAGCCGGCTTCGGGGCGCTGGTCACCCTGCTCATCTTCGGCAAGGACTTAAACCTCTATTCCTTTGTCGGGATCATCATGCTGATCGGCATCGTCAAGAAAAACGCCATCATGATGATCGATTTTGCCCTGGAGGCGGAGCGCAACGACGGGAAAAGCCCGATGGACGCCATCTACCAGGGTGCCATCGTCCGTTTCCGTCCCATCATGATGACCACCATGGCGGCACTCATGGGAACCCTTCCCATCGCGCTGGGCATCGGCGCCGGCGCTGAATCGCGCCGCCCCCTGGGGCTCGCCGTCGTCGGCGGGCTCCTGGTCTCCCAGCTCCTCACCCTCTACATCACGCCGGTGGTCTACTACTACTTCGACCGGGTGC
The DNA here is from genome assembly GCA_009684525.1 of Geobacter sp. Classification (NCBI taxonomy): domain Bacteria; kingdom Pseudomonadati; phylum Thermodesulfobacteriota; class Desulfuromonadia; order Geobacterales; family Geobacteraceae; genus Geobacter; species Geobacter sp. The sequence continues at coordinate 44,676 of WKKR01000004.1, forward strand.
AGAAGATGGCCCGCGAGGCCATTGCCCGCAAGCGGCGCCGGCAGATGAAGACTGGCACCTGACACCCGATACCGGCCTCCTCCCGGACACTATGGTATACTGGTCCGAAAAGGCCCGTACCCTGCCCGAGGTGCCCCATGTCCAGAATCAGGTTGCTATCGCTGCTTGTCCTGCTGCTGCCGCTCTCTGCCTGCTCCTTTGAGAATGAAACTGGCATTGACCAGGATATCGATCTCATGCAAACGGACAGGTACGCCGCAGACCTTGCCAAACGCGAAGCAGCGGCCCGTGAAGTGGCCTTCCAGTCAAGGAACGGGACACTTCCACTGATGCCGCTGCTCTATTGGGGGAAATACACCTATTATCCGAGTGCCGGTATCGGCTGCATCGTGACAGTGACCGAAAAGGACCTCAACCGGGAAGAGATCGGCACCTACGATATCGACGTCTGCGGAAACGATGAACACTGAACGCTAAACCGGAACTCCCCGTGACCCGTCCCGCTGGAGCAGACCTCGCATCTCTTCGTGCACGAGGCCGTTACTTGCCAGAATCCGGTGGTCGTAGATCGAAAAAGCCTCTCCAACATGGTTTGACATCCGCCCTCCCGCCTCCTCCACCAGCAGCCGCCCGGCCGCAACGTCCCACGGCTTCAGCTTGCACTCCCAGTAGCCATCGAGCCTCCCTGCCGCCACATATGCCAGATCGAGGGCTGCTGCACCGAATCGCCTGACTCCCCTGGCTGCCATCTGGAATCGGCAGAAATTGTCGAAGTTGTTCTCATTGTCCCAGGTCCGGTCATAGGGGAAACCGGTTGCCAGCAGGCAGCTCTTCAAGGGGGCGCGGTCGGAAACGGCAAGCCGCCGGCCATTGAGAAAGGCCCCCTCGCCACGCACGGCAGTAAACAGCTCGTCGAGACAGGGGTGATAGACCACGCCTACCCTGATCTCGCCATCCACCTCCAGGGCAATGGAGACGGCAAACCAGGGGAAGCCATGGGCAAAATTGGTGGTGCCGTCCAGGGGATCGACGATCCAGGCCAGGTTCGTCCGCCGTGCTCCGTAGTCGTTCTCCTCGGCAACGATGTCCGAATCGGGGCACGCTGCCCGCAGCATGCCAACGATCAGCTCCTCGCTCTCCCTGTCCACCTCGGTGACCAAGTTGATCTCCCCCTTGAACGCCACTGCCATGACACTGCCGAGCCTCTCCCGCTGCAACCGCCCTGCAGCCCGTGCAGCATCGACCGCCACTGCCAGATATCGCTGCATGATTCCCCCTGTCCCGAGTCTGTTGGTTTGCATTCCGGCAGCGCAGACAGAAAAACCGCCTGCCATGAATGGGAAGCGGTTGCCGAGAGGCTGACCGCGCATTGAATATACACGGTCTGAGTGAGTGCGACAAGAAGAGGGTGGGCCAACTGCGGGCCTTTCAGCCTGTCAGGAAAGCAGCAGGGGAAAACGGATGATGAAACTGGTGCCCTGCCCGACCTGGCTTTCGACCGTGATCTCGCCCCCCTCGGCAGCGATGATCTGCCGGGTGACGAACAGCCCGAGCCCGGTCCCCTCCCCTGCCCCCTTGGTGGTGAAGAACGGTTCAAATATCTGGTCGATGTCGCTGTCGGCAATACCGTAACCGGTATCGGCAATATGCACTTCACAGCTCCCCGCATCGGACTGGAGCGTCCGCAGGGTGAGGGAGCCGCCGCTGTTCATCGCCTGCAAGGCATTCATGATCAGGTTGATGAAGACCTGCTTGAGACGCCCGGCATCGATGCGCAGCAACGGAAAATCATGGTCGAAATGCTCGTGGACCGTCACCGAACGCTTCTGGATCTCGTAGGCAAGCATCTGCACCACATCGCTCAGGACGAGATTGAGATCTGCCTCGTCTCCCCCTCCGCCATCCTGCCGGGAAAAGGAGAGGATACCACGGCTCATCTGGGAGAGCCGCTGGGCCTCACCGCCAATCCGCTCCACAAGCTCGACAACGCTCTCCGACAGCCCGTCCTCGCGCAGTATCAACTGGGCAGCTGCGGCAATGACCGAAAGTGGCGTATTGAGTTCATGAATGACCCCTGCAGCCAGTCGCCCCAGCTCGGCCATTTTCTCATTATAGGCAAGCTGCTCCAGGAAGCGGTCACTCAGCGCCAGATTGCCTACCATGTCCTGTCCACGCTCTAACCTATCCATGTTGCCTGGTCCTCGCCTCTCATTACCCCATCTCCAGATAGGGAGAGTCACTCGTATAGAGGCACAAGGTGTGCCAGCATGCACAAGTCAGGAATCACACTGATTTACGGAGGCGTGCCTCCCGCCCGCCGGCATTCATGCATATTATTTAGGCAGCGCCCCTGACGAGTTGCATAAAAAAGGGGCCGCTTTGCAGCGGCCCCCTGGACAGCATCACTGATATGCAATCAGTTGTAAGCACTTTCCGAATGCTGGGTATTGTCGAGACCCATGATCTCGTCTTCCTTTTCCACGCGCAGACCGATGGTCTTGTCGAGGATGAAGACTATCACCAGGGTAACGATGAATGCATAGGCGCCGGCAGCCACCACGCCGATCAACTGGGTGACGAATTGCCCGACGTTACCGGAGGTGAGGCCCGTGGCACCGACAGTCGCCAGAACACCGGTGATGATTGCACCGAAGGTCCCGCCGACGCCATGGACGCCGAATGCATCGAGAGAGTCGTCGTATTTGAGCTTCGCCTTCATCAGCACACCGAGATAGCAGATGACGCCTGCGCCGATGCCGATGATCAGGGCCGAACCTGGCTGCACGAAACCGGCTGCTGGAGTAATCCCAACCAGACCGGCTACCACACCCGATGCAAAGCCGAGGGCTGAAGGCTTGCCTGCATGAATCCATTCAGCGATCATCCAGGCCAGTCCACCGGCTGCAGGTGCAATGGTGGTGGTGGTGAATGCCAGGGCGGCAAGTCCGCCCGCCGCATCAGAGGTATTGACACCGGCGATGGCGCTACCGGCATTGAACCCGTACCAGCCGAACCAGAGCAGGCCTGCACCGAGGAGGGTGAAAGGAAGGTTATGGGGGGCCATCCGCTCGGTGGGGAAGCCGTGACGCTTGCCGAGGAAGATGATTGCTGCCAGGGCCGATATACCGGAAGAGAGGTGGACAACCGTCCCGCCGGCAAAATCGAGGGCACCCTTCTTGAAAAGCCAGCCGTCAACCATCCAGACCCAGTGTGCAAGCGGATCGTAGACTAAGGTTGTCCAGAGCAGCACGAACACGCAATAGGCAGAAAACTTGATCCGCTCGGCAAGGGCACCGGATATCAGTGCCACGGTGATGATGGCAAACATCCCCTGGAACATGGCAAATACGTATTCGGGAACTGCACCGGGCTCGGTCGCCACATTCTGAAACAATGTATAGACCGGAGCCCCATCCTTGAAGGTGATCAGACCGTTCAGCATGACCTTGCTGAAATTACCGACGAGCCCGCCGACGGCGTCGGGGCCAAAGGCAAGACTGTAGCCGATCACCGCCCACTGCACGCCAACGATGCCCATCGCCACCAAGGAGTGCATCATGGTGGAAAGGACGTTCTTGGAGCGGACCATCCCCCCGTAGAAGAGGGCAAGGCCAGGAAGCATGACCAGCACCAGAGCGGATGAGATGAGCATCCAGGCGGTGTCGCCGGTGTTGAGCACCGGATCGACGGTTGCGGGCTTGGGAGCCTCGGCAGGTGCCGCCGGGGCTTCTGCCGAAGCCGGAGCATCAGCCTTCTGGGCCGAAGAGACCGCTGCCTGGGTCGGGACAGCCGGAGTTGCTTCTTCGGCAAAGAGCGCAGCAGGTGCCAGCATCAGGACCATGGCCAGGACAAGCCAGAGAATCGTTAGTTTCGCTTTCATTGTGAACCTCCAAACGTGGTAAAAGTTTCTCGTGGTTAAATCGCGTCAGTACCTTTTTCTCCGGTCCTGATCCGCACAGCCTCTTCCAGCGCCAGGATGAATATCTTGCCATCGCCAATGCGGCCCGTCTTGGCGGTATTCTGGATGGTCTCAACCACCTTGCTCACCAGTTCGTCAGCCACCGCAATCTCCAGCTTGACCTTCGGGATGAAATCGACAACGTATTCTGCACCACGGTACAATTCGGTGTGCCCCTTCTGCCGACCGAATCCCTTGACTTCACAGACCGTGATCCCTTCGATACCGATTTCATTCAGTGCATCCTTGACTTCATCGAGTTTGAACGGCTTGATTATCGCCTCTATCAGTTTCATACCTGCCTCCCATCTGTGTGCAACATGGCACGGTCTGTTGTTGTCTCCCGGAAAAATGTGGGGGGTTGCACCCCCCATAACATGAAGGAGACGTTACGTCTTGCTACTGAATGCATTGCTAGAATACGAATGCGGCCTTTATCCCGATGACGCTCTCATCGTTCACACCGGCATTTCTGGCAACGGAGTTGAACGCATTGGAGTAGAGGTATGAAGGAGATATCTTGATCTGGTCAGTAAGGGAGTAATCTGCACTGACGCTCAACTCGTAGTTGTGCAGATTGTTGTATGCAGCGCTTGCCGAGGGGTTTTCCATGTTGTAGCTCACCAGGGCTCCAAGGTTGACACCGAGATTCTTCATCGCCTGGATGGTGTGACCGACAGAGAGGGTGTAGAACAGGCCATTTTTTGTTGACTCGTCCCAATCCCAGTATACTGCAAGAGTCGGGGCAAGGAGGGTATTGAGCGTTGCCTTGAGATACAATTCGTTCGTATCGTTCACACCCGGGACATCAAAGGTGTAAAAGGTGTTACCCACGTTCATCGAAACAAGTTCGAAGGGCGCAAATGCATAATTGAGGGTGATGTCGGTTTCGGTATTGTCGCTTCTCTTATATACGCCGGCACCGCGTGTCTGAACATTTGTCCAGTAGCTCAGAGTGATATTCTTGTAACTGAGATCCATCCCACCCTGGACTACATACTGATTGGCACTGGAGTCCAGGCCTCTGAAGAGGTATTTGCTGTAGGTCCCCAGATAGGCATCACCAGAAACCTTGTCTTCAGCAGATGCAATTGAAGCAACCGTTGCCGTCAATAAAGCAGCCATCAAAACGATACATTTTTTCATGCTCTATACTCCTTTGTAATGTATTAGGTGCACTTGCACCAATGTTACCGACTTTGTAACTTGACCTTCAGGTGCCCCGATTCTCTCTCCTCCTTTGCATTGAATAAAAAAAGGCGCTCCCACGGATAGTGTGGAGGCGCCTTTGCCTTGTAACCGGAATCGAATCGCACTTCATTGTACGATCAACGATTTATCGCTCAAAAGCATAGAGCGTGCCACTCCATGCCACAAAAAAATTACGACAAAATTATCAGATGGTTATCAATAAAATGGGTTATAGACCGAAAAGCACAAGAGACGATTCCAGGCGTAATCTTCAGCAAGGTGCTTACATTTTAGGCATTGTGCCGGATAGCTGGGCGATCGTGATCGGTCGCGCAGGGAGAGGCCCCCCGGATGGGGGCAAGGCCACTGATCGCCACGTTGAGAGTACGAATGCTGGATTTCCAGATGCAAACGGGTATACTGGAAATAATTTCGCAGGGGCCGACCAGGGTTGTGCCGCATAGAGGGGGCTATGAAGATCTTAATCGCAGACGATGATCCTGTTTCGTTGCACTTGCTGGAACGATCGCTCGCAAACTGGAACTATGAAGTGGTATGCGCCGTTGACGGCAACTCTGCCTGGGAGGTCATGCAGGGGGAAGACGCACCGCGGCTGGCAGTACTCGATTGGATCATGCCCGATCCCGACGGGATCGAGATCTGCAGGCGCCTTCGCCAGAATCAGCTCACGGCAGAGGATTATACCTACATCATCATCCTGACCCAGAAATCGTCACTGACCGATATCGTTGCCGGACTCAGGGCAGGAGCAGACGACTACATCATCAAGCCGTTCATCCCCCAGGACCTGCAGGTAAGGGTCGAGGCAGGAAAAAGGATCGTGGAACTGCAGCAGCGGCTCCTGGATGCGCAACAGGCTCTCACAGCGCAGATCTCCCACGACATTCCCACGCGAACTTGGAACCGCGACACGATCCTTGCCCATATCCGGGCAGAGCTGAACCGTACGCGACGCAAGAACGGCTCCGCAAGCATTGCCGTACTCAAGGTGGAAAATTTTGCGTCGTTGTGCAGCAACGCAGGTGATGTCCTGGCTGAACACGCACTCTGCGAATACCTGCAGTGCATCAGGAACGCAATCCGCTCCTACGACTCCATCGGACGCTTCACCGAAGACGAATTCCTCATCCTTTTTCCGGAAACCGCCAGCCAAAATATGCCGACGATCATTTCACGACTCCAGAAGGCTCTCGAGGAAAGGCAAGTGTTGCTGGAGAACGTTGCAGAAACCATCTCCCTCTCCATCGGGGTCGTCACCTTTCAGGGATCTCCGCACATAGACGAGGTGATCTCGGCAGCCACGGAATCCCTGCAGACGGCACGGCAGCAGAGCGACTCCAGGATACACTTCAGCACCCTGCAGCGGACAGGGTAGACGGCTCCAGTTCCGTCCGTCCGACGCCCACCCTGCCCCCTATCCCGCAGCATCTCCCCCATTCGCTCAGAACAGGTAACAGAGAATGGTTTCCGCGATCTTGTCCGTGGTGCTCTTTGCGTTGTTGAATACCAGATGGTAATGGGTGGGGTCGCTTGCGTCGCAGTTCAAAAAGTTGTTGGTGAATGTATCGCGTTGCTGTTGCCTTTTCTGGATGAGTTCCTCCGCCTCTTTGTGCGGAATGGAGAGCCTCTTGGAGATCGAACGGATCTTGAAGTCATGGGGTGCAACCATCCTGAAATGGTAGCAGTTTTCCATGGACTGGGTCACGATGGCGCCGCCGCGCCCCACAATGATGACATTGCCCACATTGGCAAGGGAGATGATATACTGGCAGAGTCGACGGTAGTGATCCTTCTCGCTCTTCCACCTGGGGGAGAGCGTCGCAATCATGTCGTCCACAAAACCTTTTTCTCCCAGGTTCTGCAGGATACTCTCCGCGACATTCTGGTTCTTCGCCACCTCCTCCAGGAGAGCCTTGTCCATGAGCGCCCAGGTTTCGCCGGTCTTGGCATCCAGCAGCTTTTTCAACTGTTCGGCCATGGGATAGGCCTCACAACCGAACTCGCGGGAGATGGTCACCGTCACCTTCGGTTTCGCCTTGGCCTTGTCCGTGGCAATCTCTCTCTCCACGCGCCTGGCAACCTCCAAAAGCGTGGAAATCCTCTGTTCGATAGCGGGGATCAGTGTGTAGGGCATGGGCTCCTCCTTGGAACGGTAGAATCAAAGCGGGCGGGCGTTTGCCACGTGCCTGCCTCAATTACGCCGCGGTTTTGCCCGGGAGTCAAGTAAGGTTTCCATATTTTCTTTTTTCATGAAAATTGACTGCGGCTGCAACCCAAAAAAAGACCGGCTACCGCGTAACGCGACAGCCGGTCTTTGCAACCAGTAATCAACCATGTATCGACTACGAACGCCGTACATGCGAACGCCGGGTCATGAAATGCGGCTGGGCGTTATGCCGTCCCGATCTGTTGCATGGCCCGGTCAAAGGCATAGACATCGAGAGGTTTGTTCAGGTACGCCTTGACCCCAAGCTGCATGCAGCGGGTCTGGTCTTTTTCCTGGGGAGAGGAGGTAAGGACAATGACCGGAATCTCTTTGATCCGCTCATCAGACCTGAGAGCCTCCAGGAATTCGAATCCATCGACCTTCGGCATCCGCAGATCGAGGAGGATCAACGACGGCAGCAATACCGGCGGCTCCTCTCTCTGCTTTTTATCGCCCTGTAGAAAGCGGAGCGCCTCTTCACCTTCATTGGCGACCATTACATTGGTAATTTTCAGCTTCCTCAGTGTTCTCAGCGTCAAAAACTGATCATCGGGCTGGTCTTCTACCAGAAGGATCGGCTTGATGTTCATCGCTCCCCCCCGCGGTTAAGCCGGAAAAACATATCATGATCGGCCCGGACCGGAACAGGGTCGACCAAACTCATTAAAAAACATCAGCGCCCACAGATTCAACCTGAATGCCACTTTAATGAACTATTTTAAGAAAAAATGCTAGCCTTTTTTTGAGCACGAGGCTATCTTCCATATATGAATTTCTGATGTTTCCCCCTGTAAACGGCTGGAAACTGTCTGATACGTGCTGATGACCCTCTGCAGCAGAAGGTATGCCGATACGGCTTTCCAGACGGATCTTGCAGTGTCGTCGTCTGAAAATAACTGCTGAGCCGGTGCTTGCGAAAATATGACCCGATCCTCGCCACAGACTCGTAGACACAGATCACTCCATAGTTGATAACGTCTGGCCCCATGCGTATCAAAACAAACCTCCTCATAGCACTTTTCCTCGTCATCGCCGTCATGCTGATCACCGTCGGCTATCTCGGCTGGAGTTCCCTGCGCGTCAACCACCAGTTACGCAGGTTGTCACCATCCATCATGTACCTTGAAGGGATTGCCGCAACCCGTGCCGGGATGACACGCCAGATGAAAGAGGTCATCGACAGCGCAGGCCCCCATGCAGAGAGCTCCCAGTCCGATTTCAAAAAAACCGCCGCCATTGTCGAGCAGGGGTTCAGCCGCTGGGAAGCAGCCGTTACCCTCCAGCGCGAACTGAATGTCCCGGGTGAAGAAGACGACCTCAAGGAACTGACCGAACTGCGGGAACTTCATGCGCAATGGCAGGATCTCGCTCAGGAAGTCATCGACCTCAATCTGCAGGGAAAGCACAAAGAGGCCCGCCTGCTTCTATCGGAAAGTTCGCTGAAGGTCAACGAAGGAGCGCTCCTCAGCGGCATCGATGACGCACTGGAAGACGGTGTTTCCGAGGTACAGACGGAATTTCACTACCTGGTCATGACACTGGGAAGGCTCCCCTGGTTTGGCAACCAAGCGCTGCGCATTCTGGAACGGACCCAGGCCACGGTCAATTCGGTGATTGCGGTCAGCCGGATCAATGCCGGCATCAACAAGCAGGCCAGAGAACTGATGGACGATATCAGCTCGCCGGTCTCCACCCTGCGCCCCTTTGGCTGGTCAGGTAACGAGACCCAGGCATCGCTCATCGAATTCAGACGTGCTGCGCGGACACTCGTGGATCTTGGCGACGCCAGTGGCACCCGCCTCCTTTCCGAAGCGCTGACGCTGGAGCGGCAGTACCGACAGTTTACGGTGCTCTGCCAGCAGGCCATGCTGAGCAGACAGGTGGGAAATATCGACAAGGCTGCTGCCCAGGCCGATGTGGTCATCGACAAACTCATGAAAGAGGGGCTCATCCCCAACATCCACACGTCGCTGGAGATCGGTACCCGTGATATCCAGCGCTTGAGTTCTCTCGCCGGTTGGCAGGGGATCGGTCTCGTCTTTGCCGGCGCCCTGCTGGTCATCGGCACCCTCATTGCCTCCCTGCGAGGTATTTTCAGGACCTTCGCCACTCTCGAAGAAGGGACCTCCGCCATTACCGCAGGAGACCTGGGGCACCGCATCAATCTCCCCCCCTCCACCGAACTGGGCCGTCTTGCAGCGTCCTTCAATACCATGACCGACACCCTGCAGCGGTCGCGGACAGAGTTGGAGGAACTCAATGCGGAGCTCGAGCAGCGTGTGCAGGAGCGGACCGCCCAGCTCGCCACAGTCAACGCAGATCTGCGGCTGTTCAGCTCTTCGGTCAGCCACGACCTGCGAACCCCCCTATCCGCCATCGGTGGCTACAGCCAGTTGATACTGCTCGAACAGGGTGATTCTCTTCCTCCTGCGGTCAAAACATCACTGCAGCATATTGTGGAGAGCGCCGCCGAGATGTCCTCCATTATCGATGCACTGCTGAAGCTGGGGAGAATAACGGAAAAGGAGATCGGCCATGGCAGTGTCGATCTGACGCTGCTAGCCACCCATATCGCCGCCGACCTCAACGCACGATCCTTTGGCAGACAAATTACTATGGAAATAGAGGACGGGATGGCCGTGCAAGGCGACGAACAGCTGCTGAGGCTGGCGCTGGAAAACCTGCTGGGCAATGCCTGGAAATTCACGACGCACCGCGAAGAGGCCCGGATCACCGTTGCGTCCCGCAACGAAGGGGGGGAAACCGTCTACTACGTGCAGGACAACGGGGCCGGATTCGATATGAGCCTGGCAGGCGAGCTGTTCAAACCGTTTTCCCGACTGCACACGGACGAGGAGTTCAGCGGCACCGGAATCGGCCTTGCCACCGTCCAGCGGATCATCGCCCGTCACGGGGGCAGGATCTGGGCCGAAGGAACCCCGGGCAGGGGGGCGACCTTCTTCTTTACCCTGGGAGAGACATAGACCGGACGGTCGGTTGCATCCAGCCGTCGAAACGAAGAGAGGCGACCCATCATGCATGGGCCGCCTCTTGTTTGTTGCACCGTTCAGATCGGTACGGCCGGTTACAGGCCGTTTATCCGTATCGGGGTTGAGCTGTTGGTGATCGTGTTGTTCCCCAACTGGCCACTGGAGTTTTCCCCCCAGGCCCACCAGGTGCCGTCACTCTTGCGCACCCGGCTGTAATGGCCGAGGGCAAACAGCTGTCGGGTATAGGGTAAGTCGGTCGTCCCGAGGAAAGGCGTCACCGTCATCGGCGTGGCCTTGTAGCGTGTTGTCGTATCGCCAAGCCCCAGCTGGCCGAAACTGTTGTAGCCCCAGAGGTAGAGCGTGCCCGTCGCTCCGTTGTAGGCCAGGGAATGGTCCAGACCGGCAGCGATCAAGGTGATCCCCGTGAGCGGGTTATTATTTATGTCAACTACCTGCACCGGCGTCAGACGGTTGAGGGTGGTGCCGTCCCCCACCTGGCCGTAGTAGTTGTACCCCCACGCCCAGACCGTGCCGTCATTGAGCAGCGCCATGGCATGGCCGCCGCCGGCAGCGATCTGCGCCACGCCGCTCAGGGACGTGATCGGCACTGCGTAGAATCTGCTCACCGTGTCGCCAACCCCCAGCTGCCCCAGGGCATTGTACCCCCAGGACCAGACGGAGCCGTTATTGAGCAGCGCCAGACTGTAATTCCCCCCGGCAGCGACCTTGGTCACACCGGCGATCTCCAACCCGCCCTCTTCGATCACCCGTTCAGCGGTCATGGTGCTCAAATTGGTGAACACCCCGCGTCCCAGCTGCCCCAGGGTGTTGTTCCCCCATCCCCAGACGTTGCCGTTCCGATCCAGGGCAAGGCTATGATAGCCGCCGGCAGCAACGGCCGTGACCCCGGAAAGCGAGGCAGTCGTTCTGCTCTTGCGGACCGCAACCGGCGTCGTGCTGTTGGTGGTAGTGCCGTTGCCCAGCTGACCGTAGCCGTTGTAGCCAAAAGCCCGGATTGTGCTGTACTTCTGGAAGGCCAGGGTATGATTTGCCCCCAGCGAAACACCGTTGCCGGCGCTGTAATTAGCAAACTTCAGGACGAAACCGGGCACCAGGGCGCTCCCCGTGGTCCTCCCCAGTTCACCCGCGCCATTGTTCCCCCAGGTGTAGAGGGTCGTGTTGTTGACGAACACGGCATTGTGGGCGTAGAAGGTGGTCGGCAGGATCGAGGTGGTGGAAGAGGTTGAGGTGTCGCCGCCGCACGCGGCAAGGAGAGAGGCTGCAACGACCGGCAGGGCCAGTCGGCTCAGTCTGGAGAAAAATGTTGTACGCTGCATGGAATACCTCGTTGTTCGGTTGTCTGAAGAATCACCGGATTTGACCATACCGCTCAACCATTTGTCAAGCCCGCTATCAACGGCCAAAGGTCACTTTCAGGTTGTCGCCCGGTTTCGCGCCGGAAAACGGTGCGACGCCGAGGAATTCCCCGTTCCAGAAACCGCTCGCCGTGCCAGCGGGAAGAAACGTCCCGGTTTCGTTCCTGACGACAACGGTCAGAACGGTCTGCAGGCCAGGCTCCTGCTGGTGGGACAGAACCGGCAACCTGCTGATCGACAGAGGCGCCCTCCCCACGGCCAGCGGTGCCATGGCTGTGGAGGCTTCGGCCAGGCGGACAGGGACTACAAAGACACGAGCCCCCTTCTCCTGACGCGGGAGATCCGCCCAACTGGCGATCTCCGCCTCTGCCCCGCCGATACGAAGATCGTAGCGCGGCTGCCAGCCCTCGCCGGACGTGAGATAGGAGATCTGCACCTGTCCCTGCCTGCCGGCGAGCCAGATCCTGGCCATCGAGCCGGAACCGTTACCCTTCTGTCGCAGCGCTGCCTGCCGTTTCTCCAGCCCCTTCAATTCACGCTCGGTCCGCCGCTTGGCCCGGTAGACCTCCTCCAGGCGATTGATGGCAAAATCGGTCCCTTCGCGAATGGCCGTCAGCGGCTCGGGGTTGGTGCGGGTCCGGCGCGGCGCCTTTCCACCCTGGGTCTTGGCTGCCGATTTGAAGATCTCCTCCTTCACCGACAGTGCCTGCAGACGGTCCTGCAGCGATTCCTGTTGCTCGGCAAGCCTTATGAGCTCCTTCTCCACTGCAGGGTCGGGCTTGACCGGCACCACCTGCACCCTTGAGATCCGCGCGCCCCCCCGTGGCCTTACCCGCAGGGAACCTGCCTGCACGGCCGCGGGCAGGGATATCTCGATGTAACCTCCGGTAACCTGGAGATCCTGTTCCACCCTTGAGCCATCGAGATACCAGGTGACCGACCTGCTGCCGGCCATTGCCGGCAGAGCAACGGCCACCAGGGCCAGCGCCAGGAACAGAACCCTGCAGGAGGCGGCCACGCCGGAAACCGGCGATGCACCACCATGCAGCGGTCTACTGTGCGGCATCAAGCAGTTCGACATCGAAAACAAGTGTTGCATTGGGGGGGATCACTCCACCGGCTCCGGCAGCACCGTAGCCGAGTTCGGGCGGGATGACCAGTCGGCGCTTGGAGCCGACTTTCATGGCGAGAACGCCTTCATCCCATCCGGGTATGACTTCGCCGGCGCCGACCGCGAATGAGAACGGCTCACCCCGGTCCACAGAGCTGTCGAACTTGGTGCCGTTCTCCAGCCAGCCGGTATAATGGACTTTCACCATCTTGCCGCGCACGGGAAGCGGGCCGTTGCCCGGCCGCAGCTCCTTGTAGGCCAGCCCGCTGGGGGTCCGGGTCATGCCCGGCTCCGCCTCTGCCGCCTGCTGCGTCTCAACCTTCGCCTCTTTCTGAACGCATGCAGGGATGGCGATTGCCACCGCCACAAGCAGCGCGACTATCAGTTTCTCCAGACCACGCACCTTACAACTCCTTTCCCATTCTCAAAGATAGATCAATTGCCGAGCAGATGGAGGAAGAGCCCCGACCGCAGCTTTGGCTCGAACCAGGTCGACTTGGGGGGCATGATCCGGTCAGCATCGGCCAGCTCCATCAGTTCGTCGATGGAGGTGGGGTGGAGCGAAAACGCCACGGCATATTCGCCGCTCTCCACCAGCCGCTCCAGCTCTTCAACGCCGCGAATCCCCCCCACGAAATGGAGGCGCTGATCGGTGCGGGGGTTGCGGATGCCGAGAACCGAATTGAGCAGGTTGTCCTGCAGTATGGAGACATCGAGCCGCGCCACCGGTTCTTCAGCATCGAATGAGTCTTCGCGCGCTGCCAGCTCATACCACTTGCCGGCAAGGTACATACCGAACTGATGGCGCTCGGGCGGCTCCACCGGCCGGGAGACCGGCGTGATCTCGAAGTGCTCCGCCACCCTGGCCATGAACTCGGCGATGCTGAGGCGGTTCAGATCGCGCACCGCACGGTTGTACGGCATGATATGCATCTCGCTGTCCGGGAAGATGACCGTCAGAAAGTAATTGTACTCCTCGCTTCCCGTATGCGCCGGATTGGCAGAAGACCTGATATCCCGCACCCTGCTGGCAGCGGCACTGCGGTGGTGGCCGTCTGCCACGTACAGGACGGGAATAGCGGCAAACAGTTCGGTCAGCCGTTTGATCTCATCGGGATTCTGCAGAATCCAGAAAGTGTGGCGGACGTTGTCGTCGGCAGTGAAATCGTACTCGGGGACCATGGTGGTGACATGGGCGATGATCCGGGCGATGGCCGGATCGAAACGGTAGGTGAAAAAGACTGGCTCGTCATTGGCATCAAGGAAGTCGATGTGGCGAACCCGGTCCTCTTCCTTGTCGGCGCGGGTCAGTTCGTGCTTCCTGATGATCCCCCCCTGGTAGTCGTCCACCGCGGAGCAGGCGACCAGGCCGGTCTGGGTCAGGCTCCCCATCTGCTGGCGGTAGACATAGTAACAGTCTTGAGAATCCTGCTCCAGGATGCCCTGGCGGAGAAAGGCTGCCAGATTTTCCCGCCCCTGCTGATAGACCGGCTCGCTGTAGAGGTTCGTATCGTTCGGCAGATCGATCTCGGGTCGGGAAATATGCAGGAACGAGTACGGATCGCCTGCTGCCATCTGCCTGGCTTCGGCTGCGTCCATGACATCGTAGGGGGGTGCGGCGACCCGGTGTGCCAGTTCCCGTTTCGGCCTGACCGCTTTAAAGGGTTTGATGATTGCCATGTAGTCCTCGTTTCATCTGAACCTCGCGCATGACTGCTGCGGGGCCGGATTCGGCATCCCGGCGCCTGGCGACTCGGTTGAGATCGATGCGTGTTGCAGAAAAAGTATACCCGAAATGTGGCGATCCGGGCGGCGCCTTCCAAAAGAGTCGTTGAAAAATTCAGGGTGTTCAAAAACAGTCAGATCGTCGCACCCGCAGAAAGCCCCGCGGAGGCGTGGCAGCGCCACGCCGCACAAGGCGGCTTTCGAGGACGGCGGCGAGATGGCTGTTTTTCAACAACCTGGCTAAAAATAGCGCCGCCCGCCCATGAAGCGCTTGGCAAAATACGTCTCATCTAGTGCGGAAACCCTGATCTCTTCCCCGCGTCTCGGTGCATGGACGAATTTGCCGGCACCGACATAGATACCGACATGGTTGATGCTCTCTTCGGACGAGCCGAAAAAGACCAGGTCCCCGTCCTGCAGATCGGCCCTGCCAACCCCCTCGCCGACCCTGAACTGCTCCCGCGAGGTACGAGGGATATTGACCCCGCAGAGATTGTAGACCGCCCGGACAAAACCGCTGCAGTCCATCCCCTCCACCACGGTATCCCCCCCCCAGCGGTAGGGGATGCCGACGAACCGCTCGGCAGTCCGGGCCGCAACCCCGCCCATATCACCGGACGGTTTCTTCACGCTCACAGGTGCGCTCGGTTTGTGGATCTCTGTTCTTTGCCCCTGCTTCAGCACCTGTTCGCGCGGGGAGGCGATGAAGAAAAAGGTCAGTAGCCTCTCTTTCACCAGTTTCCGCGCCTCCTGCCGGGCAGCCTCGCGGCTGGGGAAATCACCGAAGCGGACCGCATAGAGACCGTCGTCCTTGCGGAAATAGAACGCCTCGATCCCTTTCTCCTGCAGACGGGCCGTGAGCCGCTCGGCATTCTTCACCTCGCGGAACGCCCCCACCTGGATGGAATGGCCGACCCGGGTAATCCCCCGCGAGGTGCCGTCAGCCAGCCGATGCTGGGTGGCGCAGCCGGGTGCCGCGCAGACGAGCAGACAGCAGAGCAGCCAGATGATGGGTACGATACGCTTCATATCATGAACAACCTTTATACACATACTAAGCAACGGATTGCCATCCGCATGCTGCCGATCCGGAAGGTTTTAGCCTTCAGTCGTCGGCCGACACGTTGCGGCGGACCCCCATGAGGAAAGCGACGATGAACTCTTCCAGGTCGCCGTCCAGCACCGCATCGGGGTTGCCGGTCTCCACCCCGGTACGGAGATCCTTGACCATCTTGTAGGGATGGAGGACATAGGAGCGGATCTGGCTCCCCCAGCCGATCTCCTTCTTTTCGCCCGATATCTCGGCAGCCTGGGCCTCCCGCTCCTGCACCTCCTTTTCATACAGCTTGGCACGCAGGACCCTGAGCGCCGTGGCCTTGTTTAGGTGCTGGCTCCGCTCGGTCTGGCAGGCAACCACGATCCCGGTGGGGATATGGGTGATCCGCACCGCCGAATCGGTGGTATTGACATGCTGGCCACCGGCACCGCTGGAGCGGTAGGTATCCACCCGCAGGTCTGACTCGACCACCTTCACGTCGATGTCGTCGGCAATCTCGGGAAAGGCGAAGACCGAGGCAAAGGAGGTATGGCGCCGGGCATTGCTGTCAAAGGGGGAGATCCGGACCAGACGGTGGATGCCCGCCTCGGCTTTCAGGTAGCCGTAGGCAAATTCGCCGGATACGGCAAAGGTCACCCCTTTCACCCCGGCCTCGTCACCTGCCTGGTAATCGGTGATATCGGTCCGCCACCCCTTCCGCTCGCAGTAACGGAGATACATCCGGAGCAGCATCTCGGCCCAGTCCTGGGACTCGGTCCCTCCGGCGCCGGCGTTGATGGAAAAGAAGCAGTTGCTCTTGTCGTGGGGCCCGGAGAGCATGCGCTGGAATTCGGCCTGCTCGACCTCCTTTTCCAGGCGGCTGTTCAACTCCCCCACCTCGACCAGGGTCGCCTCGTCCTCAGCCTCCTGCCCCAGCTCGATCAGGACCCGGATGTCTTCTTCCTGGCGACGGCACCGGTCCCATGCGTCCACGACCTTCTCCAGCATGGTCCGCTCCTTCAGCAGCTGCTGGGCAACCTCCTGGTTGTCCCAGAAACCGGGAGCGGCAATCCGCGACTCCATTTCCTGGATCGTCTCGCGCTTGGTTTCTACGTCAAAGAGACCCCCGAAGCTTGTTGATCCGTTCCGCCAGGTTCTCCAGTCGTGCTATCTCATCTCTGAACATGCGTGTTGTCTCCTTGTCTATGGCTCATCGCCGAGGTCGTCATCGACCGTGAGCCGGGATCGCCGGAGCGATCTTCTGTAAATGACTATCCCCGCCAGGGCCGTTGCCAGCAGACAGGCTCCTGCAAAAAGGTCCCCCATACGGTTGTACAGGGTCCGACCCGAGCCGAGGCGAACCTCCCCGGTGAGCACCGCCTCCTGAAAGAGCCCGGTCATCCCCCGGAAATGCCCCTTGCTGTCGATGATGGCGGATATCCCGGTATTGGCGGCCCGCACCAGCGGAACCCGATTCTCCACCGACCTGAAGACCGCCATGGAAAGATGCTGGTACGGAGCCGATGAGCGGCCATACCAGGCATCGTTGGTGATGTTGACCAGCAACTGGCTGCCGAGCCGCACGTATTCCCGTGAAATCTCGGGGAAGATCCCTTCGAAGCAGACCAGCACGCCGATCTTGCCGAATGGCGCCACAAGGGGAACCGCTTCCCGGCCGGGTGAAAAATCCCCCACCCCCTCCACCAGCTTGTG
The DNA here is from genome assembly GCA_009684525.1 of Geobacter sp. NCBI lineage: Bacteria > Pseudomonadati > Thermodesulfobacteriota > Desulfuromonadia > Geobacterales > Geobacteraceae > Geobacter > Geobacter sp. The sequence goes on from WKKR01000004.1 coordinate 62,003, forward strand.
GACAAAGGGGAGCAGGCTGGCCAGGGGAACGTATTCCCCGAAAGGGACCAGATGCAGCTTGTCGCCGCGCCCCAGGACCTCGCCTGCAGGACCGATGAGAAAGGCGCTGTTCAGGTAGTGGATCTTGCCCCCATCCCGATCAAAGGCCGGGCTCCCCACCACCAGCGAACTCCCGAGCTCACGGGCAAGGCCCGTGACCCGTGCGGCATACTGAGGCTCGGTCTGGAAAAAGAACGGCAGGGCACTCTCCGGCCAGACCATGAGCTGTGGCGATGCGGCAGCAGCCGACCGTGACAGCCGCTCGTAGGTCTGCACCGTCTGTTCCTGGAAGGCAGGGTTCCATTTCACATCCTGGGGGATGTTCCCCTGCACCAGCGCCACCTTGACCACGGCGCCCTGCTCCGGGATGTTGAGGCGATACGCCCCGTAGCCGAGAACCGCGACGACCACGCCCAGCACCAGCGCCGCGCCCCGGATGGCCGGCGCCAGCGGCTCGTTCTTCACCAGGCTTCTGACAAGCCGGTAGAGCGCCACATTGGCCAGCGCAACCAGGAAGCTCACGCCGTAAATCCCGGTCATATCAGCAATCTGGATGAGCGGCAGGGTCCGATACTGGGTGTAGGCAAGGCTCGCCCACGGGAACCCAGTCAGGGCAAAGGCACGCAGATATTCGAACCCCACCCAGGCCACGGGAAAGGTGAAGAGCGGGCTCAGTCCTGCCGACTCCCCCCCCCTGACCAGGGCAATGACGATGGCCGGGTAGAGGGAGAGATAGGCAGCCATGACCAGGGTCAACAGCAGGCTCACCACCCATGGCAGCTTGCCATAGGTGGTCATGACGATATTGAGCCAATAAAGGATACCGGTATAGGCAACCATGCCGGTAATCATGCCGCAGCGGAACGCCTGTCGCCTGCTTGCCCCGCTGACCGCCCAGAAGAGCGGGATGAAGGCGCCCCAGGCAAGGAGAGCCAGGCCCGGCGTGGGGAAAGAGAGCGCAAGGAGAATTCCGGAAAGGGCTGCCAGGGAATAAGCGTGGCGTGACCGCTCGGCGACCGGCGCAATCTTCTGCTGCAGAGAGTCCACGGTCCGCTAGGCCTCGCTACCGTTTTCCCTGAGTCGATCGACCCGGAGCCTGATGACGCGACGCTCGTCGGCGGCCAGGACGGTGATCAGCAGACGATCCGCTGTTACCACCTCTCCGATGACCGGGATACTGCCGGTCAGGTGAGCCACATAGCCCCCCACCGTATCGAATTTCTCCCGCTCGACCGTTATGCCGAAGTGCTCTTCCAGGTCTTCGATGGGGAGACGTCCGTCGACGATGACCGAACCGCCGGGCTCTTCAACGAGTCGCTCCTCCTCGGCATCGTACTCGTCCTGGATATCGCCAACGATCTGCTCCAGGAGATCCTCGATGGTTACCAGCCCCGAGGTGCCGCCATATTCATCGATGACGATGGCCAGGTGCACCTTCTTCTTGCGGAATTCCTGCAGCAGCTCCTCCAGGTTCTTGGTTTCGGGGATGAAGAAGGGCGGCCGCATGATGGTCTTGAGCGATATGGACTCCTCGTCCATCCCCCAGTACTTCAGCAGGTCCTTGGCGTAAAGGATGCCGACGATGTTGTCCATGGTCCCTTCAAAGACCGGTATCCGCGAGTGACCGCAGGCAATGATGGTATCGAGGGCCTCGCGAACCGGCGAATCGAGGCCTATACACCCCATGTCGGTGCGGGGGACCATGATCTCACGCACCACGGTGTCGCCCAAGGCAAAGATGGAGCGGATCATCGCATTCTCTTCTTCGTTGATGATCCCTTCTTCTTCGCCGGCATCCATCAATTCATGGATCTCTTCCTCGGTCACCTTGCGCCGACCGGAGAGAAACCGGTTCAGTTGATCCCACATGCCGGATTTCCGTTTACTACCACCCTCGTCCAATGAACGACAACCTCCGATCAGGTACTACTCTCCGGCCACTGCCGGGCTTTTTCGCCAATGACTAATGATAATAGCGGAACAGCAGCAGGATGAACAGCGTCACGCCCACTCCGGTCAACGCACCGAGCACGACTTCCCGCGTGGAGTGGATGTGCAGCAGCAGGCGGGAATGGGATACCATCACCGCCAGGGCAATGGTCAGAAGCGATATGAGCGGGTCCTGTGTGGAGAGGGTCACGACCGTCGCGATGGAAAAGCCGACTGCGGCATGGCCGCTGGGAAGCCCCCCCTCCAGCGGGGAACCCTTGCCGCCAATCGATTTCAGGATCACCACGACGATCACCACTGCCAGCAGGGAGACCAGCGTCCCCATCTCGGAAGGGTTACCTACCACGCCGAGAGCCTCCTTGTAAATGGGAAAAATGTATTTCGAAAGGACCAGGTAGCCCATGACCGCCGCGCCGATGGCTGCCACCAGCACGGCACCCGCGGCCACATCCTTGGCGATCTTGGCCATGGGGTGGTAGTCGGGGGTGATCATGTCCACCACAACCTCCACTGCCGTGTTCATCAGTTCGGCAAACAGCACGAACGAGACGGAAATGGAGAGCAGGATGAATTCGACCTCGGTGATCCCGAGGACCAGGGCCAGCGGCAACAGGAACAGCGCTGCCAGAAAATGTCGACGCATGTGCTTCTGCGTCCGCGCGGTATGGAGGATCCCCTCGATGGCGCAGTTAACCGAGTCGATGAATCGCGTTGGTTTCAAAGTTTCCCTACACCAGCCCCTCAGATTGCAGCATGGCAAAGAGCTCCTGTTCCTTTGCCTCCATCCTTGCTGCCTCCTCTTCGCCGCTCCGTTCGTGGTCGTAACCGGCCAGATGCAGGATGCCGTGCAGGAGAAGAAATGCGAGCCTGGCATCCAGTGAAACCCCTTCATCTTCTGCTTCCCGGGCCGCCGTGTCGACGGAGATCACCACATCGCCGAGCGCAGCAGGATTGATATCGCCGAACTCCCCCTCCAGCAGCGAAAAGGAAATGACGTTGGTCGGCCGGTCCTTCTGCAGGTACTCCCGGTTGATCCGCCTGATGGCCAGGTCCCCGACGAACAGGAGCGACAGATCGCTATCTGCCAATCCCAAGGCGCTTAATATCCTCTCCGCCGCTTTTCTTAGGCTGCGTGTCGCCAGCCGGTGCCGCCGCTGGCGGTTCGTCATCGCTATGCTCAAGGGGTTTCCTCCCGCTGTTGATCTTTTCCTTGAAGGCCGGTTCCGGATAGTCGATCCGGTGGTGGTAGATACCGTTCAGGACCCGGTTGAAGCTCTTGGCTATCTCGTGCAGGTTTTTCAGGGTCAGTTCGCATTCGTCCAACTGGCCGTCAATAAAGATGTTGTTGATGATCTTCTGTACCAGCCCCTGGATCCTGGCCGAGGTCGGATCGGCAAGGGTCCTGCTGGCAGCCTCCACGGCATCGGCGAGCAGGACCAGTCCCGCCTCCCTGGTCTGCGGCTTTGGTCCGGGGTAGCGGAAATCCTGCTCATTGACCCCCTGGGGATCGGCGGCCTGCGTCTTGGCCTTCTGGTAGAAGAAGGATATCAGGCCGGTACCGTGGGACTGGCGGATGATGTCGATGATCGGCTGACCCAGCCGGTGTTCCCGGGCCAGTTCCACCCCCTCCTTCACATGGGCGATCAGGATCAGGGCGCTCATGTTGGGGGAGAGCTTGTCATGCTTGTTTTCTCCCCCCCCGACGTTTTCGATGAAATAGAGCGGCTTGGAGAGCTTGCCCACATCATGGTAGTAGGCAGCCACCCGCGCCAGCAGGGGGTTGGCATGAATCGCCTCGGCAGCCGACTCCACCAGGTTGCCGACCAGGACGCTGTGATGGTAGGTTCCCGGCGCCCGGACCATCAGCTCGTGCAGAAGCGGCGCATTCAGGTTGGAATGCTCCAGGAGCTTCATGTCGGTGGTGTACTGGAAGATATTTTCCACCGGTGGGATGAGACCGGTCACCAGGGTGGCGTTCACCAGGCCGCCGATCATGGCAAAGGAAAGGCAGTAGAGGGTCTGCATGGTAAAGAGCCCGTCGCCGAACAATTGAAACGACAATGCCAGGACCACGTTCACCACGCTCACCTTGAGTCCCGCATTGTAGATGACGCCGCGATCCTTGCACTGGCGGACGCCATGCGCGCCGACCACCCCCCCCATCAGGGCGTAGATCACCACTTGCAGGCTGCCGTCAAACATGATGCCGGCCAGCGGGGCGCATACCGAGCAATAGACCAGGGCCACCTCGGAGTTGAGGATGATCCGGACCAGCATGGGTGCAACGGCAAAGGGGAAGAGATAATAGAAGCTCGCCGCATTGATGGAGGGCAAGAGCCCTCCCATGGCGGTGGAAACCATCAGGCCGATCCTGAGCAGGATGAAGTGGAAGATGGTTACCAGCACCAGAAGGACCAGGTCCTTGTGGCCGGGAGAGAACTTGCGGATATTCTTGCGGGCAAATCGGTACGGGAAATAGAAGAGGATCAGAACCAGGCAGAAAACGCCCAGGCCGCTGGCAAGCCTGACGATGCCCCCATGGGCGGCATAGATCTGTTCCAGGCGGCGGACATGCTCCTCGGTGAGCCGCTCGCCCGAGCGGACGATCATTTCCCCCCGCTTGAGCTGATACAGGACCGGACTCACCTCCATGCGGGCAGCATGGCGCCGGTCGTCGGTCACCTCGCGGTTGAAGGTCAGGTTGGGCTGGAGCGCCTTGGCCAGGGTCCCCTTGAAGATCTCCAGGTCATGGCTGTCGGCACCGGCCGACAACCGCATCCTCACGACGAGCTTGCGGGCCTCTGCCAGGTCCATGGCCTTGTAGGAGCGGTCGAGCGTACCGAGCGCCTCGCAGGTCCGGCAATCCTGCATGACCACGCCATGGGCGAGATCGGTGGAAAACATCCGGTGATCCGCCACGATCTTGTTGCTGAAGATGATGCCGATCACCCGGTTGATCTCGGCGAGCAGCGCCCGGTCCGACCGCACCCTCAGGAATGCGGCATATTCCTGATCCGTCAGCTTCAGTCCGAGGAGCTCGTCCAGGGAGCGGCGCAGGCCGGCCTTTTCCTCCTGACGGTCTCCGCCACGGGCTGCGGAAACGAGCGCCAGGGCCTTCTCGAAACGGCGCGTGACCTCCTGGGCCGCGGTAGCGTTGAACTCGTACACATAGGGGACCGCGCCCTCGGCCTCGGCCCGTTTCTTCTCGGTGAGCTGCTTGTCTTCGAGCAGGTAGTCCTGGGTGGCGCGGATGTCGGATGTGGCGATGTCCCCGGCAGTGTAGCGCTGGCCGCCGAAACGCTGGCCGGGGATCAGGATGAGGGTGAGGAGCAGCGCAGTAGAGACGAGAAGGATGAAACGATTGCGCCTCTCATGGCGCGGGCTGGAAAAACGCTCCAGCATGGAATTCAGCAATCGCTCCCCGATCAGTGCGAAGGAGTTCCTGGTGACGTTCGAATGTTCACTGCCGTCCAGGGGCATGGAGGTCCTGATTCCTAGAATATGACGCAATGCAGACTGCTGAGATATAAGAAAGCACTATAGCCTTTCGCAAGACCCGTGTCAACTTGCTCAATGCCCTGCCACGGCACCTGAAACAGGGCGCATTTCCAGCAGGATAGACCAGCCGCACATCTAATTAATCTTTCCTTTTCCCTGATCTGTGATATATAGACAACTATCAGCGGGCTACCTGCCCGCTCTTTCATTTTCCTGAAGGGGGAGTTTCATGAGCCAGATCACCGATGTCTATGCCAGAGAAATTCTTGATTCGCGGGGCAATCCGACTCTTGAGGTCGAGGTGTTCCTTGAATCGGGCGTCATGGGAAGAGCAGCCGTACCATCCGGTGCCAGTACCGGCGAGCGCGAGGCGCTGGAACTGCGTGACGGCGATAAATCCCGCTACCTGGGCAAAGGCGTGCAAAAGGCAGTCGACAACGTCAACGAGCAGATCGCCGACCAGATCGTCGGCATGGAGGCCACTGACCAGGTCGGAATCGACCGGAAGATGCTGGAACTGGACGGGACCGAATACAAGAGCAACCTGGGGGCCAATGCCATCCTCGGCGTCTCCCTGGCCGTGGCAAAGGCTGCGGCCGAGGTGGTCGGACTGCCGCTCTATCAGTACATCGGCGGCTGCAACGCCAAAGAGCTTCCCCTCCCCATGATGAATATCCTCAATGGCGGCGCCCATGCCGACAACAACGTGGATATCCAGGAGTTCATGATCATGCCCGCCGGTGCACGGAGTTTTTCCGAGGCCTTGCGGATGGGTGCCGAGATCTTCCACGCCCTGAAAGGGGTCTTGAAGGCCAAGGGGTACAACACCGCCGTAGGGGACGAAGGGGGCTTCGCGCCAAACCTGAAGTCCAACGAAGAAGCGCTCGAAGTGATCATGGAAGCCATCGTCAAGGCAGGCTACAAGCCGGGCGAAGAGGTCCTCCTTGCCCTCGACGTCGCCTCCTCGGAACTGTTCAAGGATGGGGTCTACACCCTGGAGAACGAGGCCGAACCGAAGAAGAGCCCGGCACAGATGGTCGATTTCTACGAGAACCTGGTCAACAAGTACCCGATCATCTCCATCGAAGACGGCATGGCGGAAAACGACTGGGACGGCTGGAAACTGCTGACCGACCGGCTCGGCAAAAGGATTCAGATCGTCGGCGATGACCTGTTCGTCACCAACCCGAAGATCCTGAAGGAAGGGATCCAGAAGGGGATCGCCAACTCCATCCTGATCAAGCTGAACCAGATCGGCACCCTGACCGAAACCCTCGACGCCATCGAGATGGCCAAGCGGGCCGGTTACACCTGCGTCATCTCCCACCGAAGCGGTGAGACCGAGGACACCACCCTGGCCGACCTGGCCGTGGCGGTCAATGCCGGCCAGATCAAGACCGGTTCCCTTTGCCGTACCGACCGGGTCGCCAAATACAACCAGCTGCTCCGGATCGAAGACGAACTGGATTCGACCGCCCTCTTCCGCGGCAAGGACGTCTTCTACAACATCAAGAAATAACACCGCTTCGCGGGCAGTGCGCCATGACTGCCCTTGGTGAATCTGCAACAGATCGCGGGGATGTCCGGACGGACATCCCCGTTCTCATTCCCGCACAACTCGACAGCATCCCCTGGTCACTCCCGGTGGTTGCCGCACCCCATCTCAGCCAAATAACGATTACGTCCTGCCCATGAAGCAGCTCAAATGTTTCAAGTAGTTGATTTTTAGATATTTTACAGTTTCACTTCGCAACCAAAAACAGTGACCGGCGAATTCACCGTGCCCTTCCCCTGCATTTTGCGTAGCCCCTCTCCATCCGGTTCTGAAAATTTCCTCACAATCCTGCCATGCAACGCAATTTCAGCCAGTTACATTCCGCTCATTTTAATGAATTATAATATTGCCGCGCCGGTTCTTGGGCACTATTTTGCAATTCCTGAATATATGAAAAACAGCATTACTGCAGCACGGCCCACAGAGGAGACAGGCATATGACGATGTTATTCTCGCTGATGTTGACACTGACCGTGGCAATGACCACGATAATGGTCCTCAGGATATGCGGGACCTGGCTGCAGGTAAACGAATCCGCCGAGGATGGCGACCTGGAGCGGCTCCAGGCATTGCAGGGGCAGGAAAACGGCTGGGTAATCCGCCACCTGGTCTGTGCAATCCTCGCCTTCTCCCTGGTGGCGGCCGCCAAATATTTCCCCTCCCTGGGAGCCCCGGAGAACCTGGTGAGCGTAACCGCGATCTACAGCCTGGTTTCGTTCATCTTTGCCTTCGCAGAGTCGGTGCTGGCACAACGGATCGCCGTCATCACCCTGTCGCGGATGCAGCCGTTGCAGGAGCGTCAGGAGGAAGAACTGTCGTAGTCCAGGTTGTTGAAAACGAAGTTTCAGCGCAGCTAAAAACGGCCATCTCGCCGCCGTCCTCGAAAGCCACTTTGTGCGGCGTAGCGCTGCTACGCCTCCGCAGGGCTTTCTGCGGGTGCGACGATCTGACCGTTTTTGAACAACCTGAGTTTTTTCAACTTAGAAGCACGAAGGGGGTTTGCGCATGCAACCCCCTTTTCTCTTGTGCTATACTGTCCCGTATCAATCCCGCTGAACGGAGACAGGTGGATCATGCGCTATTCTCCCCTCCTTACCGATCTGTACGAACTGACCATGCTGGCAGGATACCTGGAAGAAGGGATGCACGAGACCCCCGCGGTCTTCGACCTTTTCTTCCGCCACAACCCCTTCAAAGGCGGCTACGCGGTCTTTGCCGGTCTGGAAACGGCGCTCGACTACCTGGAGAACCTTGCCTTTACCGAGGATGAGCTGGCCTACCTGGGGGGGCTCGGCATCTTCAAACCCCGCTTCCTGGAGTTTCTCCGTTCGTTCCGTTTCCGCGGCACCGTCACTGCCCTGCGGGAAGGGACGGTGGTCTTCGGGCGGGAACCGCTCCTGACCGTGGAGGGGACCCTGGCCGAGGCCCAGTTCGTAGAAACCGCGCTCCTCAACATCATCAACTTCCAGACCCTGATCGCCACCAAGGCGGCCCGCATCTGCCACATGGCCGGAGACGCCTCGGTCATCGAGTTCGGCCTGCGTCGCGCCCACGGCCCCGATGGCGGGCTGTCGGTGGCCAGGGCCGCCTATATCGGCGGTGTGCGCAGCACCAGCAACGTGGAGGCCGGGCACCGGTTCGGCATCCCAGTGAAGGGAACCCACGCCCACAGCTGGATCATGGCCTTTCCTGACGAGTTGACCGCGTTTCGCGCCTATGCCGACGTCTTCCCCGACGGCTGCATCCTCCTGGTGGATACCTACGACACCCTGGCAAGCGGCATCCCCAACGCCATCACTGTGGCCAGGGAGCTCCGGGCGAAGGGGCATGAACTGCGCGGCGTGCGGATCGACTCCGGCGACCTGGCCTGGCTCTCCCGCGAGTCGCGCAGGATGTTCGACGAGGCGGGCTTCCCGGCAGTGAAGATCGTCGCCTCCAACGAGATCGACGAGTACGTCATAGAGTCGATCCTCTCCGAAGGGGGAAAGGTGGACATCTACGGCGTCGGCACCCGGCTCGCCACCGGCATGGGGGACGGCGGCGGTGCCCTGGGTGGAGTCTACAAGCTGGTCAGGATCGGCGATACCCCCAAGCTCAAGGTGACCAGCGATCTCGCCAAAGCGACCCTCCCCGACAAGAAGCGGCTGCTGCGCGCCGTGGCGCCAGACGACAGCTTCCTCATGGACATCATGACCCTGGCCGGCGAGGAGCTGCAGGCCGGGGATACGGTCATCAACCCCGCCAACCCCCTGGAACAGAAGCCGGTGCCGGTCAATGCGCGACTGGATGAGTTGCGCTGCGAGGTGATGTGCCAGGGCAGGCGGCTCATCCCTCCCGAATCGCTGGAGGAGATGGCAAACCGCTGCGCGAACCAGCTCACACGGCTTCCTCAGGGATGCCTGCGCCACATCAATCCGCATATCTACAAGGTATCCGTGAGCACGAAGCTCAATGAGCTGCGCAGCCGCCTGGTCCAGGAGGCTGCGCAGGGGTATGGAAAGCCGTAACCGGCGAGGAAGGGACCGATGTCCGATTGCTCCGCACTTGTCATAGTCGACGTTCAGAACGACTTCTGCCCCGGCGGCGCCCTGGGGGTCAAAGAGGGGGACAGGGTGATCCCGCTCCTGAACCGGGCCGCAGTGATCTTTGCCGCACGGGGCCTGCCGGTCGTCGCCTCCCGCGACTGGCATCCGGCGCAGACCAGCCACTTCAGCCAGTATGGCGGCATCTGGCCGATGCACTGCGTCCAGGGGACCGCCGGCGCGGCGTTCCACCCGGAACTCCGACTCCCCGAGGCGGCAATCGTCGTCTCCAAGGGAATGGACCCCGCCAGCGACGACTATTCGGCGCTCCACGCACGGGATGACCGCAACAGGCCGCTCCCCGCTGTACTCCGCGAGCTTGGCGTCACCCACCTCTGGATCGGCGGCCTCGCCACCGACTACTGCGTCAAGGAAAGCGTGCTGGAGGCGATTTGCCAGGGATTCGAGGTCACGGTCCTGGTAGATGCCTGCCGCGGTGTCGACCTCAGCCCCGGCGACTCGGCACGCGCCCTGGACGAGATGCAGGCAGCAGGCGCCAAACTCGCCACCATCGCCGATCTCTGATAATAACCCTTTGACACAACAGCTCAAATCCTATAGATTTACTCACTTGCACGAGGAGCAGCGAATCCACCAAGGTGCGGGTTCGCTTCGGCCGGTTCGCCGGACGCCGCCAGGGGCTGCGCCGGGCAGACACCGCGAAAGCCCTGCCGGAGAGGTCCGTCAGCGGCCCTGAAGCGAATGCGCCGGAGAAGACGACATGATCATCAAGACCAACAACCTCAAGATCAAGAGCATCACCCCCATCATTGCCCCTGCGGACCTGCGCCAGGTCTTCCCGCTCTCCGAGGAGGCAAGCGAATTCGTCACTGCCAGCCGCACCGCGATCAAGAACATTCTCCAGGGCAAAGACCCGCGCCTGATGGTGGTGGTCGGCCCCTGCTCCATCCACGACCCGATCGGCGCCCATGAATACGCCCATCGCCTGGCCAAGCTCGCTGCCGAAGTATCCGACCAGCTCTTTCTGCTCATGCGGGTCTATTTCGAGAAACCACGCACCACGGTGGGGTGGAAAGGGCTGATCAACGATCCGGACATGAACGGCACCCACCTGATCTCCAAGGGGCTCGGCGTGGCCCGGAGCCTGTTGTGCAAGGTCACGGCCCACAACCTGCCGATTGCCACCGAGATGCTCGACCCAATCACCCCCGAGTACCTGGCCGACCACCTCTCCTGGGGGGCCATCGGCGCCCGCACCACCGAATCCCAGACCCATCGCGAGCTGGCCAGCGGCCTCTCCTTCCCGATCGGCTTCAAGAACGGCACGGACGGCAACCTGCAGATCGCCATCGACGCCATGATCGCAGCCCTCCACCCCCACCACTTCCTCGGCATCAACCGGGAAGGGCTTGCATCCATCGTGCAGACCACCGGCAACCCGGATGTCCATATCGTCCTGCGCGGCGGGAAAAAGCCGAACTATTCCCCAGAAGACATCAAGAAGTCCGAGGAGATGCTGCAGAAGGCCGGCCTCTTCCCCACCATCATGGTCGACTGCAGCCACGGCAACTCGGAAAAGAACCACGAAAAGCAGCCGGCAGTGCTGGAGTCGGTTATCGACCAGATCGAGGCGGGCAACCGCTCCATCTCCGGCGTGATGATCGAGAGCTACCTGCAGGACGGTAACCAGCCGATGCCGAAGAGCCCGGCCCAGTTGAAATACGGCGTCTCCATCACCGACAAGTGCCTCGGCTGGGAGACCACGGAGACCATCCTGCGCCATGCCCATGCCCGGCTGAAAAAATGCGGCGGACGCCGTATCGACTGATCCGGCACCCCCTTCGCGCAGCCACTGCTGCGGCACCATAAAAAAAAGCGCTACCCCGCAAAAAGGGAAGCGCTTTTTTTATTTAGTTTCCATCCGGCGCCTCAGGGGCTGCCGAACCGGTAGAAGGCGAAGCGGACCGAGCTATCCTCCTGCCAGAGGGTGTCGATGAGCAGGGCAGTCTCGCCCGGTTTCCGGCGATAGCTGTTCGGGTCGTTGATCCAAGTGATGGAGGGGTTGCGGTAGAAGGCCCGCAGCGCCTGCTGGACAAAGGCCCTGCCGGCCGGGGCGTTATTCACGTAGAGAAAGGTATTGGGGGGGAACTGGGGGACCTCTTTCATCAGGGCCACGAGAAACCGCTCCATCCCCTCCCCCTCCTGCTGCCAAGCCCTCCCCCGCACCTGGGCCTGCCAGAGATTGAAGCCGACAAAACCGGCCAGGCAGACCCCAATGATGCCGACGGCGAGCCGCGGCTGGACGCGGTCGCGCAACCGCATCAGCAGCGTCGCAAAGACGATGGCCGCCCCTGCAGAGGGGAGGTAGAGGTGGCGGCTGAGCGAATTGCAGATATAGCGCGGCTCCAGCTGGGTCAGCGTGCTGAGGCTCTGGGGGAGGAAGGTGAAGAAGACCCAGGCATAGCCCAGGATGAGGAGGCGGCGGTCCTTTACCAGCAGAAAGCTGAGCGGCACCAGGAGACAGGTGAGGTAGAGGCGCGGATCGTTGGCTCCCCACCGGCTGTCCGGGGTGAGAGAAAACGCGGTAAAGCCGGTAAAGAGGCTGCGCAGGGGGCGGAAGCTGGAATAACGCGCAACCTCTGCCTGGGCGCCGAAGATCTGGTAGGTAACGACATAGTTCAACAGCACGTAGAAGACCACCACCGCGCAGTATGCAGCCAGCCTGAGCACAACGGCCTTCTTCTCCCGCAGGCCGTCGAACCAGAAAAGCTCCAGCAGCAGCACCACGAACGGCAGTGATGCTGCCTCCTCCTTACTGAAGACCGCCAGGGCAAACCAGCAGAGCGACAGCCACCATTGCCGGCGGTTGCCGGTCTGGCGGAACACCACGTAGGCATGGAGGGCGAGGAGATAGAAGGCCAGGTTCAGCAGGGTGCTGTTGGCCGCCTTCCAGAGCGCCGCATCGATGCCGACGGCGCTGGCGACAAAGATCGTTGCGGCGACAAAGGCGTACCAGCGGTCGGCCAGGAGCCGGTTCAGGAAACGGTAGAAGAGGACGGCGTTGAGACACCAGAGGAAGGCGCCGAAGAGGTTATAGCCGAAGGGGTCATAGCCCGAGACGGCGTAGAGCGGCCAGGCAGCGGCATTGGCCACGAAGCGGAGGATGTAGTTGTAACCGAGCAGGACCGCCATCGGCCCCTGGTTGATATGCTCCAGGATGGCGAAATCGTCGAAGGCGAAGAAATTGCCCAGAAACGGGCCGAAAAAGGCAGCGGTGACCAGGAGGGCCACCCCGGCAAAGATAAAAAAGAGGGGGCGGCCGTTTTCCGGCAGTCCCCCTCGTTTCGGGTCGAACTGGACCACGTGTCAGATCCCGCAGCCGCAGCCGCGACTGCACTTGGCAGTCGGCATATGCAGCGCCCGGATGAAGGTCGCCTCGGTCGCCTTCCGGATCTCATCCACCACGACTGGGGGCACGGCAGTGTCGAGGGAGAGGATGACCATCGCCTCGCCTCTCTTCTCGCTGCGGCCCAGGTTCATGGAGGCGATGTTGATGTCGTGCTGCCCCATGATGGTGCCGATCTTGCCGATCATGCCGGGTCGGTCCTCGTAGTGGAGCAGCAGCATGTGCTCCTCCGGGGTGAAGTCCATGTTGTAGTCGCGCAGCCGGACGATGCGCGGCGCCCCTTCGAAGAGGGTGCCGGAGACCAGCCGCCGCTTCCCCCCCTCCCCTTCGATGATCAGGGTAATCAGGTTGGAGAAGGCATCGGTCTGGGTCGACTTGGTCTCCTCGATGGTGATCCCCATCTGCTCGGCGATCAGCGAGGCATTGACCATGTTCACGTCCTGCTCCACGCGCCGGTTGAGCAGCGCGGCGATACCGCAGACCGCCAGCGGCGTGCAGTCGTAATGGGCGATATTCCCGGCAAAACCGAAGGAGACCTTGGCCGGGTTGGAATCGACCAGTTGGATGCCGAAATCGCACATGACGCTCATCAGGTTGAGGAACGGCCGCATCTGGTCCATCAGCGCCAGGTCGAAACGGGGGATGTTCACGGCATTCTCCAGCGGCTGCTCGTCAAGGTAGTTGAGGATCTCCTTGGAAACGTCCACTGCCACGTTCACCTGGGCCTCGAAGGTATTGGCCCCCAGGTGCGGGGTAACCACCATCCGTTCATGGGTGATGAGCTGGCGGAGGGTATCAGAATCGGGAGGCTCCTTGGTGTAGACGTCAATCCCGGCAACGGCGATCTTCCCCGAATTGAGGGCGTTCAAGAGCGCTGCCTCGTTGTAGATCCCGCCCCGGGCCACGTTGAGGACAATGACGCCGTCCTTCATCATGGCAAGCTCGCGCTCGCCGATCATGTCACGGGTTTCCTCGGTAAGCGGCGTATGGACGGTGATGATGTCGCAATTCTTGTAGATCTCGTCGTGGGAAACCAGCTTGACCCCCAGGTCATGGGCCCGTTTCACCGCAATATAGGGGTCGCAGGCCAGCACCTCGCACTCGAAGGCCTTGAGCCTGGTGGCGACACGCCCCCCCACCTTGCCGAGGCCGATCACGCCGGCGGTCCGCCCTTTCAGCTCATAACCGGTGAACGGCGCCCGCTTCCATTCCCCCCCCTTGAGCGAGGAGTTTGCCTTGGTCACGTTGCGGCAGGCGGCCAGAAGGAGCGCCAGGGTATGCTCAGCAGCGCTGTTGGTGTTGCCGAAGGGTGCATTGACCACGATGACGCCGCGGGAGCTGGCATATTCCACATCCACGTTGTCGATGCCGACCCCGGCCCGCGCAACCATCTTCAGCTTCCTGCCGGCATCGAGCACGTCCCTGTCCACGGTGGTGCCGCTACGGGTGATGATCACCTCGTAGTCGCCGATAATCTTCAGGAGTTCATCCTTCTTGAGGCCGAGACGCACCTCGAGCTCGACCCGCGGGTCCTGCCTCAGCAGCGCCAGCCCTTCGCCGGCTACCTCATCGGTAACAATCACTTTCATTGCATCGATCTCCTTGTTGCCATTGTTGCCACAGCGCGCAGATGCCGCCTGCAGCCTGGTCGCACGGTCCCGCCGCGTACCGGCCGGCCGTGAAATACGCATCATAGACCCGCCGGGGAAAAAATGCAAGACCGGGGGGCGGCATTCGTGGTATACAGTTCCCCGACCGCCCATGAAACAGCGCAGCCCGTTCCATATCGTTCTCGTCGAGCCGGAGATACCGCCCAACACCGGTAACATCGCCCGGCTCTGCGCCGCCACCGGCACCCCCCTGCACCTGGTGGGAAAGCTCGGCTTCTCCCTGGACGACCGCTACCTGAAGCGGGCCGGGCTCGACTACTGGCATTCCGTCGAGATCAGTACCTGGCCCGACCTGGCAACGCTGCAGGCAGCCTTTCCCTTTGCCCGCTTCGTCTATGCCAGCAAAAAGGCAGCGTCCTGCCACACCGCGTTTTCGTTTCGCGAAGGGGATTTCCTGGTCTTCGGCAAGGAGACCGAGGGGCTGCCCGACGCACTGATCGACGCCCACCCCGACACCTGCATCCGCATCCCGATCTTCGGCAATGTTCGCAGTCTCAACCTCTCCACCGCCACCGGCATCGTGCTGTACGAGGCGCTGCGGCAGGTGGGAAGGCTAGAGTAACGCCTTTCCTTCCCGTCTCCCCTCTCCCGATTCGCGACACCACAGGAGCACGGTGTTTCGGATAGCCCGCTACACCCCCACTCCACGTAACGTCAATCCGTTAATGAAATTCTATCATGTCGCAGTGTAAGCATGGGCATTCGCTGCATGCCGGTATTTTTCAGTCATAACCGGGTGAAATAACAGAAGTGGTCTGATAAACACGTTACTGTGACAGTTGATACCTCATTTCAGTGCTAAATTCACCTTGCCTGTTGCGAGAAGCTGGTGTAGTAATCGTCATTGAATCAATGAGTTATGAGAAAGGCCCCATGGGCAGGATGTGAAGGGCGAGATAGTTTTATATGCTGTCCCCGTCGTCCCCGCTTTTTACAAGATAGTTTTTAGCGTAGCCGGATTAGGTGGGAAGATGGCCTGATCTGGTGAATATGGAGTTGGAAGAAGGTAAAATCAAATAAGGAGATATGTATGACTGGATTTCGTTTTGTAATAGTTTGTTTAATCGCTTTAGCGCTAAATGGGTGCTCAATCTCACACCCGATTAAGAGAGTAGATCAAAGCGAGTCTGCCCTTAAAGATGCAGTTTACACAGGCAACATTGAAAAGCTAGTTGATGCTGCAGAATTAGAGAGCTATCCACTTTCTGAGCAATACCGTGTTTATGAACTAAATTGGAACATTTTTGCTATAGGTGGGCTTGGAAGAGCGAGAGATGGCGCTACTGAAAGAATGATCCAGTTTTGTAAGGATAAAAATCTAGAGCCTAAACCATTAATTGAACAAACATCAGTTCCAGCGTATATGGCTGGGAATTATCCTTTCATAGAAATAACATTTATCTGTATTAATAAATCAAAACAAGCGAATAAGGTTAAAATCAACGACGACAGTTATGAAAAATTACTAGAGTTAAAAGCACTCTCTGACAGTAATGCAATTACTAAAGAAGAGTATGATAAAGAAAAAAGTAAGATACTGAATCAATAGAAATCTGAATCTCAACTGCTATTAGAAAAATCTACGACAAGCTTCCAACCATCGGCAAGACCCGCCGATGGCGGGTCAGCCTCAGCCCCGTTAGATGAATTGAGAAAAAGGAGGAAAGTTTTGTGGCGAACGGGACATCGAATAAGTTGGCAATTCTCATTGATGCTGATAATGCACAACCCTCGATTATAGAGGGGTTAATTACTGAGGTTGCGAAATATGGCACTGCAAACGTGAAAAGAATTTATGGCGATTGGACAGGGCCGAATTTAAAGGGGTGGAAAGAAGTACTGGTACAATATGCAATACAGCCAATGCAGCAATTCGGATATACCTCAGGAAAAAACAGTACTGATAGCGCATTAATAATTGACGCTATGGATCTGCTTTACACTCGCGAATTTGATGGATTCTGCATAGTCTCAAGTGATAGTGACTTTACAAGGCTTGCTACAAGGATACGGGAAGCAGGTCTTATGGTTTACGGTGTTGGAGAAGAAAAGACGCCAAAAGCATTTGTAGCCGCTTGCGACAAATTCATATTTTCAGAGGTGTTGAGAGCTAAAGAAGGTGAGCCAGAAGTTTTGAAGCAAAAATCTACCTCTGAGTTAAAACAGGACACAAAACTAGTCAACATACTTCGGGCAGCAGTTGAGGCTTCTTCAGATGACAGCGGTTGGGCACACCTAGCAACAGTTGGTGGCAATGTTGTTAAGCAACTACCAGAGTTTGATGCGAGAAACTATGGCTACAAAAAATTAGGGGAATTGGTTAAGGCCACTCAGCTTTTTGACTTGGAAGAGAGGGTCACGAGGGATGCACAGTCTAAGGCGATATATATCAAAGACAAAAGAAAGAAAGCATGAAATCTGATCTAACACGCGCTCAGACCATGACCGGGGGAAGCCGGGGGGGGTCCTGACCCCATCGGGTGCCCAGGAAGATACACCGGCCTGATGGCCGGTGATCTCCCGGCCCGTTGAACAAAACGCCTGGAGTCTGATCCATATGAACAATCCCCATACAGAATCGAGGAGAATAATCTCATGCTTATCAGCATAACTCTTCTAAGCATAGTGCTGCTCCTCATTTTCACCCTTTTATCCCGCTCCAACTTGCAAGGGCGTGGAGACAGTGACCGTCTGTCGATGGTATTCAGGCTTTCTACTACCATCCGAAGATTTCCATTCGCCGTTGTAGCTTCCGTATTCGGAACAACTGCCGGTGTCGTGCTGGCCGGTAAAACCGACAATTCTGCAAGCTGGAAATCAATGCTAGGTACGGCGCTGCTTGCACTGCCGCTCCTGGTCGCGGCGAGGCTTCTGTCTGAAAAAGACGGGCAGAAGGATTTTCGACCTAACAATTTGACGATTGCAGTTACCGCACTCGGGTGCGTGTATTTTATCTTCTTGAGTCAGGTTCAAGGCTACGGCGTTTGGTATCGTCATTCGCTTTGGACCATCGCTGCATTTCTGGTCATTTTGCTCTTCCCTTTCTACAAGCGTGCTGAAGAAGAGGAATTCTGGCATTTCAATGCTACCTTGGTGTATGCATTCGCCATTGCCGTAATATCCGCTTTTGCGCTTTTCTCAGGCATATCGGCGGCACTTGCAGGGGTTAACTATCTCTTGGGGGTGAAAGTCCCTGGGGAAGCGTACCTACGGCTTTGGATAGTAATGGCAGGATTTGTTGCTGTTCTAATATTTCTATCAGCGATCCCGACCGACATTTGGCAGATTTCACAACGAGTGGCCCAGAGTAAGATATTCGAACGATTCATCCGTTTCATTCTCGTACCGCTTGTGGCTCTCTATCTGGTAATTTTGTATATCTACACAGGAAGAATAGTCATCCAGGGAAGCTGGCCAAAGGGTGGGGTGGCAGGTTTCATCCTCGGCTTTTCCAGTGTCGGGATCGTAACATATCTCCTCAGCTACGGGGTGACTGCCACAGAAAACCGGCTTCAGTCCTTGTTCCGAAAGTTGTTTTTTCCGCTCGTTCTTCCACTAACACCAATGCTTTTTCTATCAGTGTGGAGGCGGGTCACCGAGTACGGGGTTACCGAAACGAGATATTTCGGGATTCTGTCGGCGTTCTGGCTGGCTGCGGTTTCACTCTATTTCATTGTTTCGCGCAGAAAAGACCTGCGGATTGTACCTGCCTCGCTATGCCTGATCATCATCCTCGTATCGTTCGGCCCGTGGGGTGCATTGTCAACATCAGCACGAAGCCAGACAGGTCGCCTGCAGAGACTGCTTCAGGAGGCCGGTGTCCTTATCAACGGAACTCTGCGACCGCCCTTGAACACTGGAAGCCCAAAAGTACTGGTAGAGATCAACAAGACCATCATATATCTCCATAAAATTGGCAGCATTTCTCCCCTAACCGACTGGTCCGGAGGCAAAATCGCCATTGATGACAAACCGGAAACGATTGCCAGCAAAATTGGAATCAACTTCGCTCTACAAGATTATTACTCCGGAACAAATTTTGACTTTTCCACAAAGCCAGAGGAAGGCACCGATGTTTCCGGGTACAGGTACCTCTGGCAAATCGGAATGTACCGTTACAACATTCAGGAGATAACCCGCACTATTGGTGCCAGGACCGTCCTGAGAATAAAGCCCGCGGAGGGTTTGCAGAAGCTGAGTATCGCGGGAGCTGATGATCATACGGTTGTGATTGACCTTGCGCCGTTTGTCGAATCACTCATAAAAGAATATCCGGATTACAAAAATCGTAAGTTGCTCCCGAGCGAGAAAATGACAATCGATCTCCCGCAAGCTGGATTACGGCTAGCGTTTTCTGAAATCAACGGTTCCATCACAGATAGAAAGCCAGTGATAAATACTATCAAGGGCATGGTGATGTATGAATGAGAGGGAAACCGGGGCATGCTGAAAAGATGAAAGATGGCGGTATTCCGGGGACAGTTTATGTAATTCAACGGAGATAAATACACTGTCCCCAGAATTTGCCCAAGGCTTACGACCCGCCCTAAAGTCCGGCGGGTCAAAGCCATGCCCGTTAGATGAATAAAAGGAGAATAATTATGGGTGAACTTACAAAGGTGAATCATTCCGAGTTGATTGACCCACAGGCACAGCTTGTTGTTGCTTTCTTAAAGCAATTCGGCTTGCCATCTGACAATATCATTGCTGAACAGTCAGAACGTTCTATTATAGGTCAGAACTTACCTGCATATATTGATTCACTGCCACCAGAGATTAAGCGTGACGCAAGATATTTATCAAAATTTGTTGTCGGCGCTGGTTTCGGATTATTCGATTATTCTCTTAACGCTATTTGGAACGAGGTTGTCTTAGACCTCCGGAATAAAGCTGTATCATATGGCATTGATATTTTCTTTGACTCAGCGGTGGGAGGCAAGGCCAGAGAGTTTTACAAGACAGAAGATGATCTTGCATCTTTAAAAGACTCAGTATTACTTGATACTTGCAGGAAACTGGAGCTAATTTCAGACATAACATATAAAAAACTAAAACATATATTAGAGATGCGAAATGATATTGGCATTTCACATCCAACTAATTATGCGATTAATGCATTCGAACTACTCGGGTGGCTTCAAACATGTATTCAAGATGTTTTGAGAGATAGGCCTACAGATGCAGCCCTTCAAGTTCAAGCTTTTATTCAAAACCTTAGAACATATAAGTCGCCAATTGATGCGGCAACAAAACTAACAATCGAATCAAAAATAACCGAACTGGCTAGTCATCATTTAGCCAGTATAATTCGGACTGCCTTTGGAATATATGTGTCTGATGACACTGATCCGCAAGTTAGAAAAAATATATCAGTTATTGCACCTGTTATATGGGAAAACTGCTCTGACGATCCAAAATACAAGATTGGGATAACCCTTGAAGGATATAATACAAATTTGCATAAAAGTAAGTATGAATTGGGGGAGCAATTTTTACAAGTTGTTGGAGGGAATCCATACAGAACGCCGAATGAGCGGGCAATTATTGTAGATACTATACTCGACCTGCTTTTGGATAAACATGGCGGTTGGGATAATTTTCATCACGAGGCTCCTGTTGCAGACCAACTAGCTTCATACATTCAAGAGCAAATCGATATATTGCCAAACAATGCAGATAAGATAGTAAAAGTTGTAATGATGTGTCGAATAGGTCGTGACGTTTCATATTGCAATGGAGTATCACCGAGAGGAAGAACCTATTATGACCACATTTTATCGATACTTGGTGATAAATACACACCACATGCTATGGCCGCACTCACTCATTACGAAATTCAGAGGAAACTAGAAGCTTCTTCGTGTCGGACAAAAGCAAAAGAGGTCTTGGAAATTATCAAGCAAAGTGTGGTGAATAGCAGGTTAATTGAGTGCTTGGATTTTTTGATTGCTCACATTGAAAGCACTGGCAAATGTGTATTTGATAGTCGCTTCAAGAAACTTTCTGCAAGCTACATAAACTGGTAAGCAACTAACAATGGGGTGCTGGGCCGATTGGTAATAAAGAAGTCAGGGTAGACCATGTACAAGATCAAGAACACTGAGCGAAACAACGAAAAAGCCTCTGACTTCGAGACATTTTCCATGCTTTACTTGCTCGGAATCCGAAGCGACAGGGATCAAATCGATTTGGTCCTTGTGGATTGTTTTAATGACGTTACTGGCTCGGATGATGTTGTAAGCCGTCTCTGGGATGTCCAGTCAAAAGGCCACAAGAGCAATACACCTCTACAAATAGGTGAGCACCTAATTACCCTATACGAAAACTTCCTTACAGACTTTCCATTTGAACACCTGATATTGTTTCTGGAAACAGTTGCCAGCATCCATGTTCGGGACGCGAGTCTTGTGATATTTGGTATCAGCAATTTCACCGGTGAGAGCCAAGAAAAGATCAAAGAAGGTCTACTACGTGAGTTTGCTCGAAGAAACTCCATTCTTCCCTCAGAAATACCGACAGACAAAGTCAATTCCTTCCTTGAAAGTGTAGACTTCGTGCTCTGCACAAAAGACAAAATCAAAAACATCAAGAACCTGATTGAGTTCAAGAATAAGGACGTCCGTGGTGATGACTTCTTTATCGAGATTTTTAATGAAATCAGAGGAATGCAGTCCAACCTAAAGAGCACAAACGTCGAATATTCGGTCTTAAATGCTCCCTCTGACATTCTGTTCTTCAGGAAGTACATTACTAGAAACCAAATTGTTACATTACTCGTAAACAGGCTAGTTGGTATTGAGCTCTTCAGTAACCACGGCATTCCGATAGATTTCATCCCCTATGTAGAAGGAATGGACAGAGAAGATGTTCGAGATCTAATTCAAAACTGTGTGGCAGCCATTTGTCGAACGTTTTTTGATAAGAATAATAAGGTAAACGTTTGGCGATTTCTTGAGGCAACCATTAAGTTCCTGATGAAGGATTCAACGCTAGGTGTTGAAGAGATCGTTGGACAGATTCCAGAGCAGACTCTGAGGGGTGTCCCTACGCTTGATAGCACAAGCACAAGGTTCTTAATAGCCAGAATTAAGGATGGTTTACAATGATTCTTCTCGCAGCCGGAATTGGAAACCTAGAAGAGGCTTTCATCGAAGACCGATTTACGAATGACCTCAACATCATCTACAGCAACGACAACAACAAAGGGAAGACGATTCTCATTCAAAGCGCGATGTATTCAATTGGAAACTCGCCAATCTTTCCTGCAAGCCTCGACATTAGAAGGTACTTCTTCTATTCAAAGTTCTCACACAATGACAGAGACATAGAGTTTCTGAGAAGCGGAAACAGTATACTTGTTAGGGAACAGGGCGTAGTTTCTGTATTCGATACGATTACTGATTTCAAAATATATTTCAATGAAGAGATTTTTCAATTGCCGCGGTTTGTCAAAGATGGGCGCCCGATTATGGCAGACACAAGCCTATTTTTCCAAACGTTCTTTCTACCTCAAGACAAACGGAACACCTCCACCGTAATCAATGGCGGGCAGTTCAACAAGTCCGATTTTGTACTCATGTTGAAGGCACTCATAGATCCAAACTTCTCAAACCTTGATATTGGGGAAGTTGATGTTCTAAAAAATCGGCGCAAAGAACTTCTGCAACAAATCGGTCTACTTAGTCGTCGGCTGTCTTTTGCCAAAGAAAATCCAGTTGTCGCTCGGCAAGTTCTTCAAAGCGTAAATAACGTCAACTTTCAGGAACAAAGCGATTCTCTACAAAAGATTAACTCGGAAATATCTGCATACTCAACTAAAAGGAACCGAGAAACAAACCGGCTATACAAGCTCCAAACACTTATCTCTGAACTAAACTCGCTAAATAGAAATATAGAAATTGGAAAAATCAAGTGTGCCGACTGTGGAAGCGAAAAGATCGTCTATTCAAATGGTGAGTTTACGTTTGAGGTTAGCAATGACATTGTGAGGCGCGAAGTAATAGCTTCAATCCGATCGCAAATCTCTAACAAGATTGCCGCCATAGCAGAGTACAACAACGAGATCTCACGACTTCAAATTGAGTTGCAGGCAAGACTGGCTTCAATACCAGCTGAGGTCACGGACATCATTATTAGTCGCGAAGCGGTTCTGAATGAAAGAGACAATGACCTTAAGATCGCCGAACTCAACAACGAACTCCAATTGATCGAGCAAAGGCTAGCTCAGCAAGAGCTTTTTGAAAAGCAGTCGACACAGCGTGTCAACGAGACGCTCGCTGAAATAGTAGGGGACATGAAGCGTTACTACGCCGAGATCGACGAAGTCGAAAACTCAAGCATCGAGGGTCTCTTCACAAAACACAATGAAAATTTCTCTGGAAGCGAGGAGCAGATTTTCTACTTTAGCAAGCTTGTCTCGATTTCAAAGCATATTCAGCTTCCGTTTCCCATTATTGTTGATTGCTTCCGTGATGGAGAGGTTTCAACTGATAAAGAGCTGAAAATGATTAGAGAATACCAAAACCTCAAGAAACAGGTAATTCTCACCTCCACCTTGAAATCTCAAGAATATTCATCAGACAAATATCCTAAGAGCAATACCTTGAATCCAATCGACTATAGTCAAATACAGTCAAATAAACTCTTGCAACCGTCATTCTGCGCAGAGTTTGAGAAAATACTAAAGGCTTTCAATTTAGAACTACACTAATCTAACAAGGCGGCGGCACACAGACGCTGACGCGCTGGTGCGCCCCCACGACGTTGGCCGAATAAAGCAATGATGGAGAAAATATGGTACACGGCCTAAGTCATATAACCTTTATAGTGCGGGACTTGCAGCGAATGTCGGTCTTTTTATGCGAAGGATTAGGCGCAAAGGAAGTGTATGACAGCAATAAAAAGAATTATTCTTTGTCGCGCGAAAAGTTTTTTCTTGTCGGAGATTTATGGATAGCTGCCATGGAGGGAGAACCTCCAACCGAAAAATCCTATCAACACGTTGCTTTCAGGGTTTCCGCTTCGGATATACCAGAATATGAAAATCGCTTGAAAAAACTAGGGATTGAAATGAAACCGCCACGAAATAGGATTCATGGTGAGGGAGAGTCGCTATATTTCTTTGATTTCGACAACCACTTATTTGAATTGCATTCTGGAACTCTTGAAGACCGGTTGGCTTTGTACAGAGAGTAACAAACTGGAAAGAAGCACCTGAAAGCAGAAAGTTTGCCACCGGAGAAACACGGCGGAGAACAAAAGAGATGCCAACAAGTGCCTTGGACACCGACCGGGGCAGAGAAGCGCCCCGGACGGGTCAAGGCCCGAGCCGTTAGTCGTCATAAAATGAGGGATAAATTGCCTCCCCCTCTTCTTCTCCTGGTACAATGAATACCTGAAGGGGCAGCCGTCAGGACCATCATTGAGGGGAAATCGATATGTTCAAGCTTATGGACTTGTTCGTAGAGTTCCTGATCAAGCCGTTCTTCAGCGAGAAAATCCGCGTCATCAAGTATTACGACCAGAAACAGACCGCGGCACGTCTGCTCGCCAGCGGCAATCCGGGTCGGATGAAGAAGGGGCTGTCACTGCTGTTCGAGCTGGCCCTCTCGTACCCCTACCGTGTCCAGGAAGTCATCAACGACATAACCACCTTCCTGCGAGATACCTTTCCCCAGGACCGGCAGCCGATTCCGGGACACACCGACATCCTGGAATCGGGTCTCCGCTCCCTGGTCGCCATGCCGCGTGTCGACCAGAACGGGTTCCCCTACAACTTCGATATCCATCAGATTCGGATTGAAGGCATCGACGGGACACTGGACCTGACCAGGATGAACTTCAGACACTTCTCGCTCTGGGGATGCAGGTTTATCAATGTGATCCTCTCGCATTCCTCGTTCGAGGAAGCGGACCTGGGCGGCACGGTGTTCGATCAGTGCAGCCTTGAGTATGCCAATCTCAAGGGGGCAAAGATGTGCGGCAGCTTCATGGATCAGGGACGGCCGACCCTCGTGCGGAATACGAGGCTCTGGGGAACCAACCTGAACGAAGCGGATATCGAATTCTGTGAGCTGCACAATTTCGACAACATCGACCTCTCAGGTCTTGAAGGGAGGATCACCGACGGGAAACTGCGCATTATTGGAGCACACTGAAACAAGGAGAACGATGCCCCCATGACCAGATACCTTTTCCTGCTGCTGAGTATGACGCTGTTCCTCTCCCACCATCCCGCATGGGGAGCTGAGACCCCCTGCCCGGAGACCGACGTCTATCTGCGGACGGAGCAGTTTCATGGCGATGCGTGCACCGGCCAACTGATCGGGATACGCCTGGCGCTGGCGGCCAAGGAGGCGTTACAGAAGAGCGGTGTGACGGGAAAGCTGAAGGCGAAATACTATGCGTTGAACTGCGCCGTGGACGGGATTCAGGTTGCCGCAGGGACGACCATCGGCAACAGGTCCCTGGAGGTCATCGACAAAAAGGACAACCGCCTCGAACTTGCGGACAAGGATGGCAAGCATGCGGTCGAGGCAAGACTGACAAAGCTGGCTGCTGACAAAAGCAAGACCTCTCTCGAACTCAAGAAGCAGATGAAAGCACTGCCGGCCGATTCGGAGCGGATGCAGCAGGTGCAGAAGGAACTGGAGGCCATCTCCACCTGGTTCCGCACCGCCACCACTGCCGAAGTCGTTACGGTCAGACAGCGGTAGTCGGCATCGTTCAAGAGGAGCGTCTATGGAAACTATGCAACTTGAGAGAGCGTTCACGCTTCTGGAACCGGGCCCGGTCGTCCTTGTGACGACACATGACGGCTCGAAGCACAACATCATGACGATCTCGTGGACCATGGTAACGGACTTCACGCCGCGGTTCGCCATGACCACCGGGCCGTGGAACCATTCCTATGCCGCGCTGCAGAAATCCAAGGAATGTGTCATCGCCATCCCCACCGTTGACCTGCTCGATACAGTCGTGGGGGTGGGAACCTGTTCCGGTGCCGACACGGACAAATTTGAAAAATTCGGGCTGACGCCGGTGCAGGCAGGCCATGTCAAGGCCGCCTTGATCAAGGAATGCCTGGCAAATATCGAATGTCGTGTCATCGATATCGTCGAACAGCACAATATTGTTGTCCTTGAAGGCATCGCCGCGTACTACGACACGTCACGCACAGAGAAGCGAACCGTTCACGCCATTGGCGATGGAACGTTCGTCGTGGACGGGCGCACGGTCAATCGCAGGGCAATGATGGCGGCGAAGATTCCTGACGGTATCTGACTCCTGAACCAGCAAAGTCATAGCCCAGCACAGCACCAGGCCCCGCAGCTGCGCTCTCCCACGTTGAACCGCGAAAAGAATGCCATCAGTCAATAGAGCTCGTACTTCAGCAGCCGGCACTCCAGCGGGCCGTTCCAGAGCGGTATCCGGCGGGTCGCCTTCAACCCCACGTGCTTGGCCAGCTCCATGCTGCCGGTGAAAACCCAGGCGGTGTTCCCCTTGCAGCGCTGCTTGAACAGGTCCCCCAGCTGCCGGTAGAACGGCTTCAGCACCTCCACCTCCCCCATCCGCTCACCATACGGCGGGTTGCAGACAATCATCCCGTTGCCCGGCGGCGGAGTGAAATCCTGCATGTCGTACCGCGTAAGCCCGATCAGCCCGCGCACGCCGGCCCGCTCGGCATTGCGCCTGGCCGTGGCGATGGTCCGGCCGTCACTGTCGCTCCCCTGGATCGGCGCGGGGAGTCGGTCCAGCACCTGGCCGCTTGCCTCTGCGCGCAGGGCCTGCCAGGCCGCCTGGTCGAAGCCGGGCCAGCGCTCGAAACCGAAGCGCCGCTCCCCGCCGGGCGGACGGCAGCTCGCCAGGAGCGCCGCCTCGATGAGTAGCGTCCCTGAGCCGCAGAGCGGATCGGAGAGCGGCACAGAACCGTCCCAGCCGGTGGAGAGGATGATGGCCGCAGCCAGGGTCTCGCGCAGGGGCGCCTCGTTCTTTTCCAGCCGGTAGCCGCGCCGGTCCAGAGGCGCGCCGGAGGTGTCGAGGCTTACGGTGCAGCGGTTCTTCAGCAGGTGGACATTGACCCGCAGGTCGGGATCGCGGGTGTCGACGCTGGGGCGGGTGCCGAAGCGGTCACGCAGGCTGTCTACCACGGCGTCCTTGGTCTTGAGCGCCACGTAACCGGAGTGGGTAAGCGCAGAGTCGCGTAGCGAGCAGTCAACGGCCATGGTCATGGCCGGGGTCAGGTAATCCTGCCACGGGATGGTGCGTACACCGGCATAGAGCTCCTCCGGAGTGGTGCAGGAAAAGGTGGCAAGCGGCAGCAGCACCCGGTTGGCCGTCCTGAGCCAGAGGTTGGCCCGCCAGCATGCCTCCATATCCCCGCTGAAGCGGACCCCGCCCCGTTCCTGGGCAATTTCGGCCACTCCCAGCCGCTGCAGTTCGCCGGCCAGGACCTCTTCCATGCCGCGGCCCGTGGTTGCAAAGAATTCCATATTCTCCCCTCTACACCTGATGATCGAGGCCGGCGGATAAAACCCGAAACCGTCAGACTGCCTGCTCTTGATCAGCCCTCTGTTACAGCAAAACGGCCGGGAAAACCCCGGCCGCTTCAGACTGCTACTGTGCCATAAAACGCTATGCCTGCTGGATCGCCGAGAGCCGCCAGGGGTTGTTCCCCACCGGCCGGGTAAAGGTCCAGTATTCCTCGAACTTCACCGGATCGGTCTTGCTGCCGGAAAGGACCTGGCCTGCCTCGTCGGTGGTGTAGTCCAGCAGGTTGGCATAGATCAGGGCCGTAATGTAGTCCTGGCCGCTCTCCTGCCATGCCTCGGATATCTCCACGCTGCGCACCGCGATGTTTTCCAGCCGGTTGATCTGCCGGTCGCGGATCAGCCGTTCCACATCTTCCTGGATGATCCCCCGCATCTCGTCGGTGAGGATGGTCGCCACCGGGGAGAGCTCCCGGTTCATCCAGGCGCCCTGGACCTTGAAGAACAGGTCCATCACCGTATCCTTGAAGCGGTTTTCGTCGAACGAACCGTCCATCTGGCGGATATACCCCAGTCCGGCGGCTGCATCGGCAGCTGGCTGGCCGAAGGCCGCTGCTCCGGGGGCATACGCCTGCTGCGGCTGTTGGTAATCCGGCTGCGCAGCACCATAGGGTGAGTAGGGAGTCTGCGCCTGGCGCCGCCCCCTGACCATCCGGTAGATCAGGTAGCCGATCCCGCCCAGCAGGATGATATCGAACAGCCCCGGTCCACCGTAGCCACCGGCCATGCCGCCGCCGAAACCGAGGCTCCTGAAGAGCATGCCGCCGAGAATGCCGCCGGCGATCCCCCCCATCATGCCGCGGAAAAATCCGCCGCCGGAAAATGCCGGTTGCTGAAACGGCGACGGCGCCGCCGGAGAGGTCGGAGTCCGGGAAGGGGTCGTCTGGGTATAGGGGCTGGCCGGCCGCGAATAGGTGCGCGTACCGCGACTCCCGATGGAACGGCTGCCGCCGATGCGAGCCGAAGCCTCCTGTTCCAGGAACGTGGCCGACACCACCAGAAGTCCAAAAACCACTGCACATATTTGTCCTGCGTATCGTTTCATCCGATCCTTACCTCCATTGCCTTGTGGCATCGCAGCATTGTAGCATTATTTCGCGAGAGTGCAGCAAAAATCGATGTCGTCAGCGGAGACGCTCAGCCAGGAAGTCCCAGACGGTCTGCAGAGCCCGTTCCACCTCCGCGCCGGCGGGCAGGGAGGCTGCGAGGCGGGCAAGGTGCCCCTGCTGACCGGCAAGCCGAAACGACTCGGGACAGTTGAGGTCAAAGACCCAGGAGAGCTGCAGCAGCTTGAAGTCGTTGAGGGTCTTGAGCAGGGCCAGGTTCACCATCTCCTGCCGCTCCAGACAGGCAAGCACCGCAGGGGTACACGACGGGTCGTCGGCAAAACCGAGCCCGGCTGCCGAGGCCCGTTCCTCTTCGGGGAGGTCGAAATATTCCATGAAGACCCGCCAGATATCCAGCTTGTCCGCATCGCGGATCAGGTCGAGATAGCGACGCTCTTCACCCTGGATGGACGGGGGGACCATGAAGACGTTATGGAAACGGACCGCCTGGATCACGGTCTCGGCCTCCTGATCCGGCAGCCCGGCCAGGAGATCGTGCCGGCGGATCACCTCCACCCCCAGGGCGGCATGGTTCACCGACTCCCGGTCGAGAAAGGTGCGATAGCGGCGGTACTGCTCGAATCGCCCCACGTCGTGGAGAAGGCCGACCACCTCGGCCATGGCCAGTTCGCTGCCGGCCATCCCCACCGATTCGGCGAGCAGCCGGATGTTTTCCCGCACCTTGCCGGTATGCTGCTCCTTCAGGTCATAGTTCCTGCGTGCCTCTTCGTCGTCACCGGCAAACGACCGGCAGTAGGCGCCAAACCACGCCTCGATCTCAGAAAGTCTCGTCTCGTCCATCCGCCCCTCGTGCACCATTTTTTCGCGGCGGCAGTATAGCAGAGCCAGCGGCCTTTCGCACCAGTGAATAAACACCATAAATATTGCAGCTTGAAATATACCCTCCATGGGTATACTATTCATCCATGTCGTGGACGGTAACCTTCAGCAGCAAGGCGCGGAAGCAGACGATAAAGCTCCCTGTCATGATCCGGGAACTGCTTTTCCAGCTTGCCAGAGATATCGAGTCGTCAGGCCCGGTAAGGGGAGACTGGCCCAACTATGCAAAACTGAGCGGCAGCCGGCACCACTGCCACCTGAAGAAAGGGCACCCGTGCTATGTGGCGGTCTGGATTGAAGATCGCCACCGTATCCGTGGAGATCATTTATGCAGGCACACACGAAAAAGCACCCTACTGATGAACTGGTGACCGTGACCTTCCGCGTCCGTCGCACCAACGTCCCGCTGTTGCAGCGTTATGCCGAAACGCTGGAAAACGATGAACAGCATTCCTACACCGTTGCCGAGGTCTTTCCCGAATATATCGGCAAGGAGCAGGAGGTCGCCCTGCGTGCCTACCGCCACCGCGAAGGGCTCACCCAGAAGCAGCTCGCCGAGTTGACCGGCATTCCGCAGAACCACCTCAGCGACATGGAAAACGGCAAGCGGACCATTGGCAAAGAGCGGGCACGCAAGCTCGCCCAGGCGCTCCACTGCGACTATCGCCGCCTGCTGTAGCAGGTTGTTCAACAACCTGCCCCCCGCTAAACACAAAACGCCCCGCTTCCAAAATGGAAACGGGGCGTTTCTTAAAGTAAGACTACCTGAGCAGACTCAGCGGCAGCGCCAGAGGAAAGCGGGGAATCGGTACTCCCGACTTGCTGACGGTCACCAGCGGCACTGCAAAAGGCTCCGGATGCAAGGCGCACCGGAGGAAGGGGCGCGAGGCGTACCTGGAGGTACGTTGAGCGTCCCGTCCGAGGAGCAACGCCGCAGCCGGACCTTTGGCGAAGCCGCTACTGCATGACAATCACCAAATCTTCTTTCTCCACCTTCTCCCCCTCCTTGAAGTGAACCGCGGCAACGACCCCTTCTTCCTTGGCCTTGATGTTGGTCTCCATCTTCATCGCCTCGGTGACCATCAGGACGTCGCCCGCCTTCACCGTGTCACCCGCCTTCACGTTCAGCTTGAGGACCTTGCCCGGCATGGGGGCGCCGAGATGCTTGGGATTTCCCTTGTCGGCTTTTTCCCGCTCAACCTCGTCCGACTGGGCCGACTGGTCGCGGACCACGACCTGGCGCTGCTGGCCGTTCAGCTCGAAGAAGATATGCCGGGTGCCGTCGGGATGTACCTTGCCGATGGCGTTGAGCTTGATGATCAGGGTCTTGCCCGGCTCGATATCGATGGAGGTCTCCTGCCCCGGCTCCAGGCCGTAGAAGAAGGTGGGGGTCGGGATGACCGAGGTGTCGGAATACTCCTGACGGTGTTTGTCGAACTCCGGGTAGACGTGGGGATAGAGGAGGTACGACATCAGGTCGTGGTCGCTGAGGCGATGGCCGACCTTGGCCGCTGCCTTGTCCCGCTCGGCCTCGAAGTCCACCGGCTCCAACAGCTCGCCCGGCCGGCAGGTGATCGGCTCTTCGCCCCGGAGGATGATCTTCTGCAGCTCAACGGGCCACCCCTGGTAGGGCTGGCCCAGCATCCCCTTGAACATCCCGACCACCGACTCGGGAAAGGTCAGTTCGTCAGACTTGGTGAAGACGTCATCCACGTCCAGATTGTTCTTGACCAGGAACATGGCCATGTCGCCAACCACCTTGGACGACGGGGTGACCTTGACGATGTCGCCGAACAGCTTGTTGACCTTGTAGTACATCTCCTTGCACTCTTCCCAGCGGTCGAGCAGGCCGAGGCCGGCGACCTGGGGCTTGTAGTTGGAGTACTGGCCGCCGGGGATCTCGTGATGGTAGACCTCGGCGGTGCCGCTCTTCAGACCGGATTCAAAGGGAGAGTAGTATTCGCGGACCGTCTCCCAGTAGTTGGCCAGCTTCTGCAGACCGGCATAATCCAGGTCCGGGTCCCACTCGGTCCCCTTCAGGGCCGCGAGCAGTGCGTTCAGGTTGGGCTGGGCAGTGAGGCCCGAGATGGAGGAGAGCGATGCGTCGACGATGTCCACCCCGGCCTGGCAGGCCATCAGCAGGGTCGAGTTGCCGTTGCTGGAAGTGTCGTGGGTATGGAGGTGGACCGGGATGCCGATATTCTGCTTGAGCGCCGTGACCAGCTTGTAGGCTGCCATCGGCTTGAGGAGCCCGGCCATGTCCTTGATGGCCAGGATGTGGGCGCCCATCTGCTCCAGCTCCTTGGCCATGGCCACGTAGTATTCGAGCGGATACTTGTCCCGCTTCGGGTCGGTGATGTCGCCGGTGTAGCAGATGGCCGCCTCGCAGATCTTGCCGGTCTTGCGGACCGCCTCCATGGCCACGGCCATCCCCTTGGTCCAGTTGAGCGAATCGAAGACCCGGAAGATATCGACCCCGCTGGCCGCCGCCTCCTCGACAAAGCGGATGACCACGTTGTCGGGATAGTTGGTATAGCCGACGGCGTTGGAACCGCGGAGCAGCATCTGGAACAGGACATTGGGAATGGCCTCGGAGAGCTTGTGCAACCGCTGCCAGGGGCATTCCTTGAGGAAACGCATGGAGACGTCGAAGGTCGCTCCCCCCCAGCACTCCAGGGAGAAGATCCCCGACCCCAGATACGAGGTCGGCTCGGCGATCTTCAGGATGTCATAACTCCGCACCCTGGTGGCCAGGAGCGACTGGTGGGCATCGCGCATGGTAGTGTCGGTGATGAGGAGCTTCTTCTGCTCCAGTATCCACTTGGAGAGCCCGTCGGCGCCGAGCTTCATGAACAGGTCACGGGAACCGGCGGGACGCGGCTTGGTATAATCGATCTCGGGGATGATGGCCTCGACCAGTTCGGCCGACTTGAGCGGCTTGATGACACCGGGAGAGCCATTGACGATGACGTCGCCCAAAAAGCTCAGGATCTTGGTGGCGCGGTCCTTTTTCTCGTGGATCGCAAGCAGCTCGGGATGCTTCTCGATGAAGGAGGTGTCGCATTTCCCCTTGAGGAAGACCGGATGGGTCACCACGTTCTCCAGGAACGGGATGTTGGTCTTGACGCCGCGAACCCGGAACTCCTGGAGGGAGCGGTTCATGACATGGGCAGCATTTTCAAAGGTCAGGCCCCAGGCGGTCACCTTGACCAGCAGCGAATCGTAGTGGGGGGTGATCTTGGAGCCGGTGAAGGCATTCCCGGCATCGAGCCGCACCCCGAAGCCGGCAGCCGAACGGTAGGTCGTCAGGGTGCCGAAATCGGGCGCGAAGTTGTTCATCGGGTCCTCGGTGGTGATCCGGCACTGGATCGCATACCCCCGCATGTCGATGGCAGCCTGGTTCGAGATGTTGATCTCCGGATCGGAGAGCTTCTTCCCTTCGGCGACCAGGATCTGGGCCTGCACCAGGTTACGGCCGGTGATCATCTCGGTGACGGTGTGCTCCACCTGGATCCGCGGGTTCATCTCGATGAAAAACCAGTTGCCGTCGCCGTCGAGGAGGAACTCCACGGTCCCGGCGTTTTCGTACCGCACCTGGCCGGCGATCTTCAGGGCCGCGGTGCAGAGCTCTTCGCGCTGGTTGCGGGTCAGGCAGAGGGAGGGGGCGAATTCCACCACCTTCTGGTGCCGACGCTGGATGGAACAGTCGCGGTCGTAGAAATGGACCAGGTTGCCGTGCTGGTCGCCCATGACCTGCACCTCGATATGCTTGGGGTTCTCGATGTACCGCTCCAGGAAGACCGCCGCATTGCCGAAAGCAGCCTTGGCCTCGCTCCGGGCAGCCACGAGCCCTTCGAGGAGCTCCTTCTTGTTGCGGGCAACCCGCATGCCGCGCCCGCCGCCGCCGGCAGCCGCCTTGATGATGATCGGGTAGCCATTCTCCTTGGCAAACTTGAGCGCCGCCTCTTCGGTCTCGATCGGGTCTTCGGTGCCGGGCACCACGGGCACGCCGGCTGCCACGGCAACCTTGCGGGCGCTCACCTTGTCCCCGAGGGCGCGCTGCATCTCGGCCTTCGGCCCGATGAAGGCGATCCCGGCCCGCTCGCAGGCCTCGGCAAAGTCGGCATTCTCCGAGAGGAAGCCGTAACCGGGGTGGATGGCGTCCACATCAGCCTTCTTGGCAATGCTGATGATCTCTTCATATCCGAGATAGGCATCGATGGGGCTCTTCCCCTGCCCGACCAGGTAGGCCTCGTCAGCTTTGTAACGATGCAGGGAGAGCTTGTCCTCGTCCGAATAGATCGCCACCGTGCTGATCCCCAGCTCCGTACAGGCGCGGAAGATCCGGATTGCAATCTCGCCGCGGTTTGCTGCCATTATCTTGCGGAATTTACGTGCTCCCATGCTGTTGCCTCCACCTGAGTATAGTTTTATCCAAAATAAAACAAATTAAAGCGCTAGTAAAACTTTAATAACACTAAACATAATTTAGCAATTTTATATAGTTACCATGCATTTACCGATATGACGCACTAAACCAGAATATGACTTTATTGTCAAGATTATACTCCTGTTATGCTTAATAAAACATATTGGTCTATCTATGTTTCACTTTGACTGCCGGGATATTCATGCTAATATTCGTCAAAATTCGTATCACCCCAAAGGAGAAGAACGATGAACCGAGTACAGAAGGTCGTGGTCACGGCTCTCTGCGCCGCACTTATCCTGGCGGTTCAGCAGACTACACCGGCAGTGAGTGCCGAGACACAACCGACCGACCAGAAGTCTGCGCCTTCACAGCAGGCAGCGGACACAGGAGCGCAGAAGCAGGCCGAGACCCCCAAAACCAGTCCCGACGATCCCGTCGCCAAGGTGGGAAATGCGGTCATCACCCGCGGCGAAATGGCGCGGGCCGAGACGATCCTCCTCAAGCAGAATCAGCCGAAACAGCCGCTTACCGCCGAGCAGACCAAGCAGGTCGAGGATTACGTGGTGGAACAGCTCATTGCCGCCGAACTGCTCTATCAGGCCGGGCTGAAGGTGGAGCCGAAGGATCTGGACAAACAGGTAGCAGAGAAGGTCGCCCAGGGCAGAAGCCGCTTTGCCACGAAGGAAGAGTACGAAAATGCGCTCAAGGCACAGGATATCGACGAGAAACAGCTGACCGACTATACCCGCAAGGAGATCATCGTCAACAACCTGATCGACAAGGAGATTGCGCCCAAGGCACAGGTCAGCGACGAAGAGATCAAGAAATTCTACGACGACAATCGTGAACGTTACTTCAGCAAGCCCGAACAGGTCCGCGCCAGCCACATCCTGATCGGCGTCGACCAGAAGGCCGATGCCGAAACCAAGAAAAAGGCGAAGGAAAAGGCCGAGGCGCTGCTCAAAGAGGTCAAGGAAGGGAAGAAGGACTTTGCCGAACTCGCCAAGGCCAATTCGACCTGCCCCAGCAGCGCGCAGGGCGGCGATCTCGGCTTCTTCGGCAAAGGGCAGATGGTCGCTCCCTTCGAGCAGGCAGCCTTTGCCCTCAAGCCGGGCGAGGTGAGCGGCGTGGTCGAGACCCAGTTCGGCTACCACATCGTCAAACTGACGGACAAGAAACCGGCCGAAAACGTCTCTCTCGAAGAAGCCAAGCCCAAAATTGCCGAATTCCTCAAGAATCAGAAGGTCCAGGCTCTGGTTACCGACTACATCAACGAGCTGCGGAGCAAAAACAAGGTGGAAAAGCTCCTCAAATAACGCAATCCGCATACAGCAATAAAAAAAGCCCGGTCAATGCCGGGCTTTTTTTACGAACAATCTCTTATCTCAGCGCAAGTGCGCCACGATCCTCTGGTAGAGGTCCTCCCCCTCTTCGGCAGTGACGAGCAGCCCATCCACCAGGGCGAACGGCTCCCTCTTGCAGACACCGCACTTCTTCATGCAGTCCTTCCGCTTGATGTCCAGCTCGGGGAATTCTTCCTTGAGCCGCGCGCCGATCTTCTTGACCCCTTTGTTATTGCCGCAGAAACGGATCTTCATGCACGCCCCCTAGGCAGGGGGAGCGGCAGGAGGGGTGAAGACGCGGGTAGCGAGCTCTGCGTCCAGCATGAGCAGGCCGTAGCCGTTGTCGCCGATCAGCCTCAGCTTGCCGATCAGGTCCCGGTCGTTCTCCTCCTCCTCGATCTGCTCTGTGATGAACCACTGCAGGAAGATCTGGGAGGCATGATCCTTCTCCTTCACCGCCAGGTCGGTCAGTTCGTTGATGCAGCCGGTGATGAACTGCTCGTGTTTCAGGGTCATCTCGAACATCTGCAGAAGCGACGTAAAGGCGCTGTCCGGGGCGGCCATCTGGCCGATCCGCACCTGTTCCCCCTGGCTGTTGAGATAGGTGTAGAATTTCATGAAATGGACCATCTCCTCCTGGTACTGGACCATGAACCAGTTGGCCGCCCCCTTGAACCCCATCACCTCTGCCGCGGACGACATGGAGAGGTAGAGATAGGCCGAGTAGAGCTCGGTATTCAGGTGCTTGTTGAGTGCAGTGTACATCTTCTTGCTGAGCATGGAAAACCTCCCGGAAGTTGTCTTTCTTTTCTCATGAGTATAGCGCCGATCAGGACGGCGGCAAGTTCAGCAGTGGAGCAGCGCCTGTTCCGCCTCGACCAGCAGCCGCCAGAGGTTCTCGCTCTCCCCCAGGCCGAGCTTGACGAGATAGGCGGCGATCCCCAGGTTGCTCCGTGCCCGGAATAGCTCCACCTGGCGGAGGAAATCGTCCGCAACCCCGCCGGATGCGACCAGATAGGCATTGAGAAACAGCTCCTCCGGAAAACGGCGTAGGACCTCGACATGGGGAAAGAACTGGTTGCGGTGCTGGGCGAGAAAGGAACCTACATCGAAGGCGGGCGGTACGACCAGCGAGCTCTCGAAATCGATGGCCGCCAGGAACAGGGTCTCCCGGTCATCCTGGCGGTCCTGGCCGATAAAGATGTTCTTGGGATGATAGTCGCCGTGCCCCTGGACGAACGACCCGCCCTGCACCGCAATCAGCCGCTCTTCGTGCTCCCCCACCGCTTCGGCGATCTCCCGGACCTTGCGCAGGTGACGGTGCTCGATGGCGGAGAACCGCTCCAGATAGCGGACCAGCCGCTGCTTCTCGCGCTGGGCGAATTCGCCGGCAGGGGTGACCTGCAGTTTCAGGCCATGGAGCCGGGCCAGCCAGCGGGCTGCCAGCTCGATGAAGGAGCGGCCGTCCTCCTCCGATGCAACGAGGAGCCGGTCATAGAGCGACCTGCCGCGGACCCCCTGCTCGATGAGCGTCATGGACGCCGCATCCTGGTCGATGGGGCGGGGCACCCGGAAGGCGCCGTCGCTAAAGCCGGCTTCGGACAGGACCTCCATGATGTGAAACGCCCGTTGGGCCGACTGCCAGCTGTGACGATCGTCGAGAGCTCGGATGATGATCCGTTCCCGCTGCTCGTCACTCCCCTTGGTGCCGATGGTCACCTCGGTCACCTGGCTGTGGGTGCCTGCGCGGGGGATCTCCTTGAGAAACGGCCGGCAGCGGCCCGCGCGGATCTCCCTGGCCAGTTCCTCGATGGAGGTCAGCGGATGATCGAAGATGGTGGGATAGAGGCCGGCATAACTGGCG
This sequence comes from Geobacter sp., assembly GCA_009684525.1. NCBI lineage: Bacteria > Pseudomonadati > Thermodesulfobacteriota > Desulfuromonadia > Geobacterales > Geobacteraceae > Geobacter > Geobacter sp. The sequence goes on from WKKR01000004.1 coordinate 98,797, forward strand.
CCATGGGTATCGGTGCCGGCGATCGCCGTGAAGCGGAGGCGGTGCCAGTCCTGGAGCGCGCGACTGTTCCCCCGCACGGTGTGGTTGGAGTTGAAGATCTCGACGCCGTCCAGAAGCGGCACACAAAGCCGCTCCGCCTCGGGTGTTTTCCCTCCCCGGTAAGGATGCGCCCAGACCAGGGCCGCATCGGGATAGCGCTGTCGCACCTCGGCCAGAGCAGTCCCACGGGGGATGATCCCGGAAGCGCCGTAGACCAGGAGATCGCCGAAATCGGCGCTGCCCAGCTCCTGACCGCTCATGATGCAGAAATGGTCCGGCACCCCGGCAGCACGACGGAGCGCTTGCATCTCCTCACGGGGCCAGAGGTAGTGGTGATCCGTAAGAACGATCCCCTGCAGCCCCTTGGCAAAGACCTGACGGACCAGATCGACGGCCGGGACCCCGCTGCATGCCGAGTGCTCGGCGGTATGACAGTGCATCTCCACAAGCATAGACAGATCCTCGATCCTTCCCGCGTACAGTGCCAGTATATCCCCGGCCCAGTGGCAGTCAACGATGCCGGGCTTTTCGCCCTAGCGGTGTACGAGCCCCTTGGCGCGGGCCGCGGAGAGCTCCTCCGCCGCCGAGGCAGCGCCCTGGCCGTAGGGAACCGCAGGCAGGGAAAAATCGCCGGGGACAAACCAGCGGTCCTTGAGGAAATACCAGGGAGCCAGGCTGGAAACGGCTATCCCCTTGTCCGCCTCGATGGCATCCTTTGCCTTCATCTCCCGGATTGCCAACCCCTCCCGGTTGGCAATCACCAGATGACTGCCGGAAAAGGGGAGCGCACCGTTGTCGCCGAAATCCCAGGAAACCTGGCGCCGCTGCTCGCCCCCGGCACTGCCGTGGCACGAGGCGCAGGAACGGCTGGCGCCGTAGCGGTGAGAGAGCTTGTCCATCTGGACCCAGAGGAGCGCCTTGTTGTTCTCCGGCAGCCCGTCAACGAGCCCCACGAAGCCCCAGGCATCGTCGGTCCGCTCCGCATCGGCAAGCGTAAGCGGGTAGCGCCACTTGAGCCCCGGCGTAAACCCGCCCCCCTTCTGGTTCATCACTGCCATGGGGAACGGTTTTACCGGTATCCAGCGTCCGCGCTGATCGCGGATCAGGATCGGCTCGCTCATGATCCCGTAGTAATCCTTGTATTTGTAATAGGGGGTGGTGCTGCCGGCCAGCATGCCCGGCCCCCAGAAGGTCGCCTGGTATCCCCCTGCCGCCCCTATGTGGCACGCCTCGCAGGAAAGCGTCCGGTGTTGCGAGGCAGCGTGGCTCTTCACGATCTCGGCGTGGCAGGAGGTACAGGTCGCCTGGCGCCTGACCATGCCATGAGGGAGGCTCGCGTCGTCGCGGTTCGAGGAATGGCAGTCGAGACAACCGACCCCCTTGGTCCGGTGGATGTCGGGCGCCAACCCCTCGGGGAAGGAGAAGGGCCCGGCAAAATAGCCGGCGCCGCGGCGCCGGTCCTCGGGGCCGGCATGGCAGAACTGCCCCCTGCCACCACCGTAGCAGCTCTCCGGCGGCGGTGTCTTGCGGAAGGCATGCATGCCGCTGCGCGGCTCCTTCCGGTCGGGAAGGGTCGGGTAGTAGTGGCAGTCCAGGCACCCCACGTGGCAGTTGTTGCAGGTCCGCTGGTTGAGATCCGACTGGGCCTGGCTGAACGGCACTGCCGTGGCGGCGGCGATCCCCTTGTAGTTGGCGACCGACCAGACCCCGCAGTTGTGGGGGCCCCGGGCTGGTTCGCTCCAGCTGACATACTGGCTCTGCTTGGCATTGCGTCCCATGGGAGTGGTGCGGAACTGGGCCACCTGCCCGCTATGGCAACGGCCGCAGGTCTTTTCCATGGTCGCGAAGTCCTGGGTGAGCGTCTCCGGCAGCTTGTCGTGGTAGAGTACGGTGTTGACCGTCGGGTCGACCACCGGCTTGCCATCCTTCATCACCTGGAACTTGAGCCGCTGTACCGGGCCGGCAGTCACCATGAGCGGCGCCTTGCGATCCGCCGGTTCGGCCACGAGCCCCTTCTTCCGAACCACCAGCAGCCGCTTCAACCCCTTGTGCGCCTCATCCTTTGCCGCAGCATCGGGATTCCCCAGGTGGCAGTCGGGGCAGCCGGCCGGCATGCCGGTCTGACGCGCCACCTCGGCACGGTTTACGACAAAGTGCGGATATCCCAATGCCTGCATCCGGGCTGCATCGCCATGACAGCGATTGCAGCTGTCGACATACCCCCCGAGCTGCTCTGCGCCTCCCCATGCCGCACTTCCCACGATGCCCCCTGCCACGCACACGACCAGCCAGAATCGTCCCATGCCGCACCTCCCCGCTGTTCTGCCTCCATTACCATTCTTCCAACTATATCATTTCCTGCCACGGCGTCAGCTCCACCACGAAAAAGGCCGCCCCGTTCGCCACGGGACGGCCTTGGCCTGTCATCTCCAGTCTGCTGCTGCTTTAGTTCTCGGTCAGCACCCGCTCGTCGTAGATCCCTTCGATCCGCTTCTTGTGGCCGAGTTCCACATCGGCAAAGACCTCCAGGGTCTTCTTCAGCTGCGGCTCTTCGGTCATCTCCGCTGCCGCCTTGTAGAGCTGATAGGCGTTTTCTTCCGCCTTGATGGCATACTGCAGGATCTCCACATAGGTCATGTCGGGCTTCAGCTCTATATCCACCAGGTATTTGCTGATCCCCATATCGGAGATCTTGCTGGCCCGGTACTGTTCGGCCTTCGCCAGGTCCATCCGGCTGAAGACATCCTTGTGGCCCGCCTCCTCGGCGGCAAATTCCTCGAACATCTTGCGGGCGGAGATACTGGTCGTCTGCTCCGCTGCGCGCTTGTAGAGCCGGTAGGCGGTATCCTCCCGCTGCACGGCAAACTTGATCACGTCCTCAAGGGTAATGAACCCCATATCCCACCTCCTGAACTTCCCATACAATGTCATGGTCTGAATGTGGTGCGGTGATGCCTTCCCCACCGCTGTCGTATCTTCTCAGGTAACCTCTTCGAAGCTCTCCGGACCGGCACCGCACTCGGGGCAGACCTCGGGGGGTTCGGGACCTTCGTGGATGTAATCGCAGATGATGCAACGCCATTTTTTCATTGATTCTTCCTCCTTGCTGGTGATGTGGCGGGTTGGCCCCCGTGCGCCCGGCATTCGGCACAGAGCCCCCGAAAGTGTATGGAATAGCCTGTTATGGCAAACCCCTGGCTGTTGATCTCCGGCACCGGCACCTGGCCGTGCAGGGGATCGTCCAGATCGGCGACCCTGCCGCAGCAGAGGCAGTGGACATGGCAATGCTCCCCCATCTCCGCATCGAAGCGGACCGAACAGTCCGGGGTGTCGATCCGCCGGGCAACGCCGAGGCGGACAAAGGCATCCAGGACCCGATAGACCGTAGTCCGGGAAACGCCGGAGAGCCGGGGCTTCACCGCAGCGTAGAGCTGCTCGGCCGTCGGGTGGTCCGCCCGCCCGGCGAGCTCCTCCAGGATAACCCGCCGCTGCACGGTGAGCGGAAGCCCCTGTTCCCGGCACAAGAGCTCAAGGTCTTTCAGCTTGGGATTTGCACGACATCTCTCCCGATCCATGGGTTGCAACTTTATACCAGTTGGTACAGATTGTCAATCAGCCCTGGCAAAAAAATATCGCCTCCCTTGACAGCACTAAGCAGCCATGGTAGTTATCAAATGAGAACTTGTCATATGATAACCCCCGGAGAGACCATGGAACAGCTCACACCGCGCCAGCACCAGGTCCTGGAGATCGTCGGCCGCTTCATCGCCGATTACGGCTACCCGCCGAGCCTGCGGCAGATCGCCGAGCAGCTCGGGGTCAACGGCACCCTCGGCATCATGAAGCACCTGACCGTCCTGGAAAAAAAGGGATACCTGCGCCGCCAGGGGGGAAGCTCCCGGGGGATCGTCCTGGCCGGCCAGACCAGCCAGGCCGTCAGCCTGCCGGTAGTCGGGACGGTCAGGGCCGGCCAGCCGCAGCCGGCCAGCGAGGATATCGAAGAATACTTTGCCATCGACCGCTCCCAGCAGAAATCGGGCGGCGCCTTCTTTCTCCGCGTCAGGGGAGATTCCATGATCAACGCCTGCATCACGGATGGCGACCTGGCGCTGATCCGCCCCCAGGCAACGGCCGAAAACCGCGATATCGTCGTGGCCCTGGTCGACGGCGAAGCGACCCTCAAGCGCTTCTACCGGGAGCGGGGGCAGGTCCGCCTCCAGCCGGAAAACCCGAACCTGGAGCCGATCATCGTCCGCGAGGGGGAGGAGCTGCTCATCCTTGGCAAGGTCGTCGGCATCTACCGACAGCTTGCATGAAGCACGAACCGGTAAAAGTCGCCGCCATCTTCGAGCCCGCGGGGGTCCGTCCGGTCTGGTTCGCCCGCGGAGCGAGGAAATACGCAGTAGAACAGACCACCTACACCTGGCAGGACCGCCAGGGGGCGGAGACCCGGCTCCACTTCACCATCACCTCCGGCGGGGAGCTCTTCGAACTGACCTACCATACCGCCGGGCAGCGCTGGACCCTGGCCGCCATCGAGAGGTGAACCATGACGCAGCGCACCATCATGCACCTCGACATGAACGCCTTCTTCGCTTCGGTGGAGCAGCAGTCGAACCCTGAACTGCGCGGCAAGCCGATCGCGGTGATCGGTTCGGGACGGACGGTGGTCACCACCGCCTCCTACGAGGCCCGCGCCTTCGGCGTCAAGACCGGGATGAACACCTGGCAGGCGAGGCAGCAGTGCCCGCAGATCATCTTCGTCGTCGGCAACAACCGCAAGTACACCCACACCTCAAGCCAGATCGTCAAAATAATGCTGGAATACACCCCGCTGGTGGAGGTCTTCTCCATCGACGAGGCCTTTCTCGATCTCACCGGCTCCCTCGGCCTGTTCGGCAGCGCAGAGCGGATCGCCTATCTTTTGAAGGCGCGGATCAGGCAGCGCTTCGGCCTCACCTGCTCCATCGGTATCGCCCCCAACAAGCTCCTGGCCAAGCTCGCCTCGGAGATGAAAAAGCCGGACGGCCTGACCGTCATCGAGCCCGGCCAAGCTCAGCAGGTGCTGGAGCGGCTCCCGATCGGGGAGCTGTGCGGTATCGGCAGAAAGACCGAACGGCAGTTGCACCTGCTGGGGATCCAGACCTGCGGCGAACTGGGCCGCTATCCGGTGGAGATCCTGCGGAAGAGATTCGGCATCGTCGGCGACCATCTGAGCCTGATGGGAAGAGGGATCGACGACGCACCGGTGATCCCCTCGGAACAGGCCGAGGAGGTGAAATCGGTGGGGCATTCCATGACCCTGGAGCAGGACATCGAGGAGCGGGACGAGATCCTCAAATTCCTCCTGCAACTGTCGGAGATGGTGGGAAGACGGGCGCGCCGCTACGGCGTCCGGGGAAAGACCGTCACCCTTTCCATCCGCTACGCCGACTTCGACACCTGGGTGGGGAGACAGGAAACCCTCGCCGCCCCTATCAACCGGAGCGACGACATCTACCGGGCAGCCGTGGCCATCCTCGACACCCTGGTCCTCGCCCAGCCGGTGCGGCTCTTGGGGGTAAAGATCAGCAACCTGCGCTACGAAGGCGACCAACTGCCGCTGTTCGAGGAGGAGCGGAAGAAGAGCCGGCTCGTCAGCGCCATGGACGAGGTGAACAACCGCTTTGGCGACTTCAAGATCAGTTTCGGCAGCCTTCTGGACGGGAAGCCGGGGCAAGAGAAAGGGAGCCTGGTCATCTCTCCGGCCTGGCGGCCGGACGGCATCAGGAATGTGGAGGTGAAGTGAGTGCTGTACCTCTCCCCAGAATGCTGGTCGATAATTCCCCTTGCATTTTCTCCCTGCACTAGCTATAAAAGTCTATAGGGTTTATCGACAATGCTTTCCAAAAAGACCAAATACGGCCTCAAGGCCCTTTTCGCCCTGGCCCGGATGTACAACCGGGGACCGGTGCTCATCGCCGACCTGGCAGAGGCGGAGAAGATACCCAAGAAGTTCCTCGAATACATCCTCCTCACCCTGCGCAACGGCGAGATCCTTGCCAGCAGGAAGGGAAAGGGTGGAGGCTATTACCTGGCCAGGGAGCCGCGCCAGATCACCATCGCCGCCGCCGTCAAGGTGCTGGAAGGGTCGGTTGCACCGGTTGCCTGCCTGGACAACACCCCAGCAGCGGTCTGCGAAGAGTGCGTCAAACTGGCCACCTGCGGGATCAGGCTGGCAATGAAGGATGCCTGGGACGCCATGTCCGCTGTCATGGAGAAGACCACCCTGGCGGATGTGCTCGACCGGATCGACCTGGCAGAAGAAAACGAAAAAGAGTTGTTCAACTTCGTGATCTAAGAGATTTATCGTAAATAAGCTTTGCGGTACCGCATCCCGTCTTAGCGGCAGTATTTACGAACAAGCTCTAAATTTTTTGTTGATTTTGTCTATTTGCTTGATAGACTTTAAATACTGATAAGCCTGAATCACGCGGCACGGCCCCACACTGACGACAACAACCGAACACCCATAGGAAAGGAGCATAACCATGTCCCGCATCTACGAAGACAATTCCCGTTCCATCGGCAACACCCCGCTGGTCAGACTGAACAATCTCACCAAAGGGGCCGGGGCAACGGTCCTGGCCAAGGTGGAGGGGCGAAACCCCGCCTACTCGGTCAAGTGCCGCATCGGCGCCAGCATGATCTGGGATGCGGAGGAACGCGGCATCCTCAAGCCGGGGGTGGAGATCATCGAACCGACCAGCGGCAATACCGGCATTGCCCTTGCTTACGTGGCTGCGGCCCGCGGCTACCGGTTGACTCTCACCATGCCCGAAACCATGAGCATCGAGCGCAGGCGGGTGCTGGCGGCCCTGGGGGCAAACCTGATCCTCACTCCCGGCAGCGAGGGGATGAAGGGGGCCATCGGCAAAGCCGAGGAGATCGCCGCGTCCGACCCGGCGCGTTGGTTCATTCCCCAGCAGTTCAAGAACCCGGCAAACCCGGCAATTCACGAGAAGACCACCGGCCCCGAGATCTGGAACGACACCGACGGCGGCATTGACGTGCTGGTCGCGGGGGTGGGGACCGGCGGCACCATCAGCGGCATCTCGCGTTACATCAAACGGACGCGCGGCAAAGAGATCCTTTCTGTTGCGGTAGAACCGAGGGAAAGCCCGGTGATCAGCCAGACACTGGCCGGTGAGCCTTTGAAACCGGGGCCGCACAAGATCCAGGGGATCGGCGCCGGCTTCATCCCCGACACCCTGGACCTCTCGGTGATTGACCGGGTGGAGCAGGTGACCGGCGACGAGGCCATCGAGTTTGCCAGGCGGCTGGCCAGGGAGGAAGGGCTGCTGGTGGGGATCTCCTGTGGGGCGGCAGTGGCAGCCGCGGTCCGGCTCGCCTTCGCCTCGGAGTTCAACGGCAAGACCATCGTGGTGATCCTCCCCGACGGAGCGGAGCGGTATCTGTCCACCCCCCTGTTCGAGGGGATCTGATCCGGAGAGACGCAGTGCCTGCAGTGGGGGGGCAGATCCCCCCCTTGCGGGAATTGCAGAGAATAGCCGGTTGCCCAACAACAAAATGCTGTTATGATTAACTCTGGTTAAAGGAGATCACGACAACGCGACATAACACACCTGACGGTCGGGCCGACCGCCAGAGCAGGATGCATCAATGGGAAGCAGAAGAAGACCGCTGTACACAACCGGCCTCCTCACCATGGGCCTTCTTGTCCTCACAACCGTTGCGGCAACCGCTGAACCGCATATCGACCTGACCGTAGTGCGCGGAGACACCCTGCGCACCCTCTGTCGCCAACTGCTGGAGAATCCGTCGCGATGCCGGGAAATCTATCGATTCAATAACCTGAAGAACCCGGACCTGATCCTGCCCGGCCAGAAACTGCTCGTGCCGGCAGGGCTGCTGAAAGGAGTCCCCGACGACGGCGTCGTCACCTTTGTCAAGGGAGAGGTAACCCGTCAGCAGGGAACTGAGCAGCATGCAATCATGCTGAATGAGACCCTGAGAGAGGGAGAGCGGGTCGTCACGGGGAAAGACGGGATCTTGGAGATCAGCTACGACGACGGCACCCAGCTGCTGCTCCGGAACAATTCGTCGCTCGACCTGATCCGCTCCAAACGAAAGGGGGACAGCTATTTCCTGCGTGACATGCTGCTCTCCTCCGGACGGATCCTGACCAAGATCCGCCGGGCAACCGGGCGGGAACAACGCTTCAACATCAAGACCCCCTCGGCGGTTTCCGCGGCACGGGGAACCATTTTCAACGTGTCGCTGGATCAGGATGACGCAACCCGCACTGAGACGCTGGAAGGTACCGTCTCCGTGACCGGCGGCCGACGGGAGGTCCTGCTCCATGGAGGAGAAGGGACCATAGTCCAGATGGGTGAACCGCCCCTCTCTCCCCGCAAGCTGCTTCCTCCACCGTCACCTCTGGCATTCCCCGCAATGTTCAGATTCGCCCCCCTTCGCATCAGTATCCCGCAGGTTACGGGAGCGGTCTCATACCACGTCATGCTCGCCAGGGACAAGGAAATGAAGGATCTGGTACGGGAACAGGTACTGCCGCTCAAGGAGCCGTTTGTGGTCGACACCCTCGAAGACAGCCACTATTTCCTGCAGGTGCGGAGCATCGACGACATGGGGATCGAAGGGCAACCATCACCGGCCGTACCCCTCACCTTCAGGGCAAACCCGCTCCCCCCGATCATTAACACCCCGGCCCATGGCAGCGAAACAAGGGACAAAGATGTGGTCTTCCGCTGGCTCAAGGTGCGCGATGCAACTGCGTATCACCTGCAGGTCGCCACGGACGATGTTTTCTCCCGCTTCGTCCAGGACCTGCCGACTCTGGAGGGCACTGAATACGAGGTTGAGGACCTTTCACCGGGTAATTACTTCTTTCGGGTAGCCTCCGTGGCAGCGGACAGGTACCAGGGAGAATGGTCCGACAAGCTCAGCTTCACAGTCATCCCCCCTCCACCGACGCCGACTGTCGCACCCCCCGAGGAAGAAGAGGGGAAAATGCGCCTTCGGGTTCGGGACGCCGGAACGGGCCTTTCCTACCGGTTCCAGACAGCCAGAGACAGCGGCTTTGCAAAGCCGCTATTCGACGGCACCAGCGAACGTCCTGAAATCACCATTGAACGACCTGAAGAACCTGGCATTTACTACGTCCGTAGCGCCTGTATCGACGGGAAAGGCTACCAGGGCTCTTTCTCTCCGCCGCAAAGCTTTGAGATCAAGCGGAGATTCCCCTATGGCCTGATGGGGATCGTGGGGGGGGTGCTGGGGCTGATCCTCGGCCTGGCCCTCTGATGCTCTGCACTGAACGGCGGAATTCCCTGAAATCCGGTTTCAACCGGAAAGGCGTGCGAAACATCCTGATCGCCCTGGCAGGCCTGTTTGTCATCTTCGGTGCCGAAGATCTCGGCTTTTTCGAAGGCATCAACCGGTATTGCTACGATCTGGCTTTCCGCCTCAGAGGCACCATCAGACCGGGCAATGACATCGTCATCGCCGCCATCGACGAAAAAACCCTCCAGGAGCTGGGGCAATGGCCCCTGCACCGAAGCATCTACGGACAGTTGCTCGACACCCTGCACGAGGCACGGGCCGTAGGATTCACCGTGATCATGGCGGAACCGACCGCAGATGACCCGGTGCTTGCCGCAGCTGCCACCCATTACGGCAGGACGGTTTTTCCGCTCTACATCGACGAACATCTCCAGGTAACCGCACCCGCCCCGCAGCTTTCCCGCTTCCCTGCCGGGCACCTTCACATCGAGCAGGGCATCGACGGGGTGACCCGCCGAGTCTTTCATACCCTCAAGGTCGGCGGCTGGGTAGTCCCCTCATTTGCGGCCGCAGTCCAGGAAGCTGCGGCCGCTCCCCCTCTGCCCGCCACAGACGGCAAGCCTTCTCAATCGGACAATGAGATATCCACCGGCATCATCCAGCTCGCCCCAATGCATATCAACTACCATGGTCCGAGAGGGACGTTTCCGACGATCCCCATGGCCGACATCGTCAACGGCAGGGTCCCGGCCGGATTCTTCAAGGGAAAGATCGTACTCGTCGGACCGACGGCGGCAGGATTGGAAGAACAGGTGTTCACCCCCTTTTCCCAGCAGCGGAACAGGATGCCCGCGGTGGAGGTGCAGGCAAACATCCTGAGTAACCTGCTGCAGCACGACAACATCAGGATCAGCGACACCTCTGTACGCTTCGCGGCCTGCCTGCTCATCGCCGTTATCTTGTTCGTACTCTACATGAAACTGACCGAAACCGTTGCGACGCTGGTCTGGCTCACTGCCAGCATCACCGTCCCCGTGATCGTCTACCTCCTCTTTGTCCGCTTCGGTATCTGGGTCGATCCGGCGGCCTTCATCTTCACGGCGGGCTTTCTCTATCTCCTCACTTTCCTGTTCAAACTGGAGATCGCCACCGGCAAACTCCAGCAGGAATACGCCACCGTTGCCGATCATCTGAAGGCATCAGGGCATGCAACGGGAGGCCGGGGATACCGGGGTCTGGCGGACTACCTCTCCATCGGCGGGATCAACGCCCGCATAGCCATCCTCTCCGAGGCAACCTGCCAGATCATGGAACAGACCAGGCAGTTAGCCGAAACCAATGAGGCATTGCACCTGGAGATCGAACAACGCATCAGTGCGCAAAAGGAAATATCGGCGCTGAACGAAGACCTGCTGCGGCAGAAACATGCACTAGAGGCTGTCAACAACGAGCTTGAAGCGTTCAGTTATTCGGTTTCCCACGACCTCCGCGCCCCCTTGCGCTCCATTGCCGGTTTCTCGGCCCTGCTGATCGAAGAGTGCCTCGAATCCATGCCCCCCCTGGGCAAGGAGTACCTGGAGCGGATCAACAACAACGTGGTGCGGATGGAGTCGCTGATCACGGCGTTTCTCACCCTGTCCCGGCTCTCCCGCATCGACATCTCCCGGCAGCGGATCGACATCGGTGCAATGGCCCGCGAGATTGCAGAGGAACTGGCCGCATCCGACCGGCAGCGGCAGGTCAATTTCACCATCACCGAGCCGGTGATCGTAAATGCCGATCCGGCGTTCATGCGGGTCGCCCTGGACAACCTGCTGGGGAACGCCTGGAAATTCACCGCCAGAACCGCAACCGCCACCATCGAATTCGGCATTGTCCAGCACGATACCCTCCCCTGTTACTTTGTTAGGGACAACGGTGCCGGTTTCGACGTTACCCATGCCAGCCGCCTTTTCGCCCCCTTCCAGCGACTCCACCAGCAGAACGAATTTTCCGGCACCGGCATCGGGCTCGCCACGGTCCAGCGCATCATCCAGCGTCACGGTGGCGTGGTCTGGGCAGAAGGAACCCCCGGAGAAGGGGCCACCTTTTATTTCTCCCTGCCATAACCGCCAAGGCAAAACGGCACCTCTCTGCTCCGACCGGCAGTTTTATCGCTCTCCCCTCCCCCAGGAAAGTTTCTTTCCCGTGTAAAATTAATTTACACACATCGTAACATCCCATTTCTATTACATTTTCAAAGCATTCACCACCAAGTGTAAAAATTTTTTACACTTCCGGCTTCTCACCCCTCCGAACGCACACCATATTTACATTTATATTTCAACAGGTTGCACAATGCACACTTGGCACACATCCTGATTTAGTGAAGGGCACCTGACCGGTGCCCCATTCGCATGCTTCACTCAGCCGGCTGGCTGTAAAGGTGGTCCTATGAACAGGAAAGGAATGTCCCCATGGTCGCCTCCCCGGTACCGCCAGTGTCTCGCCAGAGAGTATCGGTCTTTCCTTGTCATGCTCCACTACTGTGACAGAGTGGAATTGCTCCCCATGTCAGGCAGCTCATACAGCAGCCTCGATATGGTGGCGGTCCCCCACGCCCTCTTTACCGAGCAGATCGCATCCTGGACACCCGAGATGCCCTATGGCCCGTAGCCCCGAAAGGAGAGGCCAATGACCATCCCGATTGTCGTGGTCGACGCATTCACAGAACAGCTTTTCAAAGGGAGCCCGGCAGCGGTCTGCCTGCTGGACCGGCCCCGTCCCCCCTACTGGCTTCAAGAAGTAGCCCGACAGATCAACCTCCCCGAAACCGCCTTTCTCCTCTCCGAGCAGAACGGCTACTATCTGCGCTGGTTTACCCCGATCCAGGAGATGGAACTGAGCGGGCATGCCACCCTTGCCAGTGCCCACCTCCTCTGGGAACGCAGGCTCATACCCTGCGACCGGGAGGCGCGCTTCTTCACCAGGAGCGGGCTCCTCACCGCCGTGCAGCATGGCGACCTCATTCAACTCGACTTCCCCGTCGAACCGCCCCGGACTCTGACGCCCACCCCCGACCTGGAAAGGGCTGTGGGCGTTCCCATCATCAATGCCGGGAAGAACCGGCACGACTATCTGGTCGAGGTGACCGACGAAAGAACGGTCCGTGACCTGAAACCCGACCTGGTCGCCCTGGGACACCTCGACTGTCGCGGACTCATCGTCACCAGCCGCGCGGAGTCCGAGCGATACGACTATGTCTCACGCTATTTCGCACCGCAGATCGGCATCCCGGAAAATCCGGCCACCGGCTCGGCACATTGCTGCCTTGCCCCTTACTGGGGGAAAATACTGTGGAAATCTGCCATGATCGGTTATCAGGCATCGGGACGCGGAGGGATTGTGCGGGTAGAACTGGCAGGAATGAGGGTAAAGATCTCCGGAAAAGCCGTAACGATTCAGCGCAGCAAACTGGATCACGCTCCTCGAATCTTCAGCTCCTGAAACCCCTTCGATCATAGCGGTAATACAACCCGGATCTGCGAGGATGCATACGGAGCAAGCGGATCTGCGGCCCGCCCCGTAGACTCATGTCCTATTGCTTCCGTTTTGCCGCTGTCTTGCGTGGGGCGCGAACAACCGCTGCCGGAACGGCGTCGGGTGGCGGTAAATATGCTGACTCGCTGGCAGGCACCAGGCAGGTATAGTGAGAAGCGGCAATTTTTCGACTGATGCCGTCGCTGAACTGGATCGTCACCCTGTTGATGGTTACCTCAAGGACCTTGCCAGCCCCCCACTCTTGTGCTTCGGAATGGCTCACAATGTTCCCCGGCTTGAATGTCATTGTCATCTCCTCTTGCAGCTGGACTTTTACCCAGGCTCTACCAGGCTGTTCTGTACGGTCAAACCCTCCGAAAGCAGATCATTCCCCACGAAAAATGCGACATATAATCCGCTTCCTCACCTATTTCTTTGACAGAATCAAACATTTACAAGTATATAGCACTATGCCTATAAAACAAGAGATCTCGTTAAAATATCTACTTTTTTTACAATCCCAGTCATTGTCCATTATAATCCGCACGTTGACTGAGTCATGGAGCTGGTCTACAATCAATCTCCTGAAAACCTGTGCCAATGCGGCGGTCCCGTAACGAGACGGAATCATTGGCTTGCCGGAACAGCAGAATAGATGCCTTTACCATTGCCGCAGCCCGGAACGTGCTCGGCTCCACGCAAATGCCTACCGAGAGAAATATGCTTTCCAGATCGGCACTCACCATCAGCTGGGAAAAACCCGACCTGCACGGCGAGGAATGGGAGTTTTCCCGTCACCCGGCCAAGCAGGATTTTTACCAGCGCCACGGCATCGACTGGGAACGCCTCCTGGCGGCCTTTGAGCAGGGCGGCATGATTCCCTACCCCCGCTCCGGCGATCTGCAGGGAGTGCCGGTCAGTCTTTCCTACGCCACCTATGACGACTACACCATCTATCTTGCCAGGGCAAAGCGTGGCTACCGGAAGAACTACACCAGAATGGAAGAGATGCTGCAACGAGCGGGCAACCTAACCCTGCCGGCAGCGATCGTCCTTTTCTCTGCAGGCGAGGCGCTGCTGTTTTCCGGCTACCGCCGGCTCTGTTTGGCCTGGAACTACGGCATGGTGCCATATGTGTGGCAGGTCACCCTCGACACGCCGAGGGATGCGGAATGCCCGTAACGATCACCAGTCACCGGAAGGAGCTGACAACAATGGCTGATCAGGTTTTATTGCAGAAACTGTTTCAGGAAAAAGGTATCCACGATTTTCACTGGATGGATCCGGCGGAAATCGTGGTTGGGCAGTGGGTGCGAATGAAGTGCATGTTCGGCTGCGGCGACTACGGCAGAAACGCCTCCTGCCCCCCCAATACGCCATCCGTGGCCGAATGCCGGAACTTTTTCAATGAGTATCGTCTGGGAGCAATCTTCCGTTTCAGAAAGAAACTGGATGATCCGGAGCAGCGTCATGCCTGGACGCGAGAGGTGAACCGAGAGCTTTTGCAGGTGGAACGGGAGGCCTTCATCGCCGGATACCAGAAGGCCTTTCTCCTCTTCATGGACAATTGCAAACTGTGCAGGGAGTGCGCCCACACCCGCACCTCCTGTCGCAACCGCCAGCACTCGCGCCCCACCCCGGAAGGGATGGGTGTGGATGTCTTTGCCACCGTGGCCAAGTTCGGCTATCCGCTGGAGGTGCTGGCAGGCTACGAGGAAGAGATGAACCGCTATGCGTTTCTGCTGATCGAATAAGGAGAGCCTTACCCTCCGCCCGGCTCCCGCAGTTTCTCGCTGAATTCTTTGCGCAGCTTTGTCAACTTGGGCTCGATGATCATCCGGCAGTACCCCTGCAGTCGGTTGTTCCGGTAGTAGTCCTGATGGTACCCTTCGGCAGCAAAAAAGGTGCTGAACGCCACGATCTCGGTGACAATGGGCCGGGGCCAGATCCCGGCCGCGTCGGTCGCACGCCGGGACTGTTCGGCGATCTCCCGTTGCCGGTCGTCGTGGTAAAAGATGGCCGAGCGGTACTGGGAACCGAAGTCAGCTCCCTGGCGATCTTTGGTAGTCGGGTCGTGGGTCCGCCAGAAGACCTCCAGCAGATCGCTGAAGCTGATTCTCTCCGGATCGAAGGTAATCTGCACCGCCTCGGCATGACCGGTCTCTCCGCTGCAGACCTGCTCGTAGGACGGGTTCTCCACCTCGCCCCCCGCATATCCCGACACCACGCTCTCCACCCCGCGCAGACCGGCAAAGACAGCCTCCACACACCAGAAGCAGCCGGCAGCCAGCGTTGCCGTTTCGCGCTGTTTCGCCATGGTTCTCCCCCCCTGCATTTGTTTTCAGCTGCAAGTGTAGCAGAAAATCGGCAACCGGCCCGCACCATCCACCCACATGCAAACCGCCGCTCCCGCAACCCTGCCAACCGGGGAAAGGGGTTGACATTTAAATTTATTAATGCTATTTGCGTGCATATACACATTATATAAGGCTGACCAGCCGCCTGTCGCGGCGTTCAATCAGTCACGCTCCCTGCGCGGAAATGGCCCGGACCCGGCACATGTGACTCCGAGCGGAGCAAGGGAACGACATGTCACCACGGAAGAAAAAACATCGAAACTGCATCTGCCCGTTGCGCGAGAAGCTCGGCCTGGTGTTCAAGCCTGCGGGTACGCCACTCAAGGAACTGGAGGCCATCGCACTCGAACATGACGAACTGGAAGCGCTCTACCTCTGCGACAGCCAGGGCCTCGACCAGACACAGGCAGGGGAAAAGATGGCCGTCTCCCGGGGCACGGTACAGCGGCTGTTGACCCGGGGCAGGAAGAAGGTCGTCGAAGCGCTCGTTTGCCAGAAGGCGCTGGTCGTTGCAAAAAGCCCCCACGATACCGAACATGCCGATACGCCGCCCTCACCGGAAGTCCCGTGAGGCATCAGCAAGGAAAGGGCCGTCTATGGATTACTATTCGCCCAAAGTACTCGATCATGTCCGCAATCCCCGCAACACCGGCTATCTGGAAGATGCCAACGTGGTCGTGCAGGCAGGCGACCCGAATTGCGGCGACGCCCTCCTCTACTTCCTGAAGATTGAGGACGAGACCGTCTGCAACATCAAGTTCCTCATCAAAGGGTGTGGAGCGGCAATAGCCACCTCCTCCATAGCTACGGAACTGGTGATGGGGAAAAGGCTCGACGACGTCCTCGCACTGACCGACCAGGAGATCGCCGATTCCCTCGGCGGCCTGCCCGACGAGAAGATGCACTGTTCGAACATGGCCGCATCGGCCCTGCACGCCGCCGTGCAGCAGTATCGCGACACGGTCGCCGGTTCCACCGCGCCGGTGGGCTGATCCACACTCTCCCGCGAACCGTCTCTCCGGCATGAAACAGCACCGCTCTCCGGGACAGACCACCGCGCAAAACCTCCCGCACCGGTGCCATCCCCCCCGGCAGAGGCCCACAAAGAAAATGCGCCGGCAGGCGGTAGCTTCGCCTGTTTTCTGCTACACTGGAGGGAAATGAACCACAAAGGAGGCCTTGTTATGGATACCCTGGAAGCGATCAAGACCAGGCGGAGCGTACGGAAATTCTCCCCGCAGCCGGTGGAGCCGGAAAAACTCCAGGCCCTGCTGGAGGCGGTGCAACTGGCCCCCTCCTGGGCCAACATGCAGTGCTGGCGGTTCGTGGTGGTGCAGGACCCGGCGGCAAAGGCCAGGATCAGCGAACTGTCATTTGTCGAGGCGTTCTTCGCTCCCAAGGGGTACAAGAGCAACCCGGCCCAGAAGGCGCTCTCAGATGCCCCGGTAGTGATCGTCGCCTGCGCCGAGCCGCTGGATTCGGGGGACCTGCACGGTCAGCTTTACTACATGACCGACGTGGGGATCGCCACGGAGAACCTGATGCTCGCCGCCCACTCCCTGGGGCTGGGGACCGTCTTCGTCGGTGTCTTCGACGAGGAACAGCTGGGGGACCTGCTGCAGATCCCGCCGGGCATCCGGATCGTCGGGCTCTTCCCCATCGGCTATCCCCAGGACCCTCCCAAGAGCGGACCGCCGCGCAAACCCCTGGACGAAATCGTCTTTTACGAAACCTGGAAAGACTGAAACCTGCGGGGAGGGGCGCCCAGCGCGTCCCTCCCCTCCATACTTTCCCGCTGCCACCCCCCCTGATTTTTTACAGGTTGTTGAAAAACTCAGGCTGTTCAAAAACAGTCAGATCGTCGCACCCGCAGAAAGCCCCGCGGAGGCGTGGCAGCGCTACGCCGCACAAGGCGGCTTTTCGAGGACGGCGGCGAGATGGCTGTTTTTCAACAGCCTGTTAATGAATCGACGGCTGAGCCTCTCCCTGGGAAAGGATGTTGCATGCTATCCCGCACGGAAGCAACCTTCCCGTAGCGTCCCCCAGAAGGAGATCCCATGTACCGCCCGCAGCGAGCCATCGTGCTGATCCTCTGCCTGATGGCCTGTACCTCTGCCTATTGCCTGGAAGTGACCGACGTCAACTTCCCGATCCGCGACGGAGGCGTCGTTACCTTCAGCCATAACAAACACCTGCAGACGCCTGCCATTGGCGACAACTGCAATATCTGCCACGAACACTTCTTCAAGACCAAGAGGATACGCCCCGTCACCATGGCGGAAATGGCGCGGGGAAGGTCGTGCGGCGGCTGCCATAACGGCAGACGGGCCTTTCCGCTTTCCGACTGCGGCAAATGCCACCCGACCAGGGATCTGACTTTCAAGATACCTGGGGGAGATCAGGTGCTGTTCAGTCATACGCCCCATACGTCCCGTTTCCGCTGCACCGACTGCCACACCCGGATCTACGGCTACGGCAGGGCTCAGAGGCCCGTAAGCATGGATGAAATGGGAAGGGGGAGATCATGCGGCGCCTGTCACGGCCAAAGCGCCTTCTCACTTTTCAGCTGCAACCGTTGCCACCAAAAAAGCTATGACGCCTCCTACCGGGTCGTCCCGACCGGGCCGGTCACCTTTTCCCATGGGCCACACGCGAAACTCCCCGGTTGCGGAGCCTGCCATCCACATCTGTTCAACAAGGGGAAAAATCGCCCCAGCTCCATGATGGAGATGGAGAAAGGAAGGTCGTGCGGGGCCTGCCATACCGGGCGCAGGGCATTCGACCTGAATGACTGCTCCCGCTGCCACATGGCCGGGAAAATCGTCATGAAGGTAAAGGGTTCGACACCGGTTACGTTTCCCCATGCACCCCATACGGCAAAGTACGGCTGCACGGACTGCCATCCGCGCCTGTTCCGACTCGGCTATGTGAAGCAGCGCGGTATCACCATGGAGCAGATGGACCAGGGGAAGTCATGCGGCGCCTGCCACGACGATACCACCGCCTTTAATACCCGGTTCAACTGCCACCGCTGTCACGACATGTAGGAGACGGAATAGCAGCCGGAAGGGCTCGTAGGTTCAGGTTTCTTCCCGGTCTCTTTTCCCGGCCTGATGCGACTTGAGGTTTGAAACGGCAAGGGGAAGGATTTCATGCTGGATGGCCAGGACCTCGTTCAGCGTCACACCGTCATTGACAATAAAATCGTTTTCGCCCAGCAGGGTCTTGGCGTAATGCCTGCCATCCAGGCGGCAGTAGACCTTGATCTGATAGGAATGATCGTCGAAGTGACATTCCGATTCAAATACCAGCTTATCCCGTTTCATGATGCATCCTCCGCAGAAAACTCCGGGCAGGCAGTCGCCCGCCACCCATGATCCCATCCGCACCAGATTGCATATTCGTAACCTGACCGCAATCAAATCAACTAGATAACCGTCATCTTTCCGTCTGTGGAATCCCGCCGGATTGCTCCGGAATCCGTTGAATGACCAGCCACGAAACCAGGCATCGGCAGGATGTGCAACTCCCCTCTCCACAGCCCCCTGGACGAATCCGGGAAAAGGGGAAAAAGCTGGCCGTTACAGCCAACCTTTTCCCCTGTTGCAGAAGGAGAACGAGCCCTATGGGATCAATGCGAACGATGGGGTGATCGTATGGTTCGCATCGATGTTGGCGAAGGTGTAACTCCCCATCTCGCCGATATAGACGCCGTCTACCGCCACATTGAGCACCTTGTAGCCCGGTGCCGGGGTAAAGGTGAACGTGACGCTGTCGCCGCTGTTCACCGTGATGTCGCCACCGGGGTCGATGGAGCCGTTGGCGCCGGCCGTGGCGGTAATGGTATAGACATCCGGCATGAAGGTGACGCCGATGGCATGGGGCGCCGAAACCTTGGTAAAGGTGTAACTGGCCAGGGCTCCCTTGGAAACGCCGTCGATGGTCACGTCGGCAACGCGGTAGCCTGCCGCCGGGATCATGGTGAAGGTCGGGCTGGTGCCGCTCAGGACAGAGACGTCGCCCGCCGGGCTGATGCTGCCGTTGGCGCCGGCGGAAGCAGTGATGGTAACGGCCAGGTTCTCACCGAACACCGCGGTGATGGTATGGTCTGAGGTGACGTTGGTGAAGGTGTAGCTGGTGACCGCTCCGACGGAGACGCCATCCACCAGGACGTCGGCCACATGGTAGCCGGCTGCCGGGGTGATGGTGCAGTAACGGCTGGCACCGTAGTTCACGTAGACGGTGTTGGTCGGGGTGATGGTGCCGTTGGCCGCCTGGATCGGGGTGATGGCGTAGTTGATCGGGGTGAAGGTGACGGCTATGGTATGGTTCGCCGTCACGTTGGTGAACTGGTACGAGGTCAGCGCCCCCCTGGAGATGCCGTCGACGAGCACGGTGGAGACCTTGTAGCCGACCGCCGGGGTGATGACGAAGAGCGGGCTGTCGCTCCCCCTGACGACGCTGGTCGCCCCAGCCGGGGCAATGGTGCCGTTGGCGCCTGCCGTAGCGGTGATGGTGTAGGCATCCTCAACGAACGAGGCGCTGATGGCATGGTTCGTTGCGGAAACGTTGCTGAAGGTGTAGCTGGCAAGGGCACCCTTGGAGACGCCGTCCACCACCACGTCCCCCACCCGGTAACCGGCTGACGCTGAGATGGTGTAGGTCGGGCTGGTGCCGCTCACTACCTCCAATGTACCCATGGGGCTGATGGTCCCATTGGGGCCGGCCGTCGAGGTGATGGTGATGACCGGGTTCTGGGCAAAGGTTGCCGACAGGGTGTGATCAGCGGTCACATTGGTGAAGGTGTAAGAGGTCACCGGGCCAACTGAGGCACCGTCCACCAGCACATCGACGATATAATAGCCGGGGTCGGGGGTAATGGTGCAATACCTGCTGCTGCCGCTGTTGACATAGACCGTCCCCGCCGGGGAGACGCTGCCGTTGGCGCCGGAGGTGGTGGTGAGAGCGTAGACCACCGGGGTGAAGGAGGCGGCTATGGTGTGGTATGCGTCGATGTTGCCGATGGTGTAGGTGGTGACCGCACCCTTGGAGACGCCGTCCACCAGGACGCTCGCCACCTTGTACCCTGCCGCCGGGGTAATGGTGAAGGTCTGGCTCCCCCCCCTGGCCAATGTGACGACGCCGGCAGGATCGATGCTGCCGTTCAGGCCGGCCGTGGCGGTAATGGTATAGACGTCAAGCATGAAGGAGACGCTGATGGTGTGGTTGGTTGCAGAGACGTTGCCGAAGGTGTAGCTGTTTGCCGCCCCTTTGGAGACGCCGTCTACCAGGATGTCGGCCACCCGGTAGCCTGCTGCCGGGGTCATGATAAAGGTGGGGCTGCTGCCGCTCAGGACCGTGATGTTGCCGACCGGCGAAATGGTGCCGTTGGCACCGGCCGTGGCGGTGATGGTGACCGGCTGGTTCGGGGCAAAGGTCACGCTGATCGTATGGTCGGCCATGACCGAGGTAAAGGTATAGGTGGTAACCGCCCCGACGGAAACGCCGTCTACCAGGACATCGGTAACGTGGTAGCCCGGATCGGGGGTGATGGTGCAGTAGCGGCTGCCGTTGTAGTTCACATAGACGGTAATGGCAGGGGTCATGCTGCCGTTGGGACCGACCTCGGGGGTGATGGCGTAGACGAGCTGGGTAAAGGTGACGGCTATGGTATGGTTGGCCGTAACGCCGGTGAAGGTATAGCTGGTGATGGCCCCCTTGGAGACGCCATCCACCAGCACGTTCGCCACCTTGTACCCCTCTGCCGGGGTAATGGTATAGGTGGGGCTGTCCCCTCCCCTGGCCACGGTCACGGCACCGACCGGGGAGATGCTGCCGTTCAAGCCGGCAGAGGCGGTGATGGTATAGACATCCTCCGTAAAGGTGACGCCGATGGTGTGGGCCACGGCCGTGACCTTGGTAAAGGTGTAACTGGTCACTGCCCCCTTGGAAACGCCGTCCACCACCACATTGGCAACGCGAAAGCCCGGTGCCGGGGTCATGGTGAAGGTCGGGCTGGTGCCGCTCACCACGGTGACGTCGCCGGCCGGCGAGATGCTGCCGTTGGCCCCGGCCGTGGCGGTGATGACGATGGACGGATTCTCGGCAAAGACCGCGGTGATGGTATGGTCGGAAGAGACGCCGGTGAAGGTGTAGCTGGTCACGACACCCACGGAGACGCCATCCACCAGCACGTCGGCAATATGGTAGCCCGCTGCCGGGGTGATGGTGCAGTAACGGCTGCCGCCGTACCCGACATAGACGGTACCGGTGGGGGTGATGGAGCCATTGGCCGCCTGGATGGGGGTGATAGCATACAGCTGGGGGGTGAAGGAGGCGGTGATGGCATGGTTGGCCGTGACTGCGGCAAAGGAGTAGCTGGTGATGGCCCCTTTCGAGGCACCGTCGACCAGCACGTTTGCCACCTTGTAGCCGGCTGCCGGGGTGATGGTGATCAGCGGGCTGTCGTTTCCCTTCAGGACCGCCATGTCACCAGCGGGAGCGATGGTGCCGTTGGCGCCGGCCGTGGCGGTGATGATGAAGAAATCCTCGTTCAGGATCAGGGGGGTGAACGAGGCCGTGATGGTGTGGTTCGCAGTCACATTGCCGAAGCTGTAGCTGGTGACCTTCCCCACCGATGCCGCATCCACCAGCACATCGGCAACCTTGTAACCCTGATCCGGCGTAATGGTGTAGCTCTGGGACCCGCCGCTGTTGACGCTGGCCGCGCCGGCCGGGTCGATGCTGCCGTTGACTCCGGCCGTGGCAGTAATGGTGTAGACGATGGGGGTAAAGCCGGCCGAGATGGTATGGTTTGCCGTAACGCCCGTGAAGCCGTAGGTCGAGACTGCACCCACGGAGACGCCGTCCACCAGCACGTCCGCCACCTTGAAGCCGGCAGCCGGGGTAATGGTGTAGTTCTGCGACCCGCCGCTGGTGACGCTGGCCATGCCAACCGGGTCGATGCTGCCGTTGGCACCGGCCGTGGCAGTGATGCTATAGACGATGGGAGTGAAGCTGGCCGAGATGGTGTGGTTCGTTGTGACGTTATCGAAGCTGTAGCCGGTCACAGCTCCCACGGAGACGCCATCCACCAGCACGTCCGCCACCTTGAAGCCGGCAGCCGGAGTGATGGTGTAGTTCTGCCCTGCACCACTGTTGACGCTGGCAATGCCGGCAGGGTCTATGCTACCGTTCAACCCGGCCACGGCGGTGATGGAGTAGACGATGGGGGTGAAGCTCACAGCGATGGTATGGTTCGTTATGACGTTGTCGAAGTTGTAGCTGGTCACCGCGCCCACGGAGACGCCGTCCACCAGCACGTCGGCCACCTTGAAGCCGGCAGCCGGGGTAATGGTGTAGCTCTGTGCCGCACTGCTGTTGATGCTGGCAACACCTGCCGGGTCGATGCTGCCGTTCAGACCGGCCGTGGCTGTGATGCTGTAAACAATGGGGGTGAAGCTGGCGGCTATGGTGTGATTTGCCGTGACGCTGGTGAAGCCGTAGGTCGAGACCGCACCCACGGAGACGCCATCCACCAGCACGTCCGCCACCTTGAAGCCGACAGCCGGGGTGATGGCGTAGCTCTGCCCAGAACCGCTGTTGACGCTGGCAGCCCCTGCCGGGTCGATACTGCCATTCGAGCCGGCCGTAGCAGTGATGTTGTAGACAATGGGGGTGAAGCTGGCCGAGATGGTGTGATTCGTCGTGACGCCCGTGAAGCCGTAGGTCGAGACCGCACCCACGGAGACGCCGTCCACCAGCACGTCCGCCACCTTGAAGCCGGCAGTCGGGGTAATGGTGTAGTCCTGCCCTGCGCCGCTGTTGACGCTGGCAACACCTGCCGGGTCGATGCTGCCGTTCAGACCGGCCGTGGCGGTGATGGTATAGACGATGGAGGTGAAGCTGGCGGCTATGGTGTGATTTGCCTGAACGTTCGTGAAGCCGTAGGTCGAGACCGCACCCACGGAGACGCCATCCACCAGCACGTCCGCCACCTTGTAACCAACAGCCGGGGTGATGGTGTAGCTCTGCGCTGCGCCGCTGTTGATACTGCTCACGCCAGCCGGGTCGATGCTGCCGTTCAGACCGGCTGTGGCGGTGATGCTGTAGACGATGGGGGTGAAGCTGGCGGCGATGGTGTGGTTTGCCGTGACCGCGGCGATGGTGTAGCTGGTCACCGCACCCACTGAGGCATTATCCACCAGCACGTCAGCCACCTTGAAACCTGCTGCCGGGGTGATGGTACAGGCAAAGCCGCTCCCGCTGTTGACGCTGACCACGCCTGCCGGGTCGATGCTGCCGTTCAGACCGGCCGTGGTGGTGATGCTGTAGACGATGGGGGTGAAGCTGGCCGAGATGGTGTGGTTTGCCGTGAGATTCGTGAAGCTGTAGGTCGACACCGCGCCCACGGAGATGCCATCCACCAGCACATCCGCCACCTGATAACCCGCTGCCGGCAGGATGGTGAAGCTCTTGCTGTCGCCGATGGCAACCGCAACCTCGCCGCTGGGCGAAATGCTGCCGTGCTCTACTGCCTGCGCCGTTATGGTGATGGCATCGTTGAGCGCAAAGGTTGCCGAGATGGTGTGGGGCTTCTTTACCTTGGTGAAGGTGAAGGAGGTGAGCGGCCCCATGTCGCGGCGGCCGTCGATCAGGACCTGCTCCACGTGATAGCCGGGATCGGAGGCGATGGTAAAGGTCTGGTTGGCGCCGCGCACAACCGGAGTCTGTCCGGAGGGGGAAATGCAGCCATGAGGACCGGCCGAGGCCGTGATCAGGTAGGTATCCTTGCCGTCGTCCTGTTCGCACTCGGTCGTCTTGAGCTTGACCCGTTTGTTGTTCGTCATGGTGACGAAACAGTCGGTGCCGGAGACCGCATCGCACCCCGACCAGCCGAGGAAGGAGGTATTGTTGTCCAGCACCGGCGAGAGGGTCACCTCGGTGCCGCTACGGAAAAACTGGCTGCAGGAGCCGCTGCAGCTTCTCCCCGGAGAAAACCTGACCGTCCCCTCCCCTTTTCCCACCGTATTGAGTGACAGCTTGAAGATGGAGCAGACATACTCGGGGTCGAAGATCTCGGCACTGCCGGCAGCGGAAAAGCCGTTCCAGCCGCCAGCGATCAGGACCTTGCTGTTGGGGAGAAGGATGGCCGCATGGATCTCGCGGATGGAGGTCATGTTGGAAGTAGGGATAAAGGAGCCGCTCTCCGGCTCGAATACCTCGGCCGTGTCCAGATATCCCCGGGCATCCCGCCCCCCGGCGATGAGGACGGTGCCGTCGGGCATGAGCGTAGCGGTGTGGTCGTCACGCTCCGAGTTCATCCCCGTGGTTGCGGCAAAGGTTCCCATTGCCGGATCGAAGATCTCCGCCGAATTGACAATGGCCGAGCCGTTGCGCCCGCCGGCGATCAGCACCCGGCCATCGCTCAAAAGCGTTGCCGTATGGGCGACGCGGGCAGACTGCATCGGAGCTGCAGCGGTGAAGGTCCTGGTAACCGGGTCAAAGATCTCGGCGTTGGAGACGTAGGCATTCCCTTTCATCCCCCCGGCAATCAGCACCTTGCCGTTGGTCATGGCCGTGGCGCTGTGGCCTCTCCTGACATCCGCCATGGCAGCCGTTGCCGAGAAGGTCTCGGTCTCGGGATCGAAGATCTCTGCCGCGGCGACATAGCTGTTGTCGTTGACGCCGCCGGCAATCAACACCTTGCCGCTGGGAAGAAGGGTACTCGTATGGCCGACCCTGCCGATGGTGGTGTCCGTTGTGGGATTGAAGGTTCCCTGCACCGGATCGAAGATCTCGGCGGTATTGACGGTAGCAGTGCCGTTTCTCCCCCCCAGGATCAGCACCTTGCCGTTTGCCAAAAGCGTGGCGGTATGATCCATGCGGGCCGCAACCATGTTGCGGGTCGGGGTGATGCTACCGCTTTCCGGGTCGAAGATCTCGGCGGTCCGCAGGCACGAGGCATCGTTGTAGCCTCCGGCGATCAGGACCTTGCCATTGGGGAGCAGCGTGACGCTGTGACCGTAGCGGGTCGATCCCATCTCGGCCATGTGGGAAAACGTCTTGGCAGGGGCTTGGGGTGTAGGGAGACCGCAGAAGATGGTCGCACTGATCAGCACCAGCCGCAGCATTACCGAAAACCGGCTGCGCCACCCTGCATTGCCATAGCCCCGCCTCATGCGGCAGACGTGATTCCCGTCACTCATAGTCCTGTTCCCTCCTTCGACACCCTGCACAATTTTAATGAAACACCTGCATGGAGGTGAACCGCTACGCAATGTTTATGCCCTGGCGGTAAAATCTGCTAACTTTGCCAAATAGCGAATGAATAATGGACATGGAATTCCGCACCCTTCGTACGATTATGCCCCGGACAACACCGTCACGGGAGCGAACATCATACTAAAGTGTTACATCCGGGTGCCATGTCAAATCACGTGCAGGGATGAGATTCTGACAGGCATTTCATAACGGTTTCCTGAAGATAAACAGTCATTACCGTCATTAGATATATCTATACTTCTGACAGACCGTTGATTTCCTCTCCGGCAGAAGCAACGTGACCAACAGACCGGAATCTCAAAGGAAGCGGGAAACGGTATTGACAAAGGGATCATTTTCAGGAAAATAGGGCAAAACTAGTTGTTCTGATTGATAGACGACACTACTCAACCATCCGCGAGGATGGGGCGGAAAGCCCATTGGGTCTCACCGAGACAGCCGGGTTGCCGAAATATCATATTTGGCGACCCGGCTGTTTTTTGTCCGGTCGCGGAAAGGGGGAATAGCGGACCATGCGCACAACACTACTCATCATTATTGCGGCCCTATTCTTCGTCGCACTCTGTTCAGCGGATAATGCCATCAAAGAGGGGGGCAAGGAGGTCGGCCAAGGATTCAAGACCATCGGCACGGAGACCGGCAAGGCATTCAAGGAAGGGGGCAAGGAGATTGGCCAGGGATTCAAGAAGATGGGCAAGGAGACCGGGCAGGCGGCAAAAAAGAGTGGCAGGACCGTCGGTGAATGGTTCCGGGAGACCGGGCAGAAGACCGGCGCCGCGTTCAGAAAGATGGGGCAGGACATCAAGAGGTTCTTCGGCCGTGAGTGACCCGCGAGAGCACTCTGCAGCTCATGCGATCCTTGTCGTCCCGGACCTGCTGTCACCCAGCTTCGTTGCGGCGCCCCGGCAGGGTCTTGCCCTGCCCGCAGCGACTCGACTGGCCAGGCACCAGAACTCCCCGCTCTTTCTGCGACGGATTCACCATGCGGAATACTAGTATTTGACTTTAGACAGCGAAACTGGTTCTATGCTTTACACACGCAGCAGATATCGGAGCGGGCATCGCCTATCCTGACGACGATGCCGGAAAGACTGGAAACAGATGGGAAAACAGCTGTACGTGACCAACATATCGTTTCGGGCAACAGAGGAAGATATCTGGAAACTCTTCTCCGTGGCCGGCACGGTCAAACACATCAAGATGCTCACCGACGACCGGACCGGCAAGTTCAAGGGGTGCGGCTTCGTGGAGATGGCCAATGCCAAGGAGATGAAGGAGGCCATCAACACCCTGGACGATGCACTGCTGATCGACCGGGTCATCACGGTCGTGGAGGCGCGTCCGATGCCCCCCAGGGAGCGGACTGCCGCCCCGGTGCCCCGCAGGAGCGGGCCGGGGAATCGTTCTGGCGGCAGTCGCGGCAAAAAATAAAAAAAAGCCCCGGAGCGCTCCGGGGCTTTTTTCGTGCCTAATGGCGGTTGTAGTTAGATCGTTAGATTCTGGTGACGTTGGCAGCCTGAAGCCCTTTGGGACCCTTAACCACTTCGAACGTTACCCTTTCGCCTTCAGCCAGGGACTTGAAACCTTCACCGGTGATGGCAGAGAAGTGGACGAATACGTCCTCGCCGTTCTCCTGCTCCAGAAAACCAAACCCCTTGCTGTCGTTGAACCACTTTACTGTTCCCTTTACCACGTACATTCTCCTGATACTGCGTGTTATTTTATCCGTGCTCTGCCCGGATGCTTTTTGAACGTAGCAGCTTTGCCGCACCCTTGTCAAACATTTTAAATCCGCGGGAAGCAAATATTTTCTCACGGTACACAGGGGAGATGCCGGTTCGTCCCTGCCGGACCGATCGCCGGGGGGTGCTTTTCCCTTGCCCTCGGACCCAAAAAGGTGTATCCCTGTGACCCTTTCACCAAAGCCAAGGAGCATTCTATCATGGGAATACTGGCGAACACAGTCAGCATCTGTCAGTTCAGGGTCGCAGGCGATCAACCCGCCATTGACCTCTTTCAATGGGTTTCCGAAAAGCTGCGTGGAAACGGTTTCATCCCCATCGACCAGGGAACGGCCGAACTCTCGGTGGGCTGGGTGCACCTGGACGATCACCGGGACAACTCCTTTGCCTCGCCGTCTGCCTTCTGGCGCGATCACTACCTGGCCCTGACCCTGCGCCAGGACAAGCGGTCGATCCCGGCGAAACTGTTCCGCGCCCACCAGCAGGAGGCAGAGCAGGAGTTCCTCGCTGCCAATCCCGGCTACACCAGGGTGCCGAAGCAGAAGCGCGAGGAGTTGAAAGAAATCGTCAAGAGCAGCCTGCTGGCCAGGACCCTGGCGGTGCCGACCACCTACGACGCGGTCTGGGACACCCGCAGCAACATCCTCACCCTCACCACCCTGGGGACCAAGGCGGTCGAACTGTTCGAGACCCATTTCAAGAAAAGCTTCGAGGGGCTGCGCCTGGTGGCGGTGCACCCGTTCGACCGCGCCGGCCAGGTCGTGCCCGAGGGATTCGCGGAGGCGCTGGCAGCGGCGAACAAGGCGACCTCCGACGCGGTCCTGGACCAGATCAAGAGCAACCAGTGGCTCGGCTGGGATTTTCTCCTCTGGCTGATGTACCGGACCATGAACGACTCGTCTGAATATCGTGTGAACCGGCCCGGCCCGGCCCTTGACGGCGATACCTTCGTCGCCTATCTCAACGACCGGATGGTGCTCTGTGCCTCCGGAGAGGAGGGAGTGCAGAAATTCACCGCATCCGGCTCCCTGGACCGGTTCGGCGAGCTCCGCACCTCCCTGCGCGGCGGCAAGCGGATCACCGAGGCGGCCATCTACCTGGAGCACGGGGAGCATGTCTGGAAGCTGACCCTGAAGGGGGAACAGTTCCACTTCGCCTCGTTCAAATCCCCGCAGGTCAAGGAAGAGCGCGACAACACCGTTGATGAGCTGAGCGAGCGGGAAGCGGTCTTTTTCGAGCGGATGTACGTGCTGGAGTTCGGCCTGCAGCTCTTTGACAGCCTCTTTGCCACCTTTCTCGCCATGCGGCTCTCCCCGGGATGGGAGGAGGAGATGCGCCGGATCGACGACTGGATGAACGAAGGCTGACAACCCGGATTCGCCCCAACGGCCCGCTGATGCGGGCCTTTTTTTTCACTGATACCGATACGTTGACTTGCCCCTGCCGCAGGTTACACTTTTCAGATACTGCCCGCCGGAATCAGGACGGGCGGAATCTCGAAAAGGAGGTGCCAGGATGGACAGACGGACCTTTCTGAAAACCGCGGTAACCGGATCAATGGTTGCGGGGATAGCCGGCACTGCAGCAGCCGCCGAGCGTTACTTCCCGCTGAAGGTGGACCAGGCGCTGTTTGAAGGGATCAACCGGGCCAAGAATCCCGCTGCCAAGACCCCGCTGGAAAAGAAGCATGCCCCGGTCATCAGTGCCCCTGCCTCGGTGAAGGGGGGAGAGCCGTTCACCGTCGAGGTGGCGGTGGGTGAGGTCCTCCACGACATGGGGCCTGCCCACTGGATCGAATACGTCGAGCTGCGGATCGGCAACGAACCGGCGGGCAGGGCGGAATTCCAGCCCAAGGGATACCTGAAACCGAAGGTGACCTTCACCGTGACGGTTCCCAAGGAGGCTGCACCGGCCGGCAAGGTAACCCTGGTCGCCACCGAGCACTGCAACCTCCACGGGCTCTGGGAGGGGAACCTGGACATTACCGTGACCTGAACGGCAGAGTAGCCGGTTGCCCCTGCTGAACCAGAGAATGATCATCTGGACTGTTACCGAGCCAATGGCCTGCACCCGCAGGCCATTGCCGTTTCCGGCCGGGACAGGGGCCGCAGCCGCTCCCTGTCCAGGCCCGTGTGACCACCGGAGGCGCGCGTCATGGACGACAGGATGCTTTTACGACAGCTGTTTGCCGCAGCCCTTGCGGCAGTTGAGCCGGCTGCGGCACTCAGACCGCACCTGGCAGCAATCAGGGAATGCTGTGGCAGCGGCGTGTTCACCCGGCTGGTCGTGGCAGGGGCCGGAAAGGCCAGCATCCCCATGGCCCTGGCCGTGGAAAAGGAGCTCGGGGAATTCATCGCCCAGGGCCTCGTCATTACCCCCCACCCTCCCCCGCTCTCCCACGGGCTCTCTCGGATAGCGGTCGCCGGGGCAGGCCATCCCCACCCCGACGAGGCCGGGGTGACGGCCAGCACCGGGATCGCCAGGCTGGCACAGGAGAGCGATGAGCATTCCCTGTTCCTCTTCCTCGTCTCGGGCGGCGGCTCGGCCCTGTTCGTCTCGCCGGCAACTGGCATCACACTGGCCGAGAAGCAGCTCACGGCGCGGCTCCTGATGGAATCCGGGGCAGATATCCGTGAGCTGAACACGGTCCGCAAGCACCTCTCCGGCGTCAAGGGGGGCCAGCTTGCCCAGCTGGTCCACCCGGCCTGGCTGGTCACCCTGGCCATCTCCGACGTGCCGGGCGACCGGATCGACCTGATCGCTTCGGGCCCAACCGTCGCCGACCCAACCACCTTCGGCGAGGCCCTGGCCATAGTGGAACAGCGGGGTCTTGCGGCCAAGGTTCCCCCTACCGTGCTCGACCGGCTGCAGCGGGGCGCTGCCGGCCGGATCGGCGAGACCCCCAAGCCGGGCAATCCGCTCTTTTGCTCCGGCCTGGTCGCCATCGTTGCCGGCAACTGCGACGCCCTGGAGGGAGCTGCCGGGGCTGCCGGCATGCAGGGGGTGCAGGCCCGCATCCGGGAAGGCCTGGTCACCGGAGAGGCGCGAGAGGCAGGCAGAATCCTGGCCCAGGAGGCGCTCCGTGCCCGAGAGAGCCTCAAACCGGGGGAAAGGCTCTGCATCGTCAGCGGCGGGGAAACCACAGTCACGGTGCAGGGAAACGGCATTGGCGGGCGCAACCAGGAGCTGGCCCTCGCCTTTTGCCTGGCCATCGACGGGGTGGAGGGGATCTCCCTCCTCTCGGCAGGTACCGACGGCATCGACGGGCCGACCGACGCGGCCGGCGGCATCGTGGATGGCCAGACCGCGGCCCGCGCCCGGTCGATCGGCATCGACCCGGCACAAGCCCTTGCGGACAACGACTCTCACCGTCTTCTGGACCGCTGTGACGCCCTCATCAGGACCGGGCCGACCGGGACCAACGTGATGGACCTGCAGATCTGCCTCGTCAGCGGCTGAAACCTTCGGATTGTGCAGAAGCACGGGATAGTATATACACGAGGAGAGCAGGGACAACACCGGCAGCGAACGGGGTGATCATGGCAGTCAGCACAGCAGGGAAGAGCGTAAAGATCGTCGTCCTCGACGGGTTCACCCTCAATCCGGGGGATAACCCCTGGGATGCGGTGGCGCAGCTGGGAGAGCTGACCGTGCATGACCGGACAGCGAGAGAGCTCACCCTTGAGCGGGCAAGCGGCGCGGCAATCCTTCTGACCAACAAGACCCTCCTGGACGCGGCGACCCTTGCGGCCCTCCCCGGTCTTCGCTATGTGTCGGTGCTGGCGACCGGCTTCAACGTGGTGGACGTGGCAGCGGCAGGGCGGCTCGGCATACCGGTCTCCAATGTCCCCGAATATGCGAGCGCCACGGTGGCCCAGCACGTCTTTGCCCTGCTCCTGGAACTCACCAACCGGGTGGGTAGGCACGACGCCGCGGTCAAGGATGGCGAATGGAGCCGCTGCCCGGACTTCTCGTTCTGCAGCGGGTCGCTGGTCGAGCTGACCGGCCTCACCCTGGGCCTGGTCGGCTTCGGCCGGATCGGCCGCTGCGTTGCCAATATTGCCAATGCCTTCGGCATGCGGGTGATCGCCCACACACCCCACCCGCCGTCGTCGGCCGACGAGCCGCCGGTCGATTTCGTGCCGCTTGCCGAGCTGTTCGCCACCGCCGACGTGGTCTCCCTCCACTGCCCCCAGACGTCCGAAAATGCCGGGTTCGTCGATGGCCCGCTGCTGGCCGGAATGAAGCCATCGGCGTTCCTGATCAACACCGCGCGCGGGGGGCTCGTCAACGAGCACGACCTGGCAGAGGCGCTCAACCGGGAGAAACTGGCCGGGGCGGCCGTGGACGTGGTCTCTTGCGAGCCGATCGTTGCCGACAACCCGCTCCTCTCTGCCCGCAACTGCCTGATCACCCCCCATCTGGCCTGGGCGGCCCTGGCGGCGCGCAAGAGGCTGATGTCCCAGACCGCCGCCAACATCGCCGCATTTCTGGACGGAAACCCGGTGAATCTCGTCAATAGTAGGGAGCTCGGCCGCTGACCGGCGCACGGCACCCCGGCTTCCTCACCCTGCCAGCCGCTCCACCTGCCGGATATAGCCGACCGCATCGAATTTCCGGCAACAGCCGGCGTAATTCATGTAGCGGACCATGCCGAAGACCGGCCGCTCCTGCCAGGGGCGGTCGTGCACCCCACCGATGGACCAGGCAATGCCGGCATAGCCGTTGGGATCGCGGCCGTCGAGCTGGTAACGGTCGTTGAGCCGGATGGCGGTGGCCATCGCCTCCTCCGGAGACCCGCTCCATTCCAGGATCTTCTTGGCCCAGTACATCCGCAGATACCCGTGCATCCTCCCCAAAGCCACCATCTCTTGCTGGGCCGCGTTCCAGAGCGGATCGTGAGTCTCCCCTCGCTCCAGCTGCGATGCCGAGTACCGATATGGCCGGTCGTCGCCGCGATGGGCGTCCAGGCTCTTCTGCGCCCAGGCGGGAAAACCGGCACAGCTGTCATATTCCCCGTTATGGAGACAGAAATTGTCGGAAAGTTCGCGGCGGATCACCAGCTCCTCCAGGAACGCCTCCCCTCCCGGTGCCCCGCCGCTGCAGCGGGCAGCCTCCAGGGCAAGCCGCTGCGGCGCAAGCTGGCCGAAGTGGAGATAGGGAGAGAGACCCGACTGCCCTGCCAGGTTCGGATCGTTGCGTCGCTCGTGGTAAACGGCAAGGCCGGTGTCGATGAAATCGGCCATGGCGGCCAGGGCCGCTGTTTCGCCGGGGATGCGCCAGGTCACCTCCGCCACCGAGCGATCGACGACCAGCCCCTTTTTCACCGCCTGCCAGTCGACACGCGGCACCTCCCCAGGCCAGGGGGTCTGTTGCTGCTGCAGGGGTGGAAAGTCGGTGAGGAATTCGGGCAGCAGGCGCCGCAGCTTGGGTCGCAGGGTGTAGGCGCCGTACTCCTGCTTCCCCGAGGCGATCCAGCAAGGGACGATGTTGTGGGCATCGACCTGGACAAAGGGGATACCGGTCCGCTCGGCCACCTGCCGCTGCCACCCGGTCTTCACCCGCAACGGGTCGAAGTCGGCAACGAGGCAGGCCACGGTGTGACTTTCGATGAAGGCGGGAAGCGTCTCGACAGGCTCTCCCCGCAGGAGAAAGAGCGGTATCCCCAGCCGCGCCAGATGCTCGGCTGTCCCGGCCAGCCCGGCAAGCATGAAGCCATACTGCCGGATGGTGGCGCCGAGAAAGGCCGGGGCGAGGCAGAAGACCACCGCCAGCGGCGCCTGCCGCTGCAGCGCCAGCTCCTGCGCATGCAGCAAGGCCCAGTTGTCGGCAACCCGCTGTTCCCTGCTCATCCAGTAGACCACCGGCCCCGGCCGGACCTCCCCCTCCCTGATGCTCCTGACCCGGCGACTGTCCATCGTTTTCCCCCTGGCGTCCGCTTTTCCTCATTGGATAGCATACCCGCTGAGGGACGGTTCCGCATCCATGCCTCCATATTTCCATGCAGCGGGTTGACGGCAGGCAGGAAAAAAGCGATTATGGTGCGCGTCAGCCGTTCACCCCGTGGACGTGCGGGAAGGAATGCCATGAAACAGCCGGGACAATGGACAGTGGGACCGGAATCGGTGCGGATGCTCGAACTGGGGCACCCCTGGATCATTGCCGATTCATTCACCAAGCGCTGGCCCCAGGGGAATGCCGGCGACCTGGTAGAGCTCACCGACGGCAGCGGCCGCTTTCTCGCCACGGCGCTCCTCGACCCCGGCGAGCGGATCGTTGCCCGCGTCCTGGGGCGGCAGCGGATGCGGCTGGACCGGAGCTGGTGCGCCGCGCGTCTCGGGGCTGCCCTGCAGCTGCGCCGCAGCCATGCGGACCTGGACAGCACCACCGCCTACCGGCTGGTGAACGCCGAAGGGGACGGCCTCCCCGGCCTGACCGTGGACCGTTACGGCGATTACCTGATGGTGCAGCTCTACAGCGCAGCCTGGCGCCCGCATCTGCAGGTTCTCACCCAGGCGCTGCAGGAGCTTGTGCAGCCCGTGGGGATCATGGAAAAGACCCGCCCCCGGCAGACCAGGGAACTGGAGGCAACGAGCGAAACCAGGAAATTCGGCCGGCTCCTGGCCGGCACGACCCCGCCCGAACCGCTGCAGGTGACGGAAAACGGCCTCAACTTCCTGGTCAGGCTGGAGCAGGGGCTGAACACCGGGCTGTTTCTCGACCAGCGCAAAAACCGGCAGGACCTGATGGGACGGGTCAGGGGGAAGCGGGTGCTCAATCTCTTTGCCCACACCGCGGCGTTTTCCGTGGCCGCTGCCGCCGCCGGGGCCACGCTGGTCACCAGCGTCGACGCCTCCCCCGGCTATACCGACTGGGGCAGGGCAAACTTCGGCGCCAACCGGCTCAATCCCAAGCGGCACGAATTCATCGTCGCCGACTGCCTGGAGCTTTTGCAGGAGTTCGGTCGCCAGGGGAAAGGCTACGACGTCATCCTCATGGACCCCCCCTCCTTCTCAACCACCGCCAAAAGCCGCTTCACCACCAGGGGGGGCACAGCGGAACTGGTAGCCGCCGCCCTCCCGCTGCTGCCGGACAATGGCCTGCTCATCGCCTCATCCAATCACCAGAAGGTAGAGACGGCAGACTACCTGAAGGAGCTCAGGCGTGGGGCCCTCCAGGCCGGAGCCCAGTTGCGGGTGATCGGCCTTTTCTCCCAGCCCGAGGATTTCCCCTATCCGGTCACCTTCCCGGAGGGGCGTTACCTGAAATACGCGATCTGCGCCAAGAGCCCGGTGAGCTGAAGGAGACATCATGAAACCCCGCCACACAGCCGATACCCCCCTGGTCTGGTCGTCGGAACTCGGCCGGGTCTGCCCCGCTGCGGCAGGCCAGCAGCCTCCTGCAGCTGCCGGAAGAAAGAGCAGCGGACCGGCGGCGACGGGATCGTCCGGGTCCGTCGCGAAACCAAGGGGCGCGGAGGCAAAACCGTAACCGTGGTAACCGGCGCGCCGGGCGACGATGCGGCCCTGAAAGAGCTGGCCGGAGAGTTGAAGCGGCGCTGCGGCACCGGCGGCACCCTCAAGGACGGCATCATCGAAATCCAGGGGGATCACTGCGACCTCTTGATCTCCGAGCTGTCCCGGCGCGGCTTCACGGTGAAGCGGGCCGGCGGCTAGCCGGCATCGGCCCAGTGCCGCCGGCAATACCCGGGAAAGGACCTTGCAGCATGTTTTTCCTCAAGAAACTGATCGCCCCGTTCCTCCTCCCCCCCGGCATCCTGATCGTCGTCCTCCTCGCCTCGACCGTCTGGCTCTGGCAGCGACGCCGGCGGGGCATCGCCCTGTGCAACCTGACCGTGGCCCTGCTCCTCTGGGGGCTGGCAACGGTCCCGGTGGCAATGTGGCTGCGGGCCGGGCTGGAAAAGGGGCTGACCGTCCCTCGCCAGCTGCAGGGGGACGTGATCATCCTCCTCGGAGGGGGCATCCATGAAGATGTGCCCGATCTTACCGGCAGAGGGGCTCCGAGCAAAGAGATGATGACCCGGCTGGTGACGGCGGCGCGCCTCCAGCGGCGGCTCGGAATTCCGGTCATCGTCTCGGGCGGCGCGGTCTATGCGGGGCAGGATGCGGAAGCACCGGTGATCCGCCGCTTTCTCGTCGACCTGGGAGTTCCCGAGAAACAGGTGCTGATCGATCAGCGCAGCCGCGACACCAGGGAAAATGCCTTCTACTGCAGGGAGATCCTGGCGCTGCATGGCTTCCACCGGCCGCTGCTGGTCACCTCGGCCTATCACATGCGCCGTTCGCTGGCGGCCTTCGGCAAGGCCGGCGTGACAGTGACCCCGGTGCCGGCGCAGTTCAGCACCGGCAGCAGGAAACCACTGCGCTGGACCAGCTACCTGCCGGAAGCGGGCACCCTGGAGACATCGGCCTCATCCCTACACGAATACCTCGGTCTCGCCTTCTACCGCCTGGGGGGGTGACCGGCTGCCCCAACGCCGCACACCCCATTCCTTTTTCACTTTCCGTTCCCTCCCTCCTCCCGTTACCTCTCCGTCATATCACCACCCCCGTAAAACCGTCTCCGCGTCAGCCGGCCAATATATTCAGCAAGTTATCAACATATTACAAAACAACGACATGTCGGCACATTTTGTGCATTAAAAGATATCAATTATGCAATATTAACGCAAACTTTTTTCGGTCGTATTTTTTCCGACCGACGGGAGGGAACCCCGGAGAATCGCGCACAACGCACCATACCGCACGGTTCAAGCTTTCGAGCATCCGCAGTGAGGAGGGGGAATGAACGGGATGAACTGTCCACGCAACCCGGTTTCTCAGCTTGTAATCATGGGGCTGACAGTGGTGTTGGCGCTGCTGCAGGCCTCCGAGGCCAGGGCTACGTTCGGCTGCCAGGACTGCCACGGAACCAGAAGCCCGACTGATTTTCGACCGCTCGACTCGCCAAATCGCGCTATTTTCACCGGCGGCTTTCAGGGAAATCACCGATCCCACGTGGCCAATGCCCTTTCACCCTCCGGCTGTAACCGGTGTCACCCCGGCAGCTCCGACTACACCGTCGGCCACCGGGATGGCATGATCAAGCTCTCCGCCAACATCAACAGCTCACCCCTGCAGGCACTCTACAAAAACGCCACCTCCGCTTTCCCCCAAACCCCGACTCCGCTTCTGGGGAGCTGCACCAACGCCAATTGCCACTTCGAGAAAACAACGCCCGTCTGGGGATCCGCAGACTTTGTCTACCCCGGCGACTGCCTCGGCTCCTGCCATGCGTCTCCTCCTGCCGGCGGCACCGGCGGCGCGGCCGGCAGCCACGCTACCCACAATACCTTTTTCTCCGGCCTGACCAACTGCGCCCTCTGCCATGCAAACCACGTCGTCGAGCCGGCCCCCTTCGCCCATGCCTCAAGTGCGGCCAACCGGGGTCTGCTGGTCAGATCCAGCAGCCCGTTCTTCGGCAGCTACGGGCGGTATTCCGCCAATACCAGGGACTTTCTCCCGAGCCAGGTAAACCAGTTCGGCACATGCACCACTGTTTACTGTCACAGTACCGTCCAGGGGGTCACCAATCCGACCCAGCCTCCGGCGACGCTCTATGCGCCGACCTGGGGAGAAACCTTCGCCGACAGCATCTGTGCCGGCACCAAGGGGTGTCACGGCGTCGGGTTTGCCCATCCCGACGATGCAGCGATACCCGACGACCAGGTACGTTTCAGAAAACTCCAGTCGGGAAGCCACGAGCGCCACCTCGCCTATCGCTTCAATGAATCGGGGAACTGCCAGGCCTGCCACTACAACTTCACCGGCAGCGGCGTCGGTTGCTCCGGGTGTCACACGATCCACGGCCCGTTCAAAAACCACATCGACCAGATCATCGGGGTAACCTTCGATCCCGGCAACTCCCTGTTCAGCGAAGGGACCGCCATCTATACCGGCGACACGGTGCCAGGAACGCCCTATGGCTCCTGCAACAGCCTCTTCTGCCACAGTGACGGCACTGCCATCTCCACCGGCGTGCTGAACTCATACTCATCCATTGCCTGGGGGTCCGGCGCCCTCACCTGTACGGGATGCCACGGTTATCCGCCCCTCTACGCCAGTGGCAGTCCCAAGGCCAACAGCCACCAGGCCCACAACGGCTACAGCTGCGACAAATGCCATTACAGCACCACCACCAACGGCAGCGCCATCACCACTTCGCGCTACCATGTCAACAGGGCGTACACGGTCGACGCCGGAACTGGCATCACCTTCACCTACTCCTTCGCCACCTCCGGCGGCACCTGCACCAACATCAGCTGCCATCACAGCGGCAATGCCGTCTGGGGTACCGCTCTTGCCTGCAACGGCTGCCACGACGCGCCACCGGCCACGGCATCGCACGCCATCCACTTTGGCGGCAGCGTCGCACAGGCAGGCTATGGCGACGTCAGGATCGCCGCGGATTTCGGCGCCTCATCCAGCGCCTACATCATGAATTGCGGCAACTGTCACCCCATGGATGCGGCACGGCATGCCAACGGCGTGGTCGAGGTAGAACTCTACAATGCCAGCGCCCCGCAGGGATCGCTCAAGGCGCT
Organism: Geobacter sp.; assembly: GCA_009684525.1. Taxonomy (NCBI): domain Bacteria; kingdom Pseudomonadati; phylum Thermodesulfobacteriota; class Desulfuromonadia; order Geobacterales; family Geobacteraceae; genus Geobacter; species Geobacter sp. The sequence goes on from WKKR01000004.1 coordinate 136,644, forward strand.
GAACCTGTCGTCCGCCGTCTACACCAACGGGACCACCGTGCACCTGGATAGCCGCGGCTTCCCCTACAGCTACGGCACCTGCGGCAACGTCTATTGCCACAGCTACACCGACTGGACAACACCGGGTGGGGTCCTGACCCCGTATACCAGCAGCACCAGGCTTCCAACCAACCTGGTCGTCACCACGCACTACAAAACGGTTGCCTGGGGTGGCCCTGCGCTCGGTTGCGCCGGCTGCCACGCCAACCCACCCACGACCTCTGCACCGACCAATGCCGGCGGTTCCGGCAACAGCCACTCCTGGATAGATGCATCCGGTTACGAGAACCTCCACAACTACAATCACAGCTGGCAGCCGATCAGTTGCACCTACTGCCACTATGGGACCGTCACTGCAGTGAACAGCTGGACCCGCACGGCCAAAGACGTTGCCACCCTCAGCGACGTACCGATCGCCAACCATGCCAAGCATGTGAACGGCATCAAGGATGTGACCTTCAACTCCGCCAGGCTCTTCAACTATTCCACCTCGTCCTATGGCGTCGTTTCCATCAACCTGGGCACCTCAGGCTACGAGCCGACTACGCAGACCTGCACCAACGTGACCTGTCACATGCCACTAAACAGCGCCTGCGGTGGGCAGACAAGCGTGAAATGGGGCATCCCCTATCGCTACAGCAGCTCCGAATGCTACCGCTGCCACCAGTATGGGACTGTTTGCCCCTAGCAAAACGGTCAGATCCACTGCCGGGAACCCTCCCGATCAAAAGCCCGTCGGATTCCGGCGGGCTTTCCTTTTTCACACTCGGCACCGGCAAACGCCCATTGCAGGGGAAGCTGCTGCTCCTGGTTGACGTGCGCGGAGAAATAGGCGAATATCTGCTCCTTACAGTCCGCACCTGAAGGAGTAACCGTGGCACTTCTCACCATGCGCAACATCAGCCTGGCTTTCGGCGGTCCGCCGCTTCTGGACGGGGTCACCCTGCAGCTTGATGCCGGCGACCGGCTCTGCCTTCTCGGCCGCAACGGCAGCGGCAAATCGACCCTGATGAAGCTGATCAGCGGCGAACTCAGCCCCGAGGCAGGCGAGATCGTCCGCCAGCAGGGGCTCAAGGTAGCGCTCGTCTCCCAGGAGGTCCCCCAGGGGCTGGACGGCACGGTATTCGACGTGGTTGCGGCAGGGATGGGGGACGCCACCTCTCTTCTGGCCGAATACCACCACGTAAGCCATTGCCTGGCGACGGACGGCGATGAAGGGCTGCTGGAGCGGCTGGCTGAGCTGCAGAAGAGGCTGGAGGAGAGCGGCGGCTGGCGGCTGCACCAAGAGGTGGAACGGATCCTGGGGAGGCTCTCCCTCGACCCGGAGGCCCCCTTCGCCACCCTCTCCGGCGGCACCAAGCGCCGGGTGCTGCTCGCTCGCGCGCTGGTGGCGGCGCCGGACATTCTGCTCCTGGACGAGCCAACCAACCACCTGGACATCGATACCATCGTCTGGCTGGAAGAATTCCTGGTCCGCCAGGTGACGACCTTCCTCTTTGTCACCCACGACCGTGCCTTTGCCCGCCGGCTGGCGAACCGGATCGCCGAGCTCGACCGCGGCAGACTCTACGCCTTTTCCTGCGGCTACGACGCCTTTGTGGAAAAGCGCGAGGAGCTGCTCGCCGCCGAGGTCACCCGGCAGGCGCTGTTCGACAAGAAGCTGGCACAGGAAGAGGTATGGGTCAGGCAGGGGATCAAGGCGAGGCGTACCCGCAACGAAGGGCGCGTCAGGGCGCTGAAGCGGATGCGTGAAGAACGGCTCCAGAGGCGGGAGCGCCAGGGGGCGGTGAAAATGCAGCTGCAGGAAGCGGAACGCTCCGGCCGGCTGGTGGTGGAGGCGGAAGGAGCCTCCTTTGCCTATGACGGCCGGCCGATCATCGACTCCCTCACCACCACCATTGTCAGGGGGGACCGGGTCGGGATCATCGGCCCCAACGGCTCGGGCAAGACCACCCTGCTCAGGCTCCTTTTGGGGGAGCTAGCGCCGCAGCAGGGAGAGGTCAGGCTCGGCAGCCGTCGCGAGGTGATCTACTTCGACCAGATGCGGGAGCAGCTCGACCCGGACAAAAGCGTCCAGGAGAACGTGGGGGAAGGGAACGACACCCTGGTCGTTGGCGGCAAGCCGCGCCACATCATCGGCTACCTGCAGGATTTTCTCTTCACCCCGGAGCGGGCCAGGTCGCCGGTCAGGATCCTCTCCGGCGGCGAGCGGAACCGGCTGCTTTTGGCCAAGCTCTTCACCAGGCCCTCAAACGTGCTGGTCATGGACGAACCGACCAACGACCTGGATGCCGAAACCCTGGAACTCCTGGAGGACCTGCTGCTGGAATACTCCGGAACCCTGCTGCTGGTGAGCCACGACCGGGAGTTTCTCAACAACGTGGTGACCAGTACCCTGGTCATGGGGGGTGGCGGAACGGTGCGGGAATATGTGGGAGGGTACGACGACTGGCTCCGGCAGGCGGCTGCCGAACCGGCGTTGATACCGGCAACGACGGCGGAGGGGGTCAAAAAGCCCGGCACGGAGAAATCGGAGAGGCCGGCAAAGGCTGCCGACCGCCCCCGCAAGCTCACCTTCAAGGAAGAGCGTGAGCTTGAGGGGCTGCCGGACCGGATTGCCGCGCTGGAAGAGGAGCAGGAAGGGCTGCACCGGACCCTGGCCGATCCGGCATTCTACCGGACCGCCGGTAACGAGGTGGCAACCCTCAATGCCAGGCTGGCGACCGTCGAAGAGGAACTGGCAGCGGTCTACCAGCGCTGGGAGGAGCTGGAAAGCCTGCGGGGCTAGTTGCCTTCCTTGATGCCGTTAACCTGCCCGATGAGCTCTTCGGTGACGTCAACACTCTCCACGCTGCCACTCTGGTACAGGAGATCCTTCTTCACCACGATGGCCGCATAACCGGCCTTTGTACCGTAAGCAGCGGCAGCCTGCTCGATCTTTTTGAGCAGCTTGGTGGTCATCTCCTCCTGCACCTTCATCAGCTCCTTTTCGCCACTCTGCGCCTGCTTGCGAAATGCCTCCACCTTTTTCTCAAACTCCCGCCCCTTGGCGGCACGCTGTTCCGGCAACAGGGACGAAAGCTTTGCCTCGATGGCAGCCTTCTGCTTCTCCAGCTGTTTCTGCTTGGCAGCAAGCTGGGCCTTGAACTTGTCCAGCCGCTCCATGAGCTTTACCTGGATCGCCTTCCCTTCCTCGGACTCCTTGCCGACCCTGACGATATCGACAACGCCGATGCGAAACCGCGGCGCCGGCGCCGGAGTAACGACCTCCTTCAGCTCGGTTGCCGGAGCAGGCGTAACTGCAGGCGCCACGGCAGGGGCAACCTCGGCAGCCGGAGAAGCTGCGGGAAGCGGTCCGGAAGCGGGGGCGGCCACGGCCAGCAGCGGCAGCGCACTGAGACAGGCAGCGGCAACGGAAATGCGCACAAACGACAGCATGTGGGACATTGATCTAACCTCGTAGTTGTGGGATCTGTAGAGTCAGGCAGAGGATAGCGCGTTTTCCCCTCCGGGGCAACCAGAGTTTCCCGCGGCCCGGCACCCGGCAGATCGATCTGCCGTCACCCTGTTTGGGCGGCCTGCGCAGCACAAGGGTTTGACTTATCCCCCTGCACAGCTATCCTTGTAGCAGGAGCGACTGCCTCCTGGAGAGGAGTCTCTTCGGTGAACATCCCGAATCTGCTTACGATCCTCCGCATCCTGCTGGTGCCGGTCATCATTCTCCTGATCCTGCGCGACCGTTATCAGGCAGCCATGTGGCTCCTGCTCGGCGCCGGGGTCACCGACGCCCTGGACGGCTTCATTGCCCGTCGCTTCAACCAGCTGACCCACCTCGGGGCAATCCTCGACCCGCTGGCCGACAAGACCCTCGTCGTTGCCACGTTTCTCGTCCTTGCCGGAACAGGGCTGGTCCCCTGGTGGCTGGCCGCGGCCGTGGTCCTACGCGACCTGGTCATCCTCTGCGGCGCCGCTGCCTGGTACCGGAAGGCCGGCTGCCTGGAGATCGATCCGAGCTGGCTGAGCAAGGCCAACACCTTCTGCCAGATCAGCCTCCTCTACCTGGTCATCGGCGCCCACGCCGGAGTGACCGCCATCATCCCCTGGCTGCCACTCTTCTTCAGCTTCACCTTCAGCACCACCCTCTTTTCCGGGCTTCACTACGTGGTCATCTGGGGACGGCGGGCACAGCGGCTCTGAGAGTACAGTAGTTTATTCCAGGCAGCTGTTCTTCTCGAACATACCGGTGCACTCGATCTGTTCGGTGATCTTGCGGAAATGGAAGCCATAGATGGCCAGGGTGATGGCCAGGGGGAAGAGCCGCGGCCGCCGGACAAGGGACCAGAAAAAGAGCTTCCAGTACTGGAACCGCTCCCGCCCCACCAGACCGAGCATCACCATGGAGGCGATCAGCGCCCGGACCTGGCTCGCCTTCAGACTGTGCCGCTCCCGCTTGAGGGGGCGGTATTCACTCAGAAAGGTGCGCAGCCGACGGTAGTAGTTCTTGGGGGCATAGATGGTGCTGAGGATCGTCCGGTAGCCGTCGACCAGGTCATCCACCCGCATGCGCGGGACGAAGTTGAGGGCGATGGCGGTATTGTTCCCCGAGGCATCGTGGAGAAGCCGCCCTTCCTCGGCCAGGCGGCGATGGAGCCGGGTGCCCCGCAGGGCGGTGAGCATGCCGACCATGGCGGTGACGATGCCGCTCTCCTGGATGAACCTGATCTGCCGCTCGAAGATGGACGGGGGATCGCTGTCGAAACCGACGATGAAACCGCCCTGCACCTGCAGTCCGGCCCGCTGGATCCGGCGGATGCTGGCGATCAGGTCGCGGTTCCGGTTCTGGGCCTTGCCCGTCTCGGCCAGCCCCTCGTCATGGGGGGTCTCGATCCCGATGAAGACCTCCTCGAAACCGGCCCGCACCATCAGCTCCAACAGCTCGGCGTCGTCGGCCAGGTTGATGGAGGCCTCGGTAAAGAAGGAGAACGGCTGCCGCCGCTCCTCCATCCAGGCGATCAGGGCTGGCAGGGTCTCCTGCTTCAGTTTCTGCCGGTCGCCGATGAAATTGTCGTCGACAAAGAAGACCCCTCCGCGCCATCCCCGCCGGTAGAGGGCCTCCAGCTCGTCAAGCAGCTGCTGCCGCGTCTTGGTGCGCGGGACGCGGCCGAACAGCTGGGTGATGTCGCAGAACTCGCAGTCAAAGGGGCAGCCGCGGGAATATTGGATATTCATGGCGGCATAGTCGCGCGGATCGATCAGGTCCCAGCGGGGAACGGGCGTCTCCTTCAGCTCGGCCCATCCCTTTGCAGCGTAGAGGCGACGGGCGACACCGGCCTGCAGATCGGCCAGGAACGGGGCAAGGGAGAGTTCGGCCTCCCCCAGCACCAGGTGGTCCGCCTCGGGGAAATCGGCAGGAGCCGTGGTAAAGAGGGGACCACCGGCAACGGCGCGTACCCCCAGCTGCCGGCAACGGTCGAGCACCTGCCGGGCCGACTCCTGCTGGATGGTCATGGCGCTGACCATGACCAGGTCGGCCCAAAGGATATCGTCGTCGGCAAGGAGGCGGACGTTCAGGTCAACCAGGCGGGCAGGCCATCCGGCAGGGAAGAGGGCCGCAACGGTCAACAGCCCCAGCGGTGGGAAGGCGGCACTCTTGTCGAGGAACCTGAGGGCGTGGCGGAAACTCCAGAAGGTATCGGGGTAACGGGGGTAGACGAGGAGGACATTCATGGGAAACCTCCTGTACCGGATAGTCAGATTCGGTACTTTTCCATTGTATCCCCGCTACCGTTCATGTCAGGTAAAACAAATGTAAAAATGGCGGGAACTGAACAACATCGCTGCGGTATGGACGCTTTTCAGCTGAATCCGTCTTGACCAATGGCGCCAATCTGTTTAATTTAAACGGGAAACATTCACGAACAAGCATCGAATCCAGCGAGAACAATGAAAGGCCCGACATGGAAACCCCTTTGATCCGCAACCAGTTTGCCAGCGACAACTATGCAGGGATCTGCGCCGAGGCATGGGAGGCGATGGCCGCCGCCAACCAGGGCTATGCCACCTCCTATGGCGACGACCCCTGGACGGAACGGGCCTGCAGGCTGATCCGCGACCTGTTCGAGACCGACTGCGAGGTCTTTTTCGTCTTCAACGGCACCGCGGCCAACTCCCTGGCCCTGGCCTCCCTCTGCCACTCCTACAACAGCATCATCTGCCACGAGATGGCTCACGTGGAGACCGACGAGTGCGGGGCGTCCGAGTTCTTTTCCAACGGCACCAAGGTCCTGCTGGTCCCCGGCGCCGGGGGCAAGGTTGACCTGGACGCGGTGGAGCACACCGTCAAGCGGCGCACCGACATCCACTACCCCAAGCCGCGGGTCCTGAGCATCACCCAGGCCACGGAGCTCGGCACCGTCTACTCGGTGGACGAACTGCAAAAGGTGGGGGAACTGGCCAGGAGGCTGTCGCTCCGGGTCCACATGGACGGCGCCCGCTTTGCCAACGCCGTCGCCACCCTGGGGGTCCACCCCAGGGAGATCAGCTGGCAGGCCGGGGTGGACGTGCTCTGTTTCGGCGGCGCCAAGAACGGCATGGCGCTCGGCGAGGCGGTCATCTTCTTCAACCGGGAACTGGCCGCGGAGTTCGACTACCGCTGTAAGCAGGCCGGCCAGCTCGCCTCCAAGATGCGCTTTCTCGCCGCCCCCTGGATCGGCATGCTGGAGAGCGGCGCCTGGCTCAGAAACGCCGCCCATGCCAACCGCTGCGCCCGCCTGCTGGAACAGGGGATCGCCGGCCTCCCCGGCATCAGGGTGATGTTCCCCGGCCAGACCAACTCGGTCTTCCTGGAGATGCCCGAACGGGTGGTAACGGAGCTTCGCGCCAAGGGCTGGCACTTCTACACCTTCATCGGCTCGGGCGGAGCGCGCTTCATGTGCTCGTGGGAAACCACCGAAGAGGACGTGGCGGCGCTGGTGGCCGATATCAGGGGACTGGCGGGGTAACGGAGACAGCCCGCCCCGAAGAGATCACCGCTTCTTTTCCGGGCAGGCACACCTGTAGAGATGGCGAAGCTTTTCAGAATATTTTCCGGCATATTTACGCTGGGCATACGGAAGATGCTTTTCCCGCGTGCACAACTCATAAATGACTAACCTGCTGCAGACTAGGTTGATGAGAATGCCGACCGAGAGGCCGAGAGTAAGGCTCATCCAGTTCTTGACCTGACCCGGCCAGAAGTAGTTGATGAACGAATGGCAGATCACAGCCCACATCATGCCGGAGACGATCAGGTAGGCGATGGCCAGGGCCGGGCTGAGGATGTCCTCCTGTTCGGCCCCTTCGATGGTGTAACCGCACATCCGGATGTAGTAGTTCCCCACCAGGTTGTAGATCGAGCCGATGGTGATCGGGATGAACGCGATCAGGCTGACCACGAAGTTCTTCATGGCCTTGGCCCCCCCGGCCAGGGAAAAGTCCAGGTTCGACCCCAGGTAACCGAGAACCGCGCAGACCGCCAGCTGGATGGTCCAGTAGAGCTTGATCTCCTCGGTCAGCTTGGTCATATCCCCGGCCGACTCTCCCCCTCCCCCGCTGACCGCAGCCGGCGGTTCGAACCGCTCCTCTACCCCCAGGAGCTGCAGCGCGCTCGCAAGCGACCTCTGCAAGACCCGGCGGGAATAGACCGTCTGCTCCGCAATGGCATCTGTGGCGTTGGCAGCCCCCTTGATGGCGACGTATTCCAGCTGGTCGCTGTCAAAGACGCTGCAGAGATAGTAGAACTGCCCGATCTCCATCTCCACCAGATCGGCCTTGTCCCAATAGATGGCGAGGTCCCCCGCAAGGGAGAGATCCTGCCCCTGCAGCCGCTTGACACGGGCACCCGGATCGACGGCAAAGCCGTAGTAGAAGTCGGTGGAGATGGCGGTCTTTCGCTCCAGGCCGAGCCCGGCCAGCCTCTCTTCGCCAAAGCGGCAGGAAAGCGGGAACGCGCTCTCGGGCAAGCGGATCGCCGCGCCCCCCAGATAGGCCTTGTCCACCAGGAAGACCTCCCCCGGCCTGACCCCGCGCCCCGGTATGGCGCCGCAGGTCCCGATCAGGACCACCTGCCTGAGGGGAAAACCGTCGATCAGCTCGAACAAAAGCGGCTCAATGCAGCCGGTGCCGATGCCGGACCAGACCAGGGTGAACTCCTCGAATTTCCAGAACCGGTAACAGCGGTATTCGTGGTATGCCGTCTCCGCGCGGGCGCAGACGCTGCGCAGCGCCCAGAGCAGCTCCGTTGTGTCCTCGCCGCAGCAGATGATCATCTTCTCGCTCAGGAGGGTATCGCTCACGCCGGTATTCGGCCTGTCGGGGTTTATCACGCAGGACTCCTTGTCGTTTTTCGGCAGCAGACTGTGCACGAAGCGCCAGAGGTTGCGCTCCACGAGAAGAGTGTAATCAATTCAGACTGCCTGGCAAGCAGTTTCTCGCCACCGGCATGGCAACCCCCCGGAAAATCCGGTTGACATTTACCCTACCGATACGGTAAAGATTAATACATGTGATGCGCGCCATCCGGCGACCGTCACCCACAATCGAATAGCAGACGATTTCTTATCGAGAGCGACCGAGGGACAGGCCCTGTGACGTCGCGGCAACCACCCGCAAGGGAAAGGTGCCAATTCCTGCGGAACCGAACGGTTCCGGGAGATAAGGGAGCGCGGACCTTCAATGTAAAGTCCCCTTCCGCACCCCGGAAGGGGACTTTTTTAATTGGAGGTAGCACCATGCAGATCGCAACAGAAGCAGCACAGATCGGACTCGACTGGGACAGCCGCACCGGCGCGGTCACCGTCCCGATCTACCAGACCGCCACCTTCCGCCACCCCGGCCTGGGGCAGAGCACCGGCTACGACTACAGCCGCTCGGGCAACCCGACCCGCCAGGCACTGGAACAGGGGATCGCCCGCCTGGACAACGGCTGCCGCGGCTTCGCCTACGCCTCGGGCATGGCCGCCATCGCCAGCCTGCTCCTGCTCTTCCGGCAGGGGGACCACCTGGTGGTGACCGAAGACCTCTACGGCGGCACCTACCGCCTCTTCGAGAAGATCTTCAACCAGTACGGGCTGGAGTTCACCTACTTAGACACCAGCGACGAAGCGGCGGTCCTGCGGGCCTGGCGCCCCACCACCCGCGCCCTGTTCGTGGAATCCCTCACCAACCCGCTGCTCAAGGTGGCGGACATCGGCCGGCTCTCCGCCATCTGCAAGGATCGGGGAGCGCTCTGCATCGTCGACAACACCTTCCTCACCCCCTACCTGCTCCGGCCGCTCGATCTCGGGGCGGACATCGCCGTCTACAGCGGCTCCAAGTACCTGGCCGGCCACAACGACACGATCTGCGGCCTGGTAACGGTGAAGGAGCCCGAACTGGCCGAGCGGGTCTCGTTCCACCAGAATGCCGCCGGTGCCGTGCTCGGTCCCCAGGACTCCTGGCTGACCATCCGCGGCATGAAGACGCTGTCGGTCAGGCTCGACCGCCAGCAGGAGAACGCCCTGGCCATTGCCCGCTGGCTCCGCCATCACCCTCTGGTGCGAAAGGTCTACTATCCCGGCCTGGAGGACCATCCCGGCCACGAGCTACTGCAGCGCCAGGGCAAGGGCTTCGGCGCCATGGTCTCCTTCGAGGTGAGCGACCCGGCCCTGGTCGAGCGCTTGCTCCTGAAGACGAACCTGATATCCTTTGCCGAGAGCCTGGGGGGGGTGGAGACCCTGATCACCTTCCCCGAGGTGCAGACCCACGCCGACATCGAACCGGAAACCCGTGCCCGGCTCGGCATCAACAGCGTCCTGCTGCGCCTCTCCGTGGGGATCGAGGATGCCGGCGACCTGATCGACGACCTTGACCGGGCATTCAGCCAGGAGGAACAGCCATGAAATTCGCCACCCAGCTCATCCACGGCAGCCACGCCATCGACCCGGCCACCGGGGCTCTCAGCATCCCGATCCACCAGACCTCCACCTTTGCCCAGAAGTCGGTCGACCACTTCGGCAGGTACGACTATGCCCGCTCCGGCAACCCGACCCGCGAGGCCCTGGAGGAGGCAATCGCCCGCCTGGAGGGGGGGAGCCGCGGCTTTGCCTTTGCCTCGGGCATGGCCGCCATCTCCTCTACCTTCCTCCTGTTCGCCCCCGGCGACCACCTGGTGGTCTGCGAGGACGTCTACGGCGGCACCTTCCGCATCCTGACCCGGCTCTTCAGCCAGTGGGGGCTCTCCGTCACCTTTGTCGACGCCACCGATCCGGATGCCATCGTTGCCGCCATCACCCCGGCCACCAAGGCGCTCTACCTGGAGACCCCGTCCAACCCGCTCCTGAAGATCACCGACCTGCGGGCCGCCGCGGCCATCGCCAAGGAGCATAGCCTCCTCACCATCGTCGACAACACCTTCATGACCCCCTACCTGCAGCGTCCGCTGGAGCTCGGCTGCGACATCGTCCTGCACAGCGGCACCAAGTTCCTGAATGGCCACAGCGACGTGGTCTGCGGCTTCGCCGTGGTGGCCGATGCCGAGCTGGGGAAGCGGATCGGCTTCATCCAGAACGGTTTCGGCGCCATCCTCGGCCCCCAGGACTGCTGGCTGGTGCTGCGGGGCTTAAAGACCTTGAAAATCAGGTTGGAAGAGAGCCAGGCGTCCGCCGTGCGGATCGCCGCCTGGCTGGACACGCTTCCCCAGGTGAGCAGGGTCTATTTCCCCGGCCTTTCGGGCCATCCCGGCCATACCGTCCACCAGGGGCAGGCAGACGGCCCCGGCGCGGTCCTCTCCTTCGAACTTACAGACCTGGAACTGACGAGGAAACTGCTGGAGGGGGTGGAGCTGGCCGCCTTTGCCGTCAGCCTGGGGGGGGTGGAGAGCATCCTCTCCTATCCGGCGAAGATGTCCCATGCGGCCATGCCGCCGGCGGAACGGGCAACGCGGGGGATCAGCGACACCCTGGTGCGCCTCTCCGTGGGGTTGGAAGACCCGGACGACCTGATGGCCGACCTGGCGCGGATTCTCTGCGACTAGACCGGCTTGCGCCGCGCCCGAATTCGGCTATGCTCTGAACAGAGATCCCATGCAAGCAGCGTAAAGGAGGGACCATGCATCTCCACATGCAGACCGTTCCGGTGGAAATCCCCGAAGGGGCCAACATCATCCTCGGCCAGACCCACTTCATCAAGACCGTGGAGGACCTGTACGAGATCCTCGCCGCCGCCATCCCGAACGCCCGTTTCGGCATCGCCTTCAACGAGGCCTCGGGTCCCTGCCTGATCCGGACCGAGGGGAACGACCCTGAGCTGACCGCGATCTGTGCCGCCAACCTGGCTGCCATCGCCGCCGGCCACATCTTCTGCATCCTGCTGAAAGACGCCTTCCCCATCGCCGTCCTCAACCAGATCAAGAACTGCCCCGAGGTCTGCCGGATCTACTGCGCCACCGCCAACCCGCTGCAGGTGGTCGTGGCCTGCACCGACCAGGGTCGCGGCATCATGGGGGTGATCGACGGCTCCTCACCCAAGGGGATGGAGAGCGACGCGGACCGGCAGAGTCGCCACGCCCTCCTGCGCACCTTCGGCTACAAACGCTGAAAGCGGGAATAACGGCAATTAACCGCAGATAACTACGGATAAAAACAGCCCTTTTAACCGAAGGCTGTGAAGTTAAATTCCGCTTTTGCCTTTGATGTATCTGCGTGTATCCGCGTTCATCTGCGGTTCAATGCTTTTTTGGAGCCAACCGCGGGACGCTACTCCCCCAGCAGGATCATCTGGTCGGTGATCTCGGAGAACGCCACGTCGTGGCTGACGAGGAAGAGCTGGTCGTACCAGTGCTCGGTCACCTCTTCCCGCCCCACGTCGATGGCGCGGAAGGCATGGGCCAGGTTCTCCCGGCGGGAGGCGTCCAGGTTGGAGGTCGGTTCGTCGAAAAAGGCGATGCGGGCGCCGATGGTCTGCAACAGCGCCAGCCGCAGGGCAACCACGGCGCTCATCAGCTGGCCGCCCGAGAGCTGGTCGTCGTTGCGCTCGCGGACCACGCCATCCTGCAGGTCCCGCAGGGTGATCTGGTAGTTTTCCCCCCAGGCGAGCTCCTCGTCCGCCTCGGCAATGGTCCGGTAGATCCGGTCGGCGCGCAGGCCGATCTCCTCGCGAAACCGCTCGGAGAGCTGGCTGGAAACATTCTTGAACACCTGGTTGCGCAGGAACCTGACCAGCTTTTCCTTTTCCGCAAACTCCCCCACCTCGGCCAGCTTTCCGTCGATCTCCCGCTTGATCCGCTGCAGCTGGGCAATCTCGCCCTCCAGGCGGGCGCGGTCCTTGTCCAGGCCGGCGATCTGCTGTCGCAGGGTCGCGATCCCTGCTACCAGCTCTTCCCGTTCCGTGCGCACCTGCTGGTGCATGGCAGGCTGGTAGGTCTCCTGCAGCCGCGAAAGCTCCGTCTGTTTCGTTATTGCCTGCTGTTTCAGCTCCTCCAGCAGATTCCGCATCCGCTCCAGCATCCGGGTCCGCTCGGCAAGGTCGAGGGCGTCTTTCTGGGCGGCATTGTAGGCGTCCCTGGCTGCCTGGTGCTGCAGCCGCTCCTGTTCGGTCCGCTCGATCCGGCCGTCCAGGTCGGCAAACGCCTGCAGATCGGCCTTGCGGGCCTCGGCCGCGGCACTTGCCGCAGCCTGGCTCAGGGCCAGCGCTTCGAGGCCGTCTGCCCGCACCTGGTGCTGCTGTCGCCGCTCCGCCAGCGATCCGGCCTGCTTGTCCAGCTCCTGCAGCCGGACGGTCCGCGCCTTCAGCTCCTGCTCCGTATTTTCCGTCTCTTTCACCATCCGGGCCAGCTCTTCGATCCGGCCGTCCAGTTCCTGCATCTGGCGCTCCAGGTCGGCGGTCCGGGCCGTAAAGAGATCGCGCGGCGCGCTTCCCGCAAGGTGGCGGCACTCCTCCTGAAAAAAGGGGCAGATCCCCTCGGCCAGCTTCTCCTTCCCCTCCAGCAGGCTTTCGCGGCGCCCCTCCAGCAGGGAGCGGGCAGCACGCTGCTGCTCCAGCAGCTGGCGCAGGCCGGGAAGCCGGGCAGCGGTCCCTGCCAGCTCCGAATCGGGCCGGGCTTCCTGGCGCGCTGCAGCCAGCCGGGCCTCCTCCGCTGCCAACTGGGCGGCAACCGTCCCGATCTCTGCCCGTTCATGCCCCACTGCCTGGGTCAGGCGGGCAGCCTCCTTCTCCAGGCCGGCGATCTCCTGCTCCAGGGTCCGACGCTGCAGTTCCCGCTGGCGCAGCTCCCGCAGCCCTTCCTCAGCCCGATCAAAGGCCTCCTTGCCCCCCCTGGCAGCCTCCATGGTCGTAAGCGCCTTCTCCGACTCCTCCACCCGCTGTTGCTGGACAGCGATCTTGCTCCCCCCCTCGGTCAGGCGCCCCTGCACCACCTGGATCTCGGTGGAAAGCGCCGTGATCGCCTTCTCCTGCTGGTCCAGCTCGCCTAGCCGCAGGTTCAGGGCCGCGAGGGTCGTCTCTTTCCCCTGCAGCAGCTCCCCCTTGCCGGCCAGGTCGACCCTGATCGCTGCCAGCTCCGTCTCGCGGGCCGGCAGCACCGCCAACTGTTCCTGCTTGCCGCGGATCTCGGCCTGCAGGACGTTCACCCGCTCCTGGATCGCCGACAGCATGCTGCTGGTCCCCTTGTAGGTCTTGCGCCAGGCATCGATGCCGAGGATCTCGTCAAAGGCCTCCTGCCGCCTGGTCGGCTGCCTGATGACGAACGGGCCGAGGAAGTCGTTCTGGAACGGGCCGATCACCAGCTTGAACTGGTCCGCCAGCCTCCGGCCGTTGTCCAGGCCGAGGATCCCGGCAATGCGCGCCTCGGTCTCCTCCAGCCGGGCATGGTCCTCCACCTCGAAGCCGCCCCCGATCTCCCTGGCCAGAAGCCACTTGGCGCCGGCCCCGACGGTGCGGCTCACCCGCCAGGTCTCGCCGTCATCGGCCCGGAAGACCACGGCGATCTCCCCCTTTTTCGCGCCGATAGTGAGGAAGCGCTCCACATTGCCGACGAAATCCTTGGCATCCACCCCGAACAGGGCATACCCGATCGCCTCGAAGACCGTGCTCTTCCCCGCCCCGTTCGGCCCGGCCAGGACATTGATCCCGGCAGAAAAGGAAAGCTCGGTCTCGCGGTGGGACTTGATGTTTTTCAGTTGTACGGAGAGAATCTGCATAGCACCTGCTTCATTGAACCACGGAGTCACGGAGACACGGAGTTACAAAACGAGTCTCCTGATGCCGTCCTTGAGGAGTGATGTATTAAAATTTATGATGAGTCCGGTTTTACATCCGGTTAACCTCAGATATGTCAACAACTGGGCTTCATGAATCGGGAGGATCTTCTCGATGCATTTCAATTCAACCACGACCACGTCACTGACGATCAGATCCATTCGATAACCGCAATCGAGCTGTACCCCCTTGTATTCGAGCGGCAAGGTAACCTGCCTGGAAAAAGCGATCCCACGGAGAGTCAATTCGTGACAGAGACACTCTTCGTAGGCCGACTCCAGAAGTCCCGGACCAAGAGAGCGATGAACTTCCATGGCAGCAGCAATGATTCCCTGTGTTACATCCCCATTGAGCAACATGTATTACCTCACGCCATCGACTGTATCCCGTGTGGTGAAACTGAACTCTTTCGATTCATCCCGCAATACTCAGGATTTCCTCCGTGGTAAAATAAAACGCATTTAGCTTCTACCCAGAAATGTTATTGTTTTTCTCCCTGTCTCCCTGTCTCCCTGTCTCCGTGGTGGACTGAAAGCATCGTCTCACCCAAAAAGATTATGCTGTTCTTCGTGTCCTTCGTGTCTTCGTGGTGGACTGAAAGCTTTTGCTTCTCCCCCAACAGTTTCAGATTTTCTCCCTGTCTCCGTGACTCCGTGGTGGACTGAACGTCAGTGACTCCGAGGTGAATACGATTGAAGCAGTCCCAGCAGTTCCTCGCCGTCGACTTCCCCCTTGAGGACCGTATCGCGGATGGCGAGCGCCAGGCCTACCAGTTCGTCCTGCCGCCCCTTGTAGACGCTGTTGGCGCTGATCAGCTCCCCCAGGACATCGCGCTCGATCTCGGCCAGGCTCCGCTTGACCTCCTCCCCTTCGCTGCTGCGGGTCACCAGGGAGAGGTGGTTCCTGATCTCCACATGCAGCGGGTTGCAGAGCTCGTCCAGGACCAGCCGGAGCCGCTCCCGCCCCAGTTCGAACGGGTGGAACGCCACCCGACCGGCAAGCCGTAGCTCCAACAGCGGCCGGCGCCTGTCACCGGTCTGCGGGAGTTTCCCGGCTATCTGGCTGCGAAAGCTCTCCAGGGACTGCTCGGCATGCTCCGCGCCGTCCAGGTTGACGGTCACCGACAACATCGGCCGGGGCGCAGTCGGGCGGAACTCGTGGCGATAGACCCCCTCCTCCAGCGTCACCAGGTAGTACCCCTTGTCGTACCGCTCCTCGCCGAAGTTGACCCGCTCCGGCGCGCCGGGGTTGAAGGCGTAGGGGCGTCCGTCCGGGGTGGCAACAATGTAGGGCTTGTGGCCATGCCCCAGCGCCACGTAGCCGAATTTCTCCGCCAGCGGCAGCGCCTCGTCCGGCTGCATGTTGCCGATCTCCACCGGCGAATAGGTCCAGATCCCCACATGGAAGAGGAGCAGGTTGTTTTCCGTGGCCGCTGCCTCGCAGATCCGCCCTACATGGCTCCCCGCCTGGCTGCCGATGTAGCCGAGCCCGTAGATGTTCAGCCCCTTGATCCCGATCCGCCCCCCCATGCCGGCCTCGGGGTCGAACGGCTCGAAGCTGTAGCCGCCATTCTCGGTGCGCGTCGGCCGCAGCAGGCGTATGTAGCCCATCTGCGACAGCGCCTCCATCCACGAGATGCTGTCGCGACGGTGAATCCAGTCGTGGTTCCCCTCCACGGCGATGCAGGGGATAGCGGCCTCCTTCAGCGGCTGCAGGGTCTCGATGGTCCTGGCAAAGGTGCGGGGCAGGATCTGGCCGGTGTGGAACAGGTCGCCGGCGATCAGGACAAAGTCGACCCGCTCGGCAATGGCGTCGGCCACGATGCTTGCGAGCATGCGGAAGAAGTCTTCAAAGCGCTCTGACTCCCCCCCGGAGGTGCGGTAGGTCTTGCCCAGGTGGATATCGGCGGTATGGATGAAGCGGATGGACATGGGTATGCCTGTCGTGCCGGGAAATGCGGACCGGCTGGTGCTGCAAAACAGTAATGGTACGGGGGGATTGTGCCTGACAACGGGATGATTTTCCAGAGCAAACTGCAGGGGGCCGGCCGAGCGCCGGCCGGCCCGCCATGCGGATCATCTGCGCCGTAAATGATGACCGTACGGATACCAGTACGTCCCATACCAGCCATAGGGGTAGAAGAACGGGTCAGCGTAGTAGAAATACGGCCCGCCATACGGATAGGCATAGGGGTACGGATACGGATACGGAGCGGCATGTTCCCAGAGGTGGATCTCCGTAATGGCAATGACCGGATAGGTATAGTCGACCTTGTCCAAAGGCATCGTCTTGACCCCGGTGACCTCGCCGATGATCGCCACCCGACGGCCAGCCTTGTAGATCATGCTGTCCAGGTAGTCGCCGGTCGTTGCCAGGAAGCGACCATAGGAACCCTCGTCCTCATAGGGGATATCGTCATAACTGAGCCCCAGTTGCAGCACCTCGATCTGCGAACCGCTTTTGCTGTTCTCCGTATTGACGATGATCCCGCCCACTTTCACGTACTTGCCGACGAATCCCTGCGGGTTTTGTTTCACCTGGGCAAAGTCGATGGTCGGGTCGACCAGTCTCTCTGCACGGTCGCTGAAGACATGGGCGCATCCGGCAAGCAGCAGTAACGATAACGCCGATAGAACGAACCATCTCATGATCCACCCCCTCGATGGAGCAATCGCTTCCGCTCCATTCCATGACCTCATTAGTTTCCATCCGGAAACTCCGGATGAGAAACCATTGGTTTCCGAATCGGAAAGGAGGAATTTTTCGTTCTGGCAAGGGAATCAAGGGATTGCGCGGAGGCGTACATCGGTACGCCGCACAAGCAATCCCGCAGATTGACGCCGCCAGGGCGGAAAAGAACCCTTTCCGGACGGTAACTAATTATAGCACGGAAGCTGGGTCAGGGGTCCGATATCAGGGGCAGAACGTGAACAGGCGCAGGCAGGGCATGACCGGTCCCGGACTCTCCTCCCCCGCATGCTACTCGTACTTTGCAGCCTTTTCCCCCGGATCGGCCTTAACTGCCGCTGCGTCGCGCCGCTGTTGCACCGAGGCGTGCTCGTCGATTTTCACCTTGAATTTCCGCGGGCCATGGGGGAAGGCCAGGGTGTCCCACGGTGCGTGAATCCAGGGTTTGTGGGCCGTGCCAGCCGGATCGGGTTTCACCGGGCAGTCGTTCACCAGCATCCCCGCGCCCCTGAGGTTCTCCATCATCCAGCAGAGGGCGATGTCCGACAGCCCGCTCTCCTTGTTGACCTGCGGATAGCCGCCTCCCACATCGGCATGGGCTCCAGCAAAGAGAAGCTGCGTCACGTTCGCCGCCTTGTCCCAGAGGGTCGGACTGAACACCTCGCGCTGCTCGTCCCGCGACACCGCATGGTAGCCCATTTTCACCTTTGCGCTCAGCTTGGTGTCGGCGAACTGGAAGGCATCATAGTTGGCGCCACCGCTGTATTTCGGGATACCCATGGCACCGACCGTATCCCAGACAGCAACGGAAGCGATGCTCTCCACCGGGACGAAATCCGCATCCTTCAGCGAATCGCAGGAGAGGAACGCCGGCAGGTCGCGGACGATCTCCGCCATCCGGGAGAAGATGTTGGTCTTCAGGGAGAGAGTCTTCCGGTAGCGGTACCAGGCCTCGGCACCCGACCGGTAGGCTTGTTCCTTGTCCTTGGTGAGCTTCGCGGTCAAAAGCCCCTGGGAGCAGATCAGGCCGCCCAGGGCGCGCGCAGTGTAGGCGCCGCGGCTGAAGCCGACGATGTAGATCGCGTCGCCGGGCTGATAGTTGCGGGAGATGAAGGTATAGCCCCGAACGATGCGCGAGATTATGCCAGCCCCGAATGCCCCGCCGAACAGCTTGTTGATCGGGTTTTTCGAATCGCCCACGCCGTGGATGTACTTGGCCACCTGGCTCGTGCCCAGCGCCTTTTCCTGCTCGTCGGCACTCCGGATGGTACCGCTGTCCAGCTCACCCTGGAGAGCCAGGAACAGCTTGTAGACATTGGTCTGATCTGGCAGGTTGTCGTGGTTTTCGTCCTGGTTCGGGTCGTTCCAGGTGCCATCGGCGCAAAAGATGATGTTTTTAGCCATGGGAGCCTCCTTTGGTATCGAGTGATACAGAGCATGTCAGATGTCGCGCACAGAGCGGATAAAGGGGAAATATTATCTGGGATTAATTGTACAACACTGGAGGGAGAGAGGAAAGCGTCGGGCTCCGCTTTTTCCCGTCTGTCGGGCGGTGCCGCCAATAGCGGCGGAGAATATGGCCTGTTACGGAAAACCGGAGACACTTCCCGGTTTTCCGTCCTTGCCCGTCATCGTCTGCGCCGAAACCGGCGCGGAGATTTCAATTCCAGTTGTCGATCTTCAGGTCGTGGGGCGATGGCTTCCCTTTCCCGGCTTCCAGATACTCCCGCAGGCTCAGGAGGAACGTTGCCCACTTCATGCTGCAGTGGGACATCGACTCCGTTGCCTCGCGCCAGTTTCTGTGGCCGAAGAGGACAATGGTCTGGTCGTCCTGCTCCGACAGGCGAAAGGTAATGTCGGTTCCAACCCATTCATCCGGCCCCTCAACGCAGCGCCAACGGACCTCTTCCCGCTCGTTGAGCCCCTGCACCTCCATGACCATGCTCCCCATGAGCTGACCGGTCTCCGACAGAAAGCGGAACTTGATCTTTCCGCCGAGCCGGACATCGCCTGAAACGTCCTCGGTCCACCAATGGCCCAGGCCTTCCAGGGTTGTCAACGCCGTATAGACCTTCGCTGCAGAGGACTTGATCCCGATACGATGGATAATGTCTACCATGGTAATCACCTCCTGCTCTTTATATGCAAATTATCGCATTATAGCCTGCACGGTGCAAGCAAGCAGGAGGGGGGTGGGATTGGTACCATGGGACTACCAGCTGAAAAGATCATCGCCGAAGCGATGCAACTCCCGGCCACGTTGCGCGCTGTCGTGAAATCGATGAAGGGCTGGCCGAACTGAACCTGGCCCGATGGTCATTTCCCGCAAGTAGGTCACAGAGGTTTTCCTTTCCGCCGCGGCCGTCGCCTGTTATGCGGAATATCCCTCACAAGGAGGAGAATATCCTCTACCGGCGTACCCAGACCACCTCCCTTCAGGCCGCAACCACTTCACATCTCATTGTAATACCAGGCATTTTTTGTATGACCATTACTGGCACGGGCGATGCTATATCTCACGGTAACGGGCCGCGCCCGCAAAATCATTCCGGAGGAACAGACCACATGAAAAAACACCTTCGTACCATCGTTGTCCTTGCCGTTGTCACCCTTACTCTCGGTGCTGCCGGTTACGCCATCGCAGCCAAGTCATGCTGCGTCGAACCGGAGGTGAACAACTGCTGCGCCACCACGGCAACCAGCAGCTGTTGCCGGTAGTCGAGGCCCGGAGCCCCTCCGTAACCCGCTCCGGACACGCAACAGAAAGGGCGGCCGAATCGGCCGCCCTTTTCATCAGGCATTGTGTTCTTCTGCGCCGCGGCTTGGGCTCGCGCAATGAGCCGTTGCACAAAGGTGTCGAACCAGTTCTTCAAGAAATCGCCGAGGGGTCTCGTCTCAATATTTTACTAACCAGTAGTTTTTGTTGATTATTGAGACTCGACCCCTTTGATGTTCCCAAGACAACATGTTCAACGTGGTGAAGGAATGGGAGCTGGATGGAATTAAAGAACTTGGTCCGGAATCCTGACTTGTCAACTTGGAAGCCAGGCTTCACATCCTGCATTCAATCCCATATTCCTGTTACTTCTGCTTCCGTTTTGCCCCTGGCAAATATCCCTTTGAAGCCAAAACCGCTATGCTGATGAAAAGTATGGAGTAGATTGCATTAACGGCTATTTCGATAGGTTTAGGCAAGCTTTCCGATTCAATGGTATATCCCGGCAGCAAAATTTGCGCAGCGGTCTCGGCAATAAACCCATATAAAATGCTCGCAACAATCATCCATAAACAGAAAAAACTGAATCTTCTCAAGGCGGAAGGATAAGCGAAAGTGCTGTCGTCTTCATGCATCTGCTCTCTTTCGCCGTATTGGGCAAACTCGGGATCTTTTTCAATTCTCTTGCGGGACAGCACAACCAGTGTCTGCGCAACATGGTCGTGTATGGCCTGATGCTTCTTGCTGAAGAGCATGACGGCTATCGAAAGAGTACCGAGTAGAGCCTTGGTGTAATACCGCATGAACGAGGCGAACAGCGGGCATTTCCCGCCGGTGTCCTGCCGTACCACCTGAATTCCGAAGAGGTATTGGCCGAGGGTGAAGCCACATAATGAGACCAATAGCGGCTCAAGAACAAGAAGCGGGGCAAACATGGCAAGGGCATTCAGCCCCGTCTCCCTGCCAGTGATTGCCGCAATTGCCATCGGACTGAGGATGAACAGAGCCAGCACGAAAACCCCGTCGATAATGCTGGCCTTGATCCTGCGGGGGAGAGTTGCGTAAAGGATGTTGGTGCTGAGCATGTGCTGTAAAGTCTCCCATTTGCCTAACGGAAACGGCATGTTAAGACTATTATCAATTAAATATCACGTCCCCGGAATTCACCACCAAGACTATTATCAATTAAATATCACGTCCCCGGAATTCACCACCTGACCCCGGCGCCCGACGCCGCGACCCGCGCCCCCCTGTTTGTCTAAAGGAAACGGCATCTTATATCAATTAAATATCACGTCCCCGGAATTCCTCCTCTGCCCAATACCGCTTCTATCCTATAAGAAATTCGCTTGCTAAAGGAGACGAGGTCTTCCTCCTTCCAAGTGATGCAGTTGTATTGCCTGATGTCAAAATGAAGGTCATCAAGTTGATCTTCCCGACAGGTCCATATCACCTCAAGACCAAGACCTTTAGCAAACCCAGCTTCGAAGTACACTCCTCCACGGTGCCCTGTGAAGTCGGCGAGGACAAACCTGCTCCGTCTGATCTGAGCAACTATCTCATCATCAATTTTGTCGTTATGCTCGCGAAGATCCACACGGTGAGGCATGAAGCCTGCGTTTCTTATACCTGTAAAAATAGCATTCTCATATATTTGCTGCATCTGAGGGTCAAACCACATTGCCACAAAACCTTGACTACTGTCTTGATTCACTGATCTGAGGGTTTCGAGCCGCGCCCATCCAACAGGGCCAATCTTTACTCTTGCTGTTCCAATTACAGACCCATGATCGATCAGAAAGGCACTTGATATGAGATAGCCCAAAATCTCGTATAACTCCTCAACGTTGATTGCCCATGCCATTGCGAGCCAGGATTCATTTTGTTCCAATTGTTCCCCTGCATAGCTTGTCAGTGACTCAAGTTTTAATAGAAATTTGTCACAACGTTCATGGAAAGAGGGTGTTGGAATGTTTTTCAAGAAATCAAAGTTATCTGAAGAAACCGTAAAACCGGGGTTTTCTTTCAGCCAACCTGAAATATTTGCTAGTTGTCGTGGAGTGAAATGTGGTTCACCCAAACTTTCTGCATTCCTTATCATCCCTAGAGCTGTACCCGTGATTATGTACTCTCCACACCGTGAGCATATCACTTTTGATTGCTTCTCTAGGTCCCTGTAAGTTATGCCTGACGTGCAAATTGGACAAATTTTCATTTTATACTCCTAGGGTTAATCGGGGGACACAGTGGGTTAATCGGGGGACACAGTGAAATATTCGTGATTGTGCAGGTAAATATCATGATATTACACTTTCCGGACGGACACTATTTTGCGCATTTGGTCGATTCGCTATATATTGCACCTGCATTCTTCAGATCTGCACATGAAATTGGTGCGAATGTTTCGATTAATCGACCATTTGCAGTTGAATTGTCATATACCATGGTGAATGAATATTTCGAACTGCTGAGATCTGCGCCAGTGAAATCGGTCTTTGTGAGATTGGTCCCGACCAAGATTGTCCCGTGAAAAACTGCGCCCTTGAAATTGAGACCACTAAGGTCCATTCCGTTGAAATTTACGGAAGACAGGTCGGCAAATGAGAAATTTGACTCTCTTAGTTTTGCATCTGTAAAGTCGGCATCTTTCAGTTTCGCGCCGGAAAAATCTGTACTTGCTAGATTTGCACCGATGAATTTGCCTTTCTCCACATTAACTTTCTTCATTTCTGCACCTGTCAGGTTTGCATTAGAGAAATTTCCCTTGTGAATATACGCGCCGGTAAGATGAGCAGAAGTCAGATCCGCTTTTACAAAAATTGCTTCATCGAGACTTGCCTTCACCATATCTGTGTTTGTCAGGTTCGCCTGCGTAAAGTCACACTCTCCGCAATCTTCTAATTTTGAGCCAGTCAAATCTGAATCAATGAAATTCGACCCATCAAATTTGATATTTCTGAGATCTTCACCTTTGAGATCTGCTTTCTCAAAATTACAGTCCTCGCATTCACCTAATGTTTTTGCCTTTTCAATAACTATTCTGTCAAAAGCGTAGCCATAGGTACCAACTGTCATCAAAAACACAATAGTTACCGCAAACGCATTTCTCATATCTCCCCCTGGAAGTGGTATATAGTTCCCTTCAATTGGCTCCGCAATGCATCACATGCAGGGGCACCAAAGTCTTCCAAGTCGACAAGTTAAATCCCCTCAAAACGCCGACTGCTGCATCTTCCTCTTCTGCGCCTCGGCCTGGGCAAGCGCTATAACCCGTTCGACAAAGCTGTCGAACCAGTTCTTCAGGGTATAGGTGAGGGCTTCGCCGGTCTTCTCGATCTCCGTCTGCCCCAGGTCTGTCTCGTAGAACCCGATGTATGCCGCCAGTTCAGCGTCGGTGATGTTCCGGTAGGTGTAATAGGACTCCAGCACCATCTGCTCGCGCAGGCCGCTCTCGATGGTCGTCCGCAACCCGTCGATCTCCCGGTAGGCGTCTTCCGGCACCCCCTGCCGGTCCGCCGGCAGTGCCGCGTTCGTGGCTTCCAGCATCCCCATCATGACTTCGATGAGGATATCCGCCGTCAGTTCTGCCATGTGGGTTGCCTGCTCCACCCCCTGGATGAGTTCTATCCGTTGCTGCGACGGCGGATTGTCCTGCAGGTCGGCGAGGTAGCGGAGCATCTCCGCCCGGCTTTCCGCACCCGAAGCGTTCGTTTCCTCGCGGGTGATCTTCCGGGCCAGCGGGCTTTCCAGCCACCGCAGCATTTCCCGAAGATAGGGCTCGTCCGTGCTGACCAGCAGGAAGGCGGAGAGGTCCTCCTCGGCCTGCCTGACGTCGAAGGATTCCTTCATCATCCGGTAGACCTTCTGCTCCGCTTCCGAATTTTTCGAGGTCAGGCTCTTCTGGTTGGCGAGCGCATCGAAGGTGCCGGGAACGGAGGCAAGCGCCTCGCTCAACCCGGACAGCTCGATATAGCGGGCAACCAGCTCCTCGTGGGTATCCGCAGCAGCGAGAGCCGGGAAGACCAACATGACCAGGCAGATCAGCGACAACAACCAGCGGCGACAATGCATCTGAAGCTCCTCTGTTTCATTTAAATGCGGAAAACTTTTTCCGATCATTGCCGCTGATACCCTTCCGCGGCCTTGCTTGCCTCTTCGCAGGTTTTGAAGATCATCACCCGCATGTCCGTAAATTCAGTATGCTGCTCCTCCGGCTGTGCCACCATTCCGAGACGGACCTTCACCCCGTCGAAGGCATTCGCTTCGACCTTATGCACCTTGTACCAGGGAACCGGTTGTGCACTCACCGGCAGAGGGCCCACCAGCCCCATGTAGATCCGCTGACTCTCCTCGAAAGTGCCGTTCATCATGCTGGCCATCAAAAAAGGAGCTGCTTTCCCGTTCTGCTCGGTAGGCGGCAGTCGCAGGCGCATGCCAATCAGCACACAGCCGTCAGTGGCAGGCGTGACTTTCATCTTTGCAGTAGCGTCTCCTTTGCCCTTTATCGTAAGGGTTGTGCCGTCGAAAGAGGCACCGCCGGACAGTGCCCACGTGATGCCCGTCAGCAGATTGCCGGTGGGAAGCTTGAGCTGGGGCGCTGCTACAAACACCACCGGCGGCACTTGCTTGAATTCCGGTACCTTGATGGTAGAGGGATCGATCGGCCTGACCTCGGCGGCTCTCATGTTGGCGTTGATGGCGGCCCGCAACTGACTGATCTCCTTCTCGGCTTCGCCAAGCTGCTCTGGAGTGAGCTTGGCGGCGATTTCCTTTACATGCGGATCTTTCCATTGCGTGACCAAGCTATACCAGACATAGGCCTTGATTAGATCCGGGGCGAGTTCGTTACCGCTCATGTACATACGACCGAGTGAGCTTGCGGCATTGCTGTCCCCCTGCATGGCTGCAATGTAGTCCCAGCGGGCGGCCTCCGCATATTGCCGCTGTCCATCCTTCTCCGTGTTGAAGTAATACGATGCCAGCAATAACTGCGCGTAACGATGCCCCTGCAGAGCGGCTTTCTTAAACCAGATCACCGACTCATTCAGGTCCTTCTTGACCACATCTCCACGTTCCAGCATTAGGCCCACCTGGTATTGACATTCGGCATCCCCCTTTTCGGCACAGAGGAATTGCTGCCGAAAGTCCTCCGTGCCGTTGGCAAATGTCGTGTCCCATGCGGTCTTCTCGCCGGCAAATGCCCAATCGCGCCATTTCAGGAACTCAGCCGGCCGAAGCAGATAGTTCCAGGATTCCAGATAGGGACGGTCGCCGATCTCCCGAAACAGCGCCCGTGCCGTTTCCCGATCGCCGGCGCGGCAGGCTACTTCGCAGTACATGTTCAGTAAGATGGGCGAGCGGGGAGCCTTGCGGCGCAGGTCCTCGAAGCCCTGCTTGACCAGTTGCCAGGGAATGCGGTCCTTTTCGAATGAAGTGAATTCCAGCCCCCAGTATGTTGCCACGATGATGGCATAGATACCCTTCACGCCCAGTTCCGGCGGCAGGCTGGCGGTCTTGCTCAGGAACTCCTGCAACTCTGCCATGCTGCCGTGCCAGCTCGGACGGAGATAGCCTGCCTTGGTTTGGTAATAATAGAGGTTGTACTCGGGGAACGATGAGGTTGCCTCATTGAACAGCGACTCGAAATGGAACCGGTCCATACCCTGATAGACGCCGAGGGAGAGGAGGATATCGTAGCGCTGCGGGCAGTCGTCGGCCAGTTTTTTTGGCTTTATTGAAGCATAATCGTACGCCTTCTGCAGCCGCTCGCGGAACAGTCGCCACCCTTCCGGCGTGACCTTGTCGGCATAATCGCCGCCGCGCCCCTGCCATCCGTACGCCATCCAGGCGGTTGCCGCGGCGGTTCGCGCCGTTACCGAATCGGGATAGCGCGCCAGCCAGCTGTCGAAACGGGACAGGAAACGCTGCCACCCTTCATCCGACCTATTTCGCGGATGGGCGAAGCCATCATAGAAACTGTACAGCTGCCATGTTCCATCAGGAAATTTTGCTTTTTCTGACCTGAGCTTCACAGCCATCTCTTCAAGAGCGCTGAAATTGTCCTGATAGAAGAGGGCCGTCACCTGACGCTTGAAATGACCCTTGGCAACGGGCCCGTCCGCCAGTTCCGCCGCCTCAAAAGCCGCTGCCCGATGCCCACCTCCAGCAATACAGAGCATTATCACGAACAGTATCAACGTGTACTGCCTGACTACGTTCATGTTTTCCTTCCTTGTCAGAAAAAATGTTGACCGCATCGAACCACCGAGGGGACACCCCCATCCCTATTTTCCCGGTGGCATTACGGGGCAAAAAGCGACGCAGGGATCTTCCCGTTGACGCTGATCTCGCTCAGGTCGATCTCCGACAGCTTGACGTCGCCGGCATAGTTGGTCAACCGATGGGGGAAGAGCACCCCGTCCACGGCCCGGAAGTCGCCGTATTCCGTAGCCAGCTCGCCGACGCCCATGCCGCCCATGGCAAAGCGCGAAGAGACCCTGACGATCAGACGGCTCTTGGTGTCGATGAAGACGTGCAGTTCCGGCGCGTTCTTCAGTCTGAGGTTCAACTGGTAGGTCTCGCGGTTGCCGAGCTTGTGCACGCCGCCATAGCTGACCGGGTAGCTCCCGTCGGCAAACCCCATCGGCAGGTCAAGGTAGCAGTACTGGTAGACCATCGACTGGACCATGACCGGATTCGACGCTTCGAAGCCGCTCCGGCCCAGCTGCCAGCCGCGGCCGCCGTCGAGGATGCGTACCTCCCCTTCCTGGCCGGGCATGATCTCGATACGCAGCTTGCCGGGGCGCTCCAGGTAACGGGCATAGGCGCCGCTCCTCCCGGTCATGAACTCGGCGATGCTGCCCGTGGCCTTCACCGACCTGATCTTCGCAACGGCCTTTGTGCCGCCATAGGCCTGCAGCACCGAACCGACGATCTCCACGGCGCGGTCCGGCGACCGGACTTCTGCCGCGCAGTTGCCGGAAAAAAAGGCAACCAGCACGGCAAGGCCGATGCCCGCCACTCTTCCGTACCTGGCATGTCGTGCAATCATCGCCCTACCCCCCCCGCTAAAACTGGCTATTGCAGGCAGCGTCAATCCCCAACTTGCATGCTGCCCGGATATCGGCCTTAAAACAAAAAAGCCGCGCCAGTCAGCTCTTTACTGACCAACGCGGCCTTGAATCCTCCGGGAATTGCTGCCCTCGCCCTTGCATCCTCATCCCTTCACATAAGCAGTGAAATAATAAGGATTACTACACCAGTTATTTCGGTTTTGCAAGGGCAATTGTAGTCATCAATACACATTAGTACTGCGACTCTCGACAAAGCAGTAACGATTAGCCGTGGTTAGTCAGTAGTACTAACCGCTGTGTCATGCCAATAGTTGAATCATGAGAGATAATAATACAATTTGATGCACATTGTCATAAAATGCCCTGTCCTCACCTTGATCGGCCTGAAGAAAGTGCCCTCTGGCTCGGGTTCGGGGCATTTGTCAATCATGGCTTCCCCTGTATAATTACATGAGAATCGGCGAAATCATGAAGAATACAGGATTAATAAGAGCGGGGGGATAGTCGAATGATTTTGAGGTTATCGTGGCAACTGGCCCTTCTTCTCCTTCTCGGTTCGGTTTCGTGCGCCGATGGATTTGTGTTCGACGTTTGGAAATCCGGAATGAAAATCGCCAAGGTCATCGAGGTTGGAAAGGAGAAAGGCGCTTCAGTTGAATTGGACAGTGGAGGGTTCTCTTTTTTCGGGAAAAGTGAGCCGGAGGAGTTGGCGGTAAGGGTGGAGTACCGCAGCGAAACCAAGCTCATGGGTTATGACGCAAAAATACTCTTTTCCTTTACGCCGGAGAGCCGTCTGCTACACACACTTCGTGTGACGATCGTCCTGCCGCTCTCATCGGAAAAGGCCGACATGGAGGTGCTGGCTGATACCATTGCACGGCAGCTCGACAAAAAATACAAGGACCAGAGCGAACCTACGGCAGACAGCCTTGTCGGGCAACTGGTAGATAAGATGCGTAATGTACAGCGCCATGCCTGGAAAGGTGGCGGAGACATGGTTACTATGGAATCGAACTGGAAGATGATCGGTGGCGACGTCGTGATCATCTATGTGGACGAAAAGCTTGCCGAGAAGGCAGGCATTGAGGATCGGCACATTCGTGAAAAGCGGCTCGAACGTTCCTCTGGCGGCGACCGGAGCAAGTTCTGATGCCGGCATGAATGTTCAATCGAAGACTTGAACGCATAACGGCAAGAAGCTGTCAGTAGACAACCATATTTCCACAATCAATCGTGGTTACGAAAGGGGAATATACCATGACAACGGAAAAGAACGCACCGGCGGCATCATCCAGCCAGGAGGGCAACGATTCTCAAGCGAAGAAACCGGCGCCCAAACCGCCGTCGGACAACAAGGTATTGAAATACTGGTATCTCATCGTAATCCTTCTACTCATTGTTGCCGTGGCCGGGACCTATGTCTGGAAGAACATGGAGGTGGCCAGGGCCAAAGCCGACCTGACGCAAAGAGCCGAACAGGTTATCGACGAGCAGAACAAAACATATCTTCAGCTTGTTGCAGTTCCATTGGCCTGGGCGGTGCGTAGCGAGATGATCAGGGACAATTACGATCAGGTCAACCAGTATCTGGCACAATTCATCAAAGAAAAAAACATGAAGGAACTTGTCGTCGCCAGACCTGATGGCAAGGTAATGGCGGCAACGAACAAGAAACTCGAAGGCGCCTCCATTACGGACTCCTTCCCGGCAGAGGTGCTGCAAGTGGAGAGCACTACCCTCACTACCCGGGATAATGGTGAAATCATGGTTGTGTCGCCGGTCATGGGCCTGAGCGAGAAGGTGGGGGTCCTGATCCTCGTCTACAAGCCGGTCACCCTTGGCCTTGGGCCGAACCCGTGAGGACGTCGGGAGATCCATTGACGGTACCAATCCCACAGGAGGTTAACAAATGCGTAAGAGTATAATCGGACAGGAAAACAAAGGGATCGTTTCACCTGAAATGAATTGGCTCGATCTCCCAAACATTGCTCGAGTCGAACTCACCTCCGAAGAATCTTCTCATCCCATTGAGTCGGCGTTGAATCCTTTCGGGGGATCTGGCTGGCGTGCATCGGAACCTGGTCGGCAGACTATTCGGCTGCTGTTTGACGAACCGCTTCACATCAGACGTGTTCACCTGGTGTTCCACGAAGGTGAGCAGCAGCGAACTCAAGAATTCGTTCTGCGATGGTCCCCGGACGTTGGCCGATCGTACGAAGACATTGTACGTCAACAATACAATTTCACCCCTCAGGATACATCCCAGGAGATAGAAGACTATACTGTTGACCTGGCCGGAGTGACCGCAATCGAACTGGTAATTGTGCCGGACATAAACGGGGGAAGTGCACATGCATCTCTTGGGCGGTTACGCCTCGCCTGACTCATTTCCCCAATTCATGCCACAGTAGATCGATCCTCTTCATGGCAGCCGGGAGATCAGTGGTAATCTCCCCCCTAGCTATTCTGAGTGCTGCCTGAAACGTCTCCATCGATTTTATGGCTTCCACAGGAACGGTCCTCAAAAACACCGAGACCCTCCTTTCAATCAAGGCAATGATCTGCAACGAACAGGCTGTGTACCCTTTCACTATTGCTGAAACTCTGCCGCCGCCTTGGTGGCTTCTTCGCAGGTCTGGAAGATCATCACCTTCATATCGGAAAATTCAGTACTGCGCCCCTCCTGTTGCCCCACCGGTTGCGTGCTCGCCGGAAGCGGTCCCAGCTTCTCATCCTGATCTTTTCGAGCATGCAGATGGTTGAGGTTTGGGCCGCGACACACCCTGTCACGACACCCTTTTTTCAGCGTCTCACCTCAATGACAGTCTCTGAGGGCCAGTCAGGTATCGTCGATATCTGCCTGCAGGAATCTGGTCGCGGCGAGCACCATGCCGTTGATCTTGTTATGGCGACAGGGTCAATGCAATGCCCGCCGGGATGACATTCGTGTTGACGTCCACGACAGTCAGCTCCGAGACGGTAAAGTCGGCGGCGGCAATGGATACCGCATCCGGGGCAATGTTGCACGTGAGCGTGGCAAATCCGCCCACGTCGAATGCGGTGGCGGAAACAACCGCGATCCTGACGGTAGCGCGCAGGCTGTCAGTGGCCGGAACGTAACGACCGGCCAGGATGGCGAGCCCCTGTGCTGCCCCCGAGGTCGTCAGCACGCTGGACGCAATGGCGCCGCTTGCATCCGCATTGACCGTGACCCCCGCTGGCAGGGTTATGGTAGTGCCTATGCCGGCAATCTGCCCAGTTGCCCCGGTGGTGGCGATGGAAAGGGTCTTTATGCCCCAGCCGATGTTGATGAGGGGGGTGGCGGAAATATCCGTTATGCCGGTCATGTTGGCGGCGCTGGCGGCAAATTCGACCAGGGCGGTCTGCAGTTCAGCTGCCACGGTCACGTCGAGCCGGTTGTCGGTGCCAATGGCATCTTTCAGACTGGTCAGAACAGTGGAGAGATCGGTCCCCCTGCTCTGCATCAGTTTGGCCACGGCTGCCAGGACCAGGGCATACTCCTTCTGGCTCTCGGTACCGTCGACCGCAGACAGGGCATCCACCGGCAGGGTGCCAAGAGCATCGACCCGGAAGATCTCTGAAATCAGTGCGTTGTTCGTCTCGATGGCGTTCACGGTAATCCGGTGGGTCAGGGGGTCCTCACTTTTCCGTACGGCCAGTTCGGTCAATGGAGTCACGGAAACGGTCAGACTACTGGACTGCGCGGTGATGGCGGCCCGCAGGGGCGCAGCAGCCGCGATCTCCACGGTTGCACCGGTCGCCTCGTCGGTGTAGCTGCCGCTCGCCTCCACCAGCAGCGGACCCCGGTAACTGCCGATATCGGCCCGATAGGCACCGCTATTGTCGGTGGTCGTTTCCAAAAGGAGTGAACCCTTGCTGCCGTCGGCGGTCAGGGCGTAGATCCTGATCGTGCCGTTGCGGATGATCCCCTTGGAGGCAACGCCGCTGACAATGGCGGACGATGAACCGCCTCCCCCGCCGCCTCCGCAACCGGCCAGGAGGAGCAGGAGAAAGAGTATGAGCAAAAGATGGCCGAATGTTTTCATATGCGAATATCTCCGTAAGGTTGTGGCTAACAAGCCGGTATCTACCAGGGAATGCCGATGACCCGGCGCAGGATGAGGACCGTATCGCCGATATCGATCCTGCCGTCGGGCGCCGATTTGCCGTTGATCAGCGGTGAAACATCGCCGTGGGCGAGGTTTTCCGGAGTGACAGCCTGGAGGCCGGCCGCGATCCGCAGCGCCTTGATGGCATCGACCAGATCCGGCAACCCACCGCTGCCGTCCAGGTCGCAGTCGGGCTCGCCTGTCGTCGTCAGGTCGATCCCCGTAACCGGAACCCCGCCGCTGACAACGATGGGCGATGCCTCGGCCGACTCGCTGGCGGTCCGGTACCAGCGGTCCGGGTAGCCACCGAACGCTCCGAACAAGAGCTTGTAGGTGCCGTTGGCGATGCCGGCCAGCCTGTAGCTGCCAGCGGCATATAGAGTCGACGTTTCCGCGACAAGGCCACCCGAATACCAGTCGAACAGCTTGATCGGAAGGTTGACGACCGCGGCGCCGGAACTGTCGGCTACCCGGCCGGCGATGCTGCCGTTGCCAACGGCGATAATCAGGTTAATGCCGTCGGTGACGATGCCGGTGGCGACGGTTACCGGTTCGGCAGTGGTCGAATCGTTACTGTTGTCGTACCATTGCCCGATGAAGCCGTCCTCCATGACGCTCACGGCGATCTTATAGCTCCCCGCAGGAAGCGCTGCCAGCGTGAACCGGTCCGAATAATTCATGCCGACGAGGGCATCACCGGCCAGGACGCCGCTGACGGCGTCATAGGCCTTGACCCGTACCAGATCCGGACCGGGACAGACCGTCGTGGATATCGAGCCGGCAATGATCCCCCCGGCAACGAGGGAGGCATCGATGCCCGCAGTGGTATCGGGCGCGGTCACCCTTACCTCTGCCGGAAAGGATGCCGAACTGCCATACCAGGAAGCGGGATAGAACCTGTTTCCCGACAGGCTCCTGAACTGGACCCGGTAGATGCCGCTCGGCAGTCCGCCAACACTGTAGGAGCCGTCCAGATTGCTGATGGTGCTGCCGGCCCTGACACCGGTTGTGGCGTCGTAGACGCTGACCGAGATCCAGTCGAGAGAGGTGCCGTCCCGGCTGTCGGTTAGCCTGCCGGAGATCCCCCCCATCCTGTTCAGTCCCATGTTGATGCCGGTAATGGTACCCGGTGCCGTCACCGTGACCGGCGTACCTGCCGGCACGAAGGAGACACTGGAAACGAAGGTTGTGGGCAGCGAAACCGAAATCGGTTGGGACACGGTCTCCGGAAGCGGAAAGATTATGACATCGGACGACGCGATCGGAATGACCGTGTCGTCGGGATACGCTATCCCGACATTGATCTCGATCGAGCTGAAATCGGAGGCAACCGTTTTGCTGCTCGTACTGGCCTGGTACCAGCCATAACCATACCCGTTGCCCATGCTGTCACGGCCATCGTAATACAGGTAGTAGTCGCCGCTCGGCAGACCGGTGATGGTGTAGTTGCCGGAAGGGTCGGAGATGCCGTGGCCGCTCCAGCCCGGAACGCTGCTGACCGCCATGACCGACACGCCATAGATGCCGGCACCGGTAATGCTGTCCGTAACCTTGCCGCTGATCCCGCCTCCCCTGGTCAGGGCCGCATCCGTGCCGGCAACGGCGCCGGGTGCCGTCACTGAAACCGTGGCGGAAGTGACAGGCACGTAGCCAGGTGCGGAGAAGGTGAGTCGATAACTGCCGCTCCTCAATCCGCCGATGGTGTAGGCCCCGGTTCCATCGACGACTATCCCCCCGGTGGAAACGCTCACCGGGCTGGTGGTGATGTTGGCAAAGCCGATGACCGTGTTGGAGATGCCGGCACCGGTAGCGGCATCGGTGACCCTTCCGGAAATGCTTCCACCGGGGTCGAGCTGGGCATCGATGCCGGCAATGGTGCTCGAATCCGTAACGGTTATCGTCTCGGCACAGGCGGGGAGTTCCTGATCCTTGTACCAGCTTGCGAAATATCCGCTGGCAGAAGAGGGTTCGATTCTCAGCCGGTATGAACTTGGGACCAGACCGGAAATGACATAGGCGCCGGTCTGGTCGGTGGTGCCGCTCGCCGCCCAGTTGCCGGTGTGGCGGTCGACGAGATAGAGATAGACATTGGCAATCCCGGCACCGGTTATCCGGTC
Organism: Geobacter sp.; assembly: GCA_009684525.1. Lineage (NCBI taxonomy): Bacteria > Pseudomonadati > Thermodesulfobacteriota > Desulfuromonadia > Geobacterales > Geobacteraceae > Geobacter > Geobacter sp. Next base: position 169,678 of record WKKR01000004.1, read on the forward strand.
GGTGATCCTGCCGGTTACCTTGCCCCCCCTGACAAGGGCAGCATTGATGCCCGCTATCGTTTCAGGGGCTGTGACCGTCACACTGGCGGCATCTTCCTGAACGGTTGCGTTGCCATACCATTGGACAGCATAGCCTGCTGCGCTGAATCTGACTTTGTAGCTGCCGGTGGCGAGGCCGATGAAGCGGTAGGAACCGGCAGAATCGGTACCCGTTGAGGCGATCAATGTGTCGGAAAGGGCGTGATAGGCGTAAACGTAAACATTCTGGACGGCCATGCCGGTATCGCGGTCGATGACAACGCCCTGGATGGTGCCACCCATGGCCAGGGTTGCATCGATACCGGTGACAGTGGCCGGCGCGGTTACCGCCACCGTGTTTGCGGAGGAAGACCCGATCTGGTCGTTGTACCACTGCGTGGCATAACCGGAACCGCTCTGCGCCTGGAACCGGATATTGTAGTTGCCGGTTGAGAGTCCTTTGATGCTGTAATTCCCGCTGCTGTCCGTGTTGCCGGAGCCCTTCCAGGTGCCGGTGGCAGCGTCCTCGGCTGTTACGTAAACCGCTGATATCGCGACACCGGTAACCCTGTCGGTGACGGTACCGGAGATGATGCCCCCCTTGATCAGTCGGACATCGATGCCGCTGGTGGCGTTGGCTGTCGTAACCGCAATGCTGGCGGCACTCGACTGGCTCTCACCGCCGTACCACTGCTCCACATATTCCGATTTCCTGATGCGGATCTTGTAACTGCCGCTGGGGAGACCGGTTATGCCGTAGTGCCCGGTGCTGTCCGTCATGGCATAACCGATCCAGCTGCCGCTGGTGGCATCCAGAGCCTCTGCCGATGCACCGGCAATGATGGCACCGGTGGCGCTGTCGGTGACGAGGCCGTTGATGCTGCCACCCTTTACCAGGAGCGCATTGATGCCCGATGTCTGGTTGGGTGCGGTGACAGTGACGCTGTCGGCGGTGTTCAGGTCGCTTTTGCCGTTGAACCATTGGTCGATATAACCGGCCGCAGTGAATCTGATTTTGTAACTGCCGCTGAGCCCGTTGACACTGTACGCGCCGGTACTGTCCGTGGAGACGGATTTGATCCACGAACCGGTTGCGGCATCGTACACGATAATGCCCGCCGAAGGAATGCCAGCACCAGTGCCGCTGTCGGTGACGGTGCCGCTGATGCTCCCCCCTTTCCGCAGCGCAGCATTGATGCCGCTGGTGGTGGCGGCCGCCGCCACGTTGACGATGGTCGCCGTGGCCTGATCGGACGCGTTGCTGTACCATTGGCCCAGATAACCGTCATTGCCGTAATGCTGGAAACTGAGCTTATAGCTTCCCGGAACCAGACCGCCGATACTGTAGGCGCCAGTGCCATCCGTGTAGCCACTGCCGATATATTGGCCGGAGAGAGCGCTGAAGATGGTAACGTACACGTTTCCGACGGAAGTGCCGGTAGCGGCATCGGTGACGGTACCGGTGATGACGCCCCCCCGAGCCATTGCCACGTTGATCCCCGCGGTGTCATTGGGCGCGGTGACGGCAACGGTGGCGGCGGCGGAACGGTCCGTCTGGCCGTCGTACCACTGCCCCACATAACCGCTGAGAGAAAAATAGAGTTTATAGCTGCCCGACGGGAGGCCGGCAATCCGGTAGGCCCCGGTACTGTCCGTCAGGGCGTAGGCGGCCGTAACACCGGTAGCGGCGTTGTATGCGGTTGCGTACAGATTCGGGATGCCGGCACCGGTACCGCTATCAATGACCCGGCCGGAAATGGTGCCGACCAGGGTGAAGCTGGCCAGCCTGACCTCTTCCCGGTTGCCAAAGGTGTCCACGGAGTAGAAACGAAGACCTGCCGTGGCGTTGACGGCTATGGGGGCGGTGTAGGGAGTTGTCGGGGAGCAGCCGCCACCGAGGCACCAGAAGGTACCGGCGCAGCCGCTGCCTGAGCCGTCTCTGCAGGCAAGGGTCACGGTCTGGGGAACCGAGAAGGACCCCCCGGCCGGCGATGCCGTGGTGACCGGCGCAATGGTGTCGACCGTCCATTCGGCAACGGTCGCCGAGCTGATCTGTTGCTCGCGGCTGGAGGTCTTGCCGATGACGGCAATGGCATGGGTGCCGCCCCCCAGACCGGTCAGGCTGATGGGGGTGGCAACCGGGGTGTCGATGGTGGTGAAGTCGCCGCCGTCCAGGGCATAGCGATAGGAAACGATGTCGGTGCCACCGACGGAGATGGTTGCCCAGGTCTCCTGCGTGGCGCCGACCGGCACACCGGACAGGGTCGCCCTCACCCCGGCCGGATCGAATTCGTAGGCACCAATGTCGAGCGAGGCCACCCCCTGGCCGGTGCCGTCGACGATCCGGGGAAGACCGTCCAGGTCGGTGGCCGGCAGGGACGAGACGCCGTTGTCGCCGGCATCAATGGCCGGCGACCCGGAACGCAGGCCGTAGTAGCCGAATGCCGGGGCGATGAGCAGAGGATCGGCGGTGATGTTGCCGTTTACGCCGTTCTGGTCGGTGCAGGTGTCGCCATAGGCGGCTCCTGACGCGGAATAGACCGCATTGTGGCTGAACTCCAGCACTGCTGAATCGCTCAGGCTGCAGGAAACGGCTGTCCTGCTCCCTGCGGCCATGACGATATTGTTGGCAAAGAGGCCCAAGGGGATGTCAGTATCAATGTACACGACCGATCCTTGATCGCTGTTGTCGTCGAAGAGAGTGTTGCCAGCCAGAAGGGTATTATGCGTATCGATGCAGAAAAGAGCGCTTCCGTTCTTCGCCACGTTGTCCGCGATCAGGTTCTGGACGAGCCTGAGCCATGGTGACCCGATTGTCCAGACCCCCCCGCCGGATTGCAGGGCTGTATTATGCGTGACGACATTACCGCTGAGGGTTGCGTCGTTGCCATAGTATATGCTGATGCCGCCCCCCGCGTAGTCGCTGCTGTTGTCGGTGATGACATTGTCCAGGATTCGTGCCCCAACGGCCAGTTCCATGCCCAGGCCGCCGCCGTATAAGAGGCTGTGGTTGCGACTGATATGATTGTGCTGAATGAGGGGAGAACCGGAGAAGAGGTAGATGCCGGCCCCCTCGCTCGCGCTGTTGCCCGTAATCCTGTTGTTGCGGATCGTGGGGGAGGCTGAAGAGATATAGATGCCCCCGCCGTTCCCGTACGCCGGGGCGCTGGACCATGCCTTGCCGTTTCGTATGGTGAAGCCGTCGAGAATGCTGGTGAGGGACTCTCCCGTACTGAAGGTGATGACCGGACCCGCCAGGTTGCCATCGATGATGGTGACCTCAGCCCCGCCACTGCTGGAGACCGTGATCGCCTTCCCCTTGAAGTCGATGTTTTCCACGTAGGTGCCGGGTGCCACCAGGACGGTGTCGCCGTCGTTGGCCCCGTCGATGGCCGCCTGGATCGTCGACTGGTCGGCAGGTACGTTGATGGTGACCGGCAAAGCGGTGAGGATCGTGTACCGCTCGGTCTTCAGGTGTTCCTGGTTTAAGACCGTGTCCCGCGAGTAATATCTGAGGTAGGCAGAGGAGGAAACGTCGATCGGTCCGGCATACGGGGTGTTCGGGGAACAGGTTTGGCCAAGGCAGTAGTAGGTTGTGGAGCAACCGGTTCCCGTACCGTCGCTGCAGGCAAGGGCCACGCTCTGGGGAGCGGCATAGATGCCGTCGACGACGCTGGGCGTTGTGACCGGAGGATCGGGATCGATCGTATAGGAGACGGTGTTTACCGGCTCGCTGTTCCCGGCACGGTCGACCGAATAAAAGCGGAGATCGGTCGAAGAGTAGATCGGGACAAAACCGCTGAAAACCGTCGTCGGGGTGCAGCCGCTCCCGAGGCAATAATAGGTCGCAGCACACCCGCTCACGTCATTGCAGTACAGATACGGTGTGATCGGTCCATAGACACCGGTGCCATAACTGGCAGTCGTCGTGGGGGGGGTGGTGTCGAAGGTGTAGGCAGCGCTCTTCACGGCCTCGATATTGCCGGCCCCATCGACGGCAAAAAACTTGAGGGTGGTGGGGGTGCTGATGGTGATCGGCGTGCCGTACTGGCTGGATGCAGTCGTCGGAGTGGTGCCATCGGTGGTGTAGTAGATGGTGGCTGGTTCGTTTGTCGTCAGGGTCACGCTCTGGCTGGCATTGTACGGGCCGCCGGCAGGTGTGGCAGTGGTGACCGGCGGGGTAATGTCTATGGAGGTTCCCGCCTCGAAGCCGATCTGGTCCAGCCAGGCAGCATTGGCCCCCGTATAGAGGAACGCGCTGACCGCATATTCCCAACGCAGGGTGTGGCTACCCGCAGGGATGTCATAAGCCTTCTGTTGCCAGGCCACTTCGCCGCTGATGCTGGCCTGGGCGGTCCCGTCGATGCTGAACGTGAGCGGGCTGTAATATGACTGGGAGGAGACCTGCCACCAGAACCGGATGGCACCGGGACCGGTGACCGTGGTCTCCAGCCAGCTCGACTGGTTGCTGGCAACCGCGCCGCTCTGGTAGGCGATGCCGTCCCGGCTGACAGCTGCCTGGATAAACCATGGAGCCGTGCCGCCGGATGTGAAGACCAGATCGGTGGTCTCGGTGTTCACCAGCCAGGTGACGGCAGTTGCCGATGGCAGGAGTTGTTCCAGGCCCTGGGCATTTTTCCCCAGGACCACGATGCTGTGCAGGCCGTTTGCCAGGCCGGTCAGGGTGATGGGGGTGGCAACCGTGGCGTCGGTGCCGGTAAAGGCCCCCCCGTCCAATGCGTAACGGTAGGAGACCACGCCGGTGCCCCCGACGGTCAGGGTGAGCGAGTCGGTGGCCAGAAAGTCGGTCGGGATTCCCTGCAGACTCGCTATCGGGTAGGCGGGATCGAACTCGTAGGCGCCCATGTCGACCAGGGCCGTGCCGGTGCCGGTGCCGTCCACCAGCCGCGGCAGCCCCCCCAGATCCGTTGTCGGCAGAGACGGTGCCAGATTGTCCCCTGCATCGATGGCCGGCGAGCCGGGGCGCAGCCCATAGTAGCCCAGGGCTGCGTTGCTGAGTTGCGGATCGGCGGTGATATTGCCGTTGATGCTGTTCTGGTCGGTGCAGATGCCGGAGTAGGCGCTGCCGTCGGGCGTAAAGATCAGATTGTTCTTCAACTGCGGCGAGAGATTGTCATAGGCACTGTCACAGTACAGCGCTGCCTGTCCGGGCTTGGCCAGGACGATGTTGTTCATGAGCAGGGCATTGGCATCATAACCGCCCGCAAAGATGCCCCCGCCCAGTGCGGCGTCGTTGGCGGCAATGGTGTTGTTCACCAGAACAATGCCAGGGGCACTGGTGGGGGTCGACCAGTGGATGCCACCGCCACTGCCGGCGCTGTTGCCGGTGATCAGGTTCTGGATGATCTCCGGGCTGCTGGTGTTTACCATGGCGATTCCGCCGCCGTTATAGGTGGTGGTATTGTCGAGGATCCTGTTGCCCCGGATGACAAATTTACCGGAACCGTTTGAGTAGATTCCCCCGCCGGAGCCGTTCGATGCGTTGTTGCCGGAGATGGTGTTGTCGATCAATTGGGCTCCCGCAGCCCCATACAGAGAAATGCCGCCACCTCCATAGCCGCTGTTGTTGCTGGTTATGACGTTGTTGCGAATGAGTGGCGCGCCATTGGTCACGTAAATGCCGCCGCCGTCACTCGCGGTGTTGGCAGTGATCCTGTTGTTGCTGATCGTGGGAGAGGCAGAGGACATATAGATGCCTCCGCCACGACCATAGGTTGGATATGTCTGCCCTACATAGCCGTTCCTGAGGGTGAATCCGTCCAGGATGGTGGTTTGCGCTTCTCCCGTAATAAAGGCAGCCACCGCTCCTGCCTTGTTGCCATCGATGATGGTGACCTCAGCCCCGCCGGTACTGGCAACCGTGATCGCCTTCCCCTTGAAGTCGATGTTTTCCACGTAGGTGCCGGGTGCCACCAGGACGGTATCGCCGTCGTTGGCCCCGTCGATGGCGGCCTGGATCGTCGCCTGGTCGGCAGGTACGTAGATGCCGACCGGCGGAGCGGTGAGGATCGTGTACCGTTCGGTCTTTGTGCTCTCCCGGTTTAGAGCGACATCCAGCGAATAATAGTTGAGGTACGTGGAGGATGAGATGCTGATCGGCCCGGTGTACCGGGTAGATGGGTAACATCCTTTGCCGAGGCAGTAGGAGGTGACCGAACAACCGCTGCCCGTGCCGTCGCTGCACACCAGGCTCACGCTCTGAGTGGAGGAATAAATGCCGCTGCCGACCGTTGCCGTTGTCTCGGGCGGGGTCGCGTCGATGGTATAGGAGGCAGTGTTTACCGGTTCGCTGTTTCCGGACTGGTCGATGGAATAGAAGCGGAGATCGGTTGAGCTGGTGATATGGATGCTGTACGAAAAAGCGGTTACAGGCGTGCAGCCTGCACCCAGGCAGTAGTAAGTGGCGGCACAACCGCTGCCGGTGCCGTCGGAGCAGGATAGATAGACATACGGATTACCGTACGTGCCGCCAGCCGGGGTGGCAGTGGTTACCGGCGGGGTCACGTCGATGCTGCTCTCGGCCAGGACCGGCGCCACTGCCGCCATGACCATGAAGATCGCCAGTATCAGCCATTTCAGGCCGCTGGGCGGAGAAAAAGCCCCGTGCTTGATCCTCCCCGATTGCTCCCTGACGGTCCACATGGCGCATCTCATTGCATGACTCCTTTATTACGAAGAAAAATTTCCAAACGGTTTTCCGGGGATAGCCGGACATGTGCCGTCTGGGGAAAAAACGAGCGCTCTCACCTGCTGTGCCGCATCCCGTCTGCTATTGCACATTTGTTTTTTCGCGAAAAGAGAATCTGTCGCCTGGCCACCGCAACAAAAAAGCCGCACCGGTCAGCTCTCAACTGACCGGTGCGGCCCTGAATCCTCCGGGAATTGCGTCTTGCCCTCGCATCCTTACCTCATCACATAGACAGTGAAACAGCAAGGATTATTACACCAGATATTCCCTCTTTGCAACGACAATTATGGCCTGTTATGTCATTGCAGCAGCCATGTATGGCAAAGCAGCAAGTATCTCTGGAGTTACCAGAAAAGACGGTATCGTTGTGTCATCCAATGCCACGAATCATGAAAAATAATCATGTATCTTCATGCACGTAATGACATATGTTTCAGACTCAAGCTGGCATCGTATTGCCCGGTTTTACCTGGTTGTTCTGCTGGATGAAGACGAACTTCCCCTGCTGCTTACGGCAGAGGCGCAAAACTGGTAAAGAGGTAATCGTTCCCCTTCACCGGCGTATGGCAGCCAAAACACTCCTGGACAAAACCGGCGTCCTTGCCGTACGGCTTCAGGCCGTTCCCGACGAAACGGGCGAATCCCCAGCCGCCGGTCGCCTGGTACTTGGCCGCATCCTTGACCATGAACTCGACCTGGTAGAAGGCATCCGGTTCGGTGGCAACCGGGAATTTGGGGTGTTTTTTGATCGTCCAGGCGATCTTGGCGAGCACCGCGCCGTCGGGCATCGGCCGGACCTTGGCGCGCATTGCCTGGTAGGCGATCGGATTGCCGAGGATGACGCGGATCTGCTTCTTGTCCTCGCGGTAGGAAGGGGCGATGACCTGCCAGGTCTGGTAATCCTCGAACAGGGCGATCCCGCTGGGGGCGACCGGCGCGCTGGCGGCGGAGGAGGCAACCGGGAGGCACAGCAGGGCGAGGAATGCGACAAGGACTCGTTTCATGATCGATCTCCTTTTCCGTAGGCAGTGGTGATGTAGTCGACGATGATCCTGGCGTTCTCTTCGTTGATCGGCGCGCCATAGACCTTGACCATCTTGGCGACCTCGGCCTGCCATCTGGCCTTCGGGAATTTCTGCTGGGTGGTGATGTAATCGAGGCTGTGGCAGATGGCACAGTAGCTCCGGGTGAGCTCCATCCCCTTCCCTTTCTTCAGGGTCACCGTCGGAGCCGGCAGCGTGATGCTCCGCTTGGAACCGTCGATGACCAGCCCCTTCTCCGCTGCGCCGGCAGATGCCGCACAACAGGCGATGATCAGCATGACCGCAATCGGTTTCATTCTCCCTCCCTACACGACCACGAAGTGGTGCTGTTCGATCTTGTTCCAGAGGTACCCGCTGGGATTCCAGAGGCTCTGCAGCGGTTGCGACTCGCCGATGCTGTTGATCGCCCGGACCATGACCGCATGGCTCCCCGGCATCTGCGGCTGCCAGGGGTAATGCCACTGGATCCAGGAGTAACGGCCGAGGTCTTTGCCGAGCCGGGCCGGGCGCCAGGTCTCGCCGGCATCCACCGACACGAGCACCTCTTTGACGCTGTACCCCCCGGAAAAGGCCAGCCCCATCAGTTCGACCGACTGCCCCGCCTTCAGGCGGGTGCCGTCCTCAGGATCGATCAGCAGGGAGCGGGTCGTCATGCGGTTGATGGGGATGGTTTTCGCGGGTGTCGCGCCCGGCTCGACGCAGCCGCAGGGGGTGTCGGGAATGCGGTAGGCGGACTTCTTCCAGAAGCCTTCAAACGGCTGGGACAGAACCTCGATGTCCGAGAGGGACTTGACCCAGTAGGATGCATACCACCCCGGCACGACCAGCCGGACCGGGAAACCGTTCAGCATCGGCAGCTCCTGGCCGTTCATCTCGTAGGCGACGATGATGTCGTCCTCCAGCATCTTGTCGAGCGGCAGGGCCTTGGCAAAGGGTGGCACCGACGGGATCGGCGGCTTGTCGAGCCCGGCAAAAACCACGTCGACCGCGCCCGGCCTGAGTCCGGCGGCATGGAGGAGATCCCTGAGCCGCACCCCGCCCCAGACGGCATTCCCCATGGAGCCGTTCAGCCACTGGCCACCGAATACCGGCGGCTCGAAAAAACTCCTGCCGTTGCCGGCGCACTGCATGACCGCGGTGTACCCGACCTTTTCGAATTTTTTCAGGTCATCGAGGGAGAGCGAGAGCTCCTTTTCGACAGCCCCGTGCACCTTCAGGCGCCAGGTAGCAAGATCGACCGAGGTGGGGATGTTGGCGAGGTGCCAGCGCACGAACATCGCCTCGTTGGGGGTAATCAGCTCCTTGAAATATCTAAGGGGGGTTTCGAGTTGCGGCGGACGCGACGTGAGCAGGAGCAGGTCGGCCTTCTCCGGGTAACCGACCAGCCTTCGCTCCCCGGCGTACAGGACCGGCGGAATGGTCCCCGTGGCTGCCAGGGCGGTCGTGATGCCGACGGTCTTCAGAAAATCCCTGCGGGTAAGGTCCTGGAACTTCATGGCGTGCCCCCTTGGCATGGTAGTCATCGCAAGAGCCGTAACCTGACGAAATCAGGATAAGTGTACCGCAATTTCCGGCAGTGTGAACTCTTTGACAGCCTGATGCAATTGGAGACATTGCCCTTCTTTGTCAGCTTCCTTCTTTGAAGGTAAGACCGTCGGCGCCGACCGTAACCGGGTAAGATTTGCTAACGCCGCCGTTCGTAATCTTCGCCACTACGGCTGGGTCGCCACAGTCAACGTTCCCTCCCTTCACATCTACCGCCGGACCATATGACGGAGTCACTGAACACTCGTACTTGCAATTGTTTTTCGCCTTCTTCGCACCGTCGAAGCATTCGTCGAACTTTACTTCCGCTTCGTGCAAGTGGTGACTGTTTTCGGCCGGTGTGCCGGGTACGATATTCTTGTCCGCCGCGCCTCCCAGTCCACCCCAACGCCTATTGACGACATGAAGCTGCGTTGCGTTGTGTCCACCCTTCTTGTTCGTCAACCACCCCTCCCACGCTGCAGGCGCTTTGGTAGCCGTGCCCGTGGCAGGCATTACCTCGCCGGCCAGAAACTCAACGGAATTATGGGTGCATTCCTCGAACGTTCGCGTATTCGCCTTCCCCGTCACGGTGACAGTTCTCGTCGTGCTTGGCCCGTATGTGTAACATTGAATTGTATTTGCCTGATTGCTCATGGACCCGGCGTTGGCTTGGTGGACCTCACCCGGCGCCTCCCCGAGCTGTGCGACACCGCCGAATATTCCTTGCAACAGCCTGCGCTGAGCGATCATCCGGGGGCTGTTGTCGATGCGGGCGGCTATTCCCGTTTGCGCCGGGGGCTGCGCGAGTCGCCCTTGCGCCACATGGCTTGCACTTGTTGCGGTATCGCGACCGGCTTGTTCTTTCTGAATTCGTTCCATAGTAGCCCCCTTTCGGAACTTCTCCTATTCACAGCTAAATATTCACCGCGACAAACAGGTCCTGATGCGAACTCATTGTGATATCGATGCGTTTGCATGTTTGCATGACCCCGGCCCCCCTGACCCCGGCCCCCCTAATAAGGTGCTGCCGATTGACCGCAGACCCGAAAGTTATGACTTTGCATGTTTGCGCGCGTCTGTTATAAACCACTCAAGCATCTGCCAGTTAGTTAGTTTTGAAGTCTCGTTTCCCATGCTTTTCCGAATTTGCAAAAGAAATGACCCAAGCAATGACAACATCGACTTTAGGTGTTCTTCAGTAGCCTGAGGATTTTCCTCCTGAGAAAAGAAAAACTGCATCAAGTCATTATAAGCTTGGACTACTTCGTCGGAGCCAACAAGCGCAAGTTTAAACGCTTGTCGCCTATAATCGAGTGATAGCAGTTTTCCTAAAGCGACATCATTTTTATCTTTTCCTTTGTTTTGTTTGTCATGCTGCCAGGCCATATCTGATGTAAGAAGGATTATGAATGGCTCTAGGATCTGGTTGTAAATTTCGATCCTTTTTTCCCGTAGTTTATCTTCAAGATCATGCTGTCGTTCTTGGTTCCTTCGTATTGTCCAGCCTATTCCGGTTAATAATAGGACCAAGAGTGGCGTAGCAACTGCGCCAACCGCGGTCACATAGTCGATCCAATGCTTTTCAGGCATTATGATTCCTTTCTTGCATAACGGTTCCACTGGTGACCCGGCGCAGGTTTATCGCGACCGGGGCCACTGGTCTCGTTGGGACACCGATCTCAATTTCCCACTTTCAAGGGTAGACCGCCTTCCTTACCCATAAACTATCCTAATTCAGCTTTAAGTATATTGTTCACCTCAATACCGATCTCGATTATCTTATCCTTCAATTTTACAAATTCAGTCGTAACAAAATCATCCGACCACTTCTCGGGATAAGGCTCGCCTCTGTATTCGAACGAAGGTATCTTGAGGCCGTGCGCTTTCTCTCCCTCTTCGATCTGCATCTTGAATGTGTATTTTACTGGCACGAAAAATATGTGCTTCTGGTTGTTCACGAAAGACAGCAAGTATTTGTATTCGTCATAGTCCAGAAGCTCATCCAGTTTATTGAAAAGATCATGGTATTCCGCGACGTTTTTTCTCACTTTGTTTATCGTGACATCATTCACAACGATCTTTAAATCGAGAGCACAGTTGATTACCTGGGCCATGATATCGATAATGGCATGGATTGAGTAGGCGCAAGCAACGACGTGCGCTTCAGCTTTCCAGGAATTGTTATGAAACTGTGCGGATTTATCCCGCGTTTCTTCGTCAATGTTCGCGGTCATAATTCCGAACATCAGTTCGAACCCGTAGACGTATGACTGGTCCTCGGAAATATGTTCAAAAAGCACCTTCAGCAATTCCCGTGATTCCAATGAATGATACGCCGCTATGTTGATTTTTTTTGTGACTGATTCGAGATATACAGCGAGGCGTGTTGATGCCGCTAATCCATATTTCCTTGTTGCAAGATTTCCCAGCTCTTCCAAGTTCCACGTCAAAATATCAGCCATAGCCCCCTCACAAACCTCCTGCACCGGAGTGAATCTGCTTCACTCAGTCCTTGACCAAATTGCTCATCTGCTTAACAACGTGCATATACATTTGCAGAAAGGATCACGCCAGGGTCAGGGTCACAGGGTCCGCCAACTTGCCAAGTTGAATCCCCCTCAAAACGTCGACTGCTGCATCTTTCTCTTCCCCGCCTCGGCCTGGACACGGTCGATGAGCTGCTTGTCGAAGCTGTCGGATGGGAAGGTTCCCGGTCGGGGTTTGCCGCTGCGGTCGGGTCGGGCAGACCCGTGGGGCACCTCGTTCGTGCCCTGACGGGAAGACCGGACGCAAAAAAGCCGCGCCGGTCAGCTCCTCGCTGACCGATGCGGCCATAAATCCTTCGGGTAGTGCTGCTTTCGCCCCCGCATCCTCACCCCATTACATAAACAGTGAAATTACAAGGAGTACTACACCATATGGTCACATATTACAAGGGCAATTACCGGCAGTTCTGACATTGCTGCTGCCTGTTTCCCCAAAGCAGCAATGATTGACGGCTGTTATACAAGAAACCAACATCGCTGTGTCATCATCTCCCATAAAACATGAGAGAATATCATATGCCATGATGCACATTATCAAAAAACTACGATACTCCCTTGACCCATTACCGCCTTCACTCCACCGGCTCCACCCTCCCCTCGAAGATCACCGTGTCCCCCTTGAAAAACCGGGCAGCCCCCTGGTGTTCCCAGAAGGTCTCGTTGCCGTTGCTGTAGCGGGCGCCCGAGGCGGAGGGCGCCGCCGGCAGGGTAACCATCTGCCCGTCCGGCAGGGTGACGTTCACCAGGTCCCGGTCCAGGTCAAAGGTGGCCCTGGCCGTTTTCCCGTCGGCGGAGTGGTAGACGGCAGATGTTGTGCGCGACTCGGCCACGACCACGACCTGCAGGTCAAAGCGCTCCAGTGGCGGCAGCCCCTTTTCCCACGGGCGGCGATAGACCAGTTGGACAGCCGTTGAACCGGCAGCTCGGGCACTGAAGCGGAAGGTGTATTTCCCGCCTGCGCCGGAAAGCGCGGAATCGGCGACATAGGCCGGCTCGGGATCGGGTGCCAGCACGGCCCGGTCGACTTCAGTCAGTTCCCAGGCATAGCCGGTAGTCGGATTGCCGCCCAGGGTGATGGAGACGACCTCTCCCACCGGAACGGTAACGCTCCGGCCGCTGTCCTGCCCGGTCAGATCGAGGGCCGGGGCACTGTCGACAGTGAGCGCCAGCAGCACGAAAATGATCGGAAATATCCGGGGCATCCGCATTCCTTCCTCCTCGCCCCCCTACAGAGCCGCCTTCGCCGCCTGTTCAAGCGCCTTCATCGCCGCTTTCACCGCTTTTTGGATGGTCACCTTGCTGCAGACCCTGACCATTGCCCCGCCAGCGGCAAAGGCATCACGTTCGCTCTCCAGCTGATCCCTGAATTCTTCCTCGTTGATGGCGCCGGAGATGTAGGCCTGCGCGATCTTCTCCAGGGCAGCCTGCTCGTCGGCCAGCACCTGCTCCATGACCTCCTTCACCTTGGGCCATTCGTCCCGGAAAACGCCTTCCGCCGCGGACAGCATATCCTTCGCAACCGTGTTGATGTCAAAGCCCATGGTCTCCCCTCCTCTCAGTCAGTCGGCCTCTTTGCCCCTTCCGCCCTGGCCGCGTATTCGAACATCCTCCGGAAGCGGTCCCGGTCGAGTTCGGCGATCGCGTCCTTGTAGGCATCCGTCTTCTTGTGCCGCTCCCGGCATTTCTGCCACTGGTCAAGGATCTTCTGTGCAATCTCGGTGGAGTCCTCGTTGAGCTTCCGGACCTTGTTCCGCAGCACCAGGGAACGGAGGTCCCCCTCGATGTCGCGGTATTCCGCGGCAAAGACCGCATAGCTGCGCCGCTCTTCAGGGGTGTCCTGCAGCTCGGAGTAGAACTGGTCGACCCGCTGCGCATCGGCAAAGATCAGCTCTTCGGTCCTGGCATCGTAGGGCGCCACCAGCTGCAACGCACACCCCGCCGAGAGTAGTGACAAGAGCACGAGGAAACAGGCAACAACACCGGCTTTCATTGGCAATCGCATTCGCTTCATGGCTTCTCCTCTCTGTAGGCGGGGTCAGCAGACGTTCTGGTCAGATGATCGGTCATCGGTTCCCGGACAGGGACAGGTACCCCGGAGCGACGGCATCCCTGTCAGATCCCCCCAGATATTTCCCGAGCTTTTTCCCGTTGGCCTGCAGGTAGCCGGAGAGTCGCGCCTCGTAATCCCATTGCGCCCTGGCTTTGGCATTGCCGTCAAGATACGATCTGCATGGCTCGGGAGGATCGGGACTGCCAAGGGGAAGACCGGCGCACTGATCCACGGCTTTTTCCGCTGCCAGGTCCAACCAGAGTGCATCCCCGGAGATAAAACTGTACTGGAGGCTCTCGCGCGCCAGCCGTTTCAGATCGGCGAGGGTCAAGCCGTATCTCTTGAATCCGTAGACCCATTCGCCGGTGTAATCGGCATGGGAGACCCCTTCGTCGTCGGTGGCAAAGGCGGTCGGGACGCCAAGGCTCCGATACTGCCGAAACGGATGGTTATCCCCTGCCACACCCAGGATCTGGGCGTTGCTGGTGAACATGATCTCCACCAGGGCGTTCTTGCTCCTCATCAGCCCGGCTACCTCGGCTTTGTCCGTATCGCTCAGGAAGGCGAATGAAACGCCATGGCCGATCCGCTTCGCCCCTGCCTGCAGGGAGCCGGCAAGGTGGTCCTTGAGGGCCGGATTGCCGACCCCGACGAAACAGGGGGTGAGCTCGCCCGCATGCAGGGCGATATTGGCACTGGGCAGTATCTTGTGGAAGTACCCGAATATCTGCATCTGGGTGGCAAAGCTCTGCATCGAGACAGTCGCATCCTCGCCGCTTAAGAGATTCACCCCTGCCACGCGGCTGTCGGTCGAGGCGAGCAGCATGGAAAATGCCGTCTGGGTGAAGATCTTGGCCAGGTCGGGACTGCCATCCTTTCTGGCCGCATTCCGGTTCACCGCAGCCAGGAAGGCGTACGAAACGCCGCAGGCCGGGTCTCTCCCTGCGGCTCCGCACCGGAGAAGGGCATTGGTCTTGTTCCGGAACAGGGTGATGTCGTTCTGCGCCCCTGCTACCGCGTCCTTCAACCCCACGCTCAGCAGGAAATCGTACATGGCGGCATAGTTGTCGCCCTTTTCAAATGAGGCGTTATCCGGATATTTCTGCCGCAACAGGTTGGTGAGGGTATTGACTGCCTGGGACTGAAACGAGAGCATGGTTTCCACGTACGACACCGTGTCCTTGTGCGCCTGCTGCAGCAACCGGGCAAGCATCGGTGCCGTATTGCAGGGGCTGCCGGAGATCGCGCCAAACCTGCCGAAGGTAGCGAAAAACTGGTCGTGTCCCGCCTGGGTATCGGGATAATCGAACTGATACATGGAAAGCGACCGGACAATCTTCTGCCGGTCCGCGGCATCCGCCTGTACCAATGGCTTGAAGCCGTCGGTGCAGGCGCCGGATGGACCGGCAGCGGCGATGGTGTACATGGACGGGGCGATGCGGTCCGGCCCATAGCAGTCGCCATCCGCTTTGCCCAGGGCGATGTACTCTTCCGGCATCATTGTACCGGAGAGATGGTTGTGGATATCGGCCCCCTTGGGAAACCGGCGCAAGGCCTCCACCAGATCGGGCTGATGCTTGCCTGTTTCGCGGATCAGGTCGAAATAATCGACGACCGCGGTATTGGCCTGGTCACAACTGATGGCTACGGCTGATGCCTGTGCCGGCGGCGCGGCATAATCCAGTTCAACGGCACAGGCCGCCTGCCCGCCCTGAAGAGCAAACAAAAGCAGCAGACAGAGCGAACCGGCTGCACTACGTTTTCCGATCATGATTTCTCCGATATTCATGTGGCGCCGGGTTACCCGACCGCTGCCCCACAGGCAGCATGCCCCTGCTTCTCCAGCGTGGCACTGACCATAAACGATTCTCCTTCGGCGGCAAAATGAAGCGTGAACGAATCCGCGGGATTCCCCGCAGCAACGGAGTATTCCTTGCCGGACACCACCGAAGGGGTGGAGAGTCGGATGTCGGCTCCGCCACAGGAGAGATGCTGCTTCAAGGACCCGGCAGCCATGTTGGCGATCTCACCGATTGCATCGCGCACATCGTCGTCGAATTCCTTCACTTCCATCCCCAGCATGCCTGAGGTAAAGACCATTGCCAGGTTCAGGGGGGCATGCAGGCAGACCAGGCCATTATAGGTGCCTGCCAGGCCGACCATGGCAGTGACGCAATTTTCGAAACTGATTGGCGGATGATCCTGCCGCGGCAGGTGCTGCAGGTCGTCCATCCCCACCATGGTGCTGAACACCTCCTGGATGTTGCTGGTCATGCGGCTGGTCAGTTCGTCTTCGGTAAATCCCAGCGATTCGATAACAGCCTGGTTGAGAGCCATGAAATCCTCCTTGCGTGGCGACATAACAACTGTTTGGCAGTACAGATATCCCTGTCGTGGTGGGCTCCATGCACGACATAACTATTTAAAAAACAATGACACTATTACAATTTTCACGTATTGACAATAACAGCTACAGATGCACTGTTTCTATTACGCTTTTACTGTAATCATTTTCATGGTTCCTTATACCACATAAAATTGCATTTTCTAATGTAGTCAGTCATTTCATTTATGCTGGATGCTTATATTTAATGAGAATGTTGTCTTGGGCTTTGCCCGCCAGTGTGCCATGTATGTGTCTGTTATGTGAAAACGTGCCGTTCTGCCATGAACGGCACCAAGCCGATGCTGCACCCGGACGGGCTCTCCTGCCTGTTGGCAGGCATCGAAAAAAACAGCGGGGCAACCAGGGAAAATTAGAGTGACCTCCTTCCTGAGCTGTCCCGCTCTCCCTGAAACTCTCCCGGACCGGCACCAACGGCATACCGAGCGGCAAAATACTGCGATACCGCGAGCTAGTACCGTCATATCAAGCAGATTGTGCATGCAGCGCTATATATGTCTATTTTGTAAAGACAATATTGCAGATTGTCAGAATATTTTACACTTTCATATAAAGGCCGGATTTTACTGAATTATCGGGTGTGACAGGGATAATTTTCAGATTTAATAGAATTATTGTTATGCAACTATCCGTATTACAATAGTTTTATTTTCTAAGCCCTGTTATGTTACAGAATGTATTTACCTCACTCATCCAAACTCCCTTCCAGACAAGCCAGCAGACACATGGTAATCTCGCCACATATATTCCTTGCAAATCAAATAATTAGCATTCGCATCACTTGCTGAGCGCAGTAACAGCCTGCCTTCAGGCCATAGCCCTTTTGTCGGATTATATTACACACCTTTTGCCCTAGCCTTATTTATCTAATAATTTTGATACGTTAAACAAAGGTATGTTTTTTGCTAAGAATTTATTAATACTAAAGGGTCTGTCCTGAATTTTTTTCAAGTGGAATTAAGAAGACTACTCAGGAGAGAAAGGAGCACGACAATGTTGAGAATGAAATGTGTTGTGGGGATGATGAGTCTGCTGATCGTGGCATTTGCATCGCCCGGCTGGTCCGGATATGGCAGCGGGAGTGGCAGCGGTAGTGGAAGTGGTAGCGCATCAACCCTGACCCAGAGTTCATCTACGACCAGTGTCGATGAAGACTCTGACCGACCGGATTATGCAGGGACTCAGGGGAGTGAAAACAAGCCGGGGAGCGGTAACACCGAACCGGGAATCAGCATGGGCGACCTGTACGGCGATCTTTACATCATCGTCCGGGACGAGAATGGCGCGCCGATCCTGTACCAATGGGTCTGGGAAAATGGAGTGCCGGTCAGTTATTACGTCTCCGCAACCGGCTTTGTGCAGCCGATTGCCATTGCGGGGAGCCTGCCGCAATTCAACGACCTGGTCCCCCTGGACATCGAAGGTGAAATCCCCGATGCCTACGCTGCATATACCCAGGAGGTTGACTTCGGCCGTCTCAATGCTGCCAGGGCTCCGCAGGCATTCCTCGACCGGGCCTATACCGAGGCGATCAATGCCATCAATGCCGCCGATACGGTAACCACCGACCCGTCCGGGCGGCTGCTTTTGATCAATGACGGTGAGGAAAAGGCCATCGATGCACCCCGGGAAAACCTGGCACTCTACCAGAAGCTGATGAAAAACGGCTACCTCACGGGATTGACCCGGAGCGCCGCCGATCTGGGCTCCCTGGCGCATCTGCTGCCGGCTGACCCGGCGGTCGCCGAAACGCCCGACGGAAGCGACCTGCAACTGGCAGCCGCTTTTATTGCCGCTGCCGGCGACAAAACCGGTTCAGTCAATATCGACCTGGTGGTCTACCTCAATTCCATCCTCGGCATCAACGGCACCAGCGGCACCGATTATTTCAATTTCACCGGTTTCGCCTACCAGCGACAGCACCGCCACGGCACGACCCGCGCCCAGGTCCTGCTCGGCCCCTATGCCTACCCGCAGGGAGGGATCTGCTTCACCGTCGGCTGGGTCAACATCATGGGCAAGGTCTTCGGCGAGCAGGATGCACAGGGTTTCAACGCACGGGGCTTTGCGAAAGCGAGTGACGATGCCCTGAAGATTATCGCCTACATTCACAACTGGGCAGTACCCGAATACGACGAATAAGCGGCACCGTTTCGAGCAGCTGAAAAGCCGGCCGGGGTTCCGTATCCCTGCCGGCTTTTTCTATGCAAGCGGTCAAAAAGGAGCAACTTCCCCCGATATTCCCCACCCCCCCTCCCCGCAAAACGTATACAAACAAGACATTATACGTCACAACACTCATACTTCCTATCATACCAAGGCCTTACAGCGCAAAAGACCTGTAAAACGCCGTTTCACAACGTTTTACGAAAAATTAGCTGCTTGACACCGATTCACGCAATTGTAATATATTAATTCAGTAGGCCTAATGGCCTTTTGCTCACCAATCCGCTATGGGAACATGCATCACTTGTCGCTCCCTTCCGACCATTCCGGGACGAAGGCCGAGACAGGCAAGATCACATCTGAAGGAGGCACTATGTTGGAAAGGCCGAAAAAAAGGTACACAGCGGTAACGGCTACACTGTTCGGCATGCTGGCGCTGTTGGCGCTGGCAATGTGGGGATGCGGAACCAGCGGGTACGACAACCCCAATGCCGGCATCACCACGACCCAGACCCCCACGGCCCTCATCGAGGCTGCCACGCTCAAGCAGTGGGTGGACGAGGGGAAGGTCAACAACCAGGATACGGCAACCCGTGACAAGGTCGTTGTCCTGGAGGTCACCACCTCGGCCGCCTATGCGACCTCCCACATCCCCGGCTCGCTGCTGATGAACTCCGGCGGCGAACTGACCATGACGCGCCTGGAAGGGGTCGCCCCCATCTCGACCATGATCCTCGACGGCAACACCATGGATACCCTGATCAAGAAATCCGGCATCAATGGCAACACTACCGTCGTTTTCTCAGTCAGCAAAAACGGGAGCTGGATGAACATCGCCAGGGCCTATTTCACCTTCCGCTATTGGGGCTTCCCCAAGGAGCGGCTGAAGGTCCTGAACGGCGGCGACAATGCCTGGGAGGACGCCGGCAACACCCTGGACGCCGTCGCCCCGACCGTGGCCGCCTCCACCTACAGCGTTCGTAGCAATGCAGCCATGCAGACCGACCTGCGCTACTCCATCGGCCAGATGATCAAGCTGGTTGACGATATCAACCTCGGCACGGTCACCACCGCAGCGACGGGCGTCTCCATCCTCGACGTCCGCGGCGGCGCTCCGACCACCTACGTGGCCAACGCCACTGTCGACGATTTCGCCCAGTACGGCGATGCCATTGCCGGTAAAACCACCAGGTTCAAGTCGATTGCCGACCTGACGACCCGCCTGACCGCCATGGGGGTCACCAGCGCCAAGAGCCGGACCTATGTCTACTGCGCCTCCGGCATGCGCGCCGCCGTCCCCTTCTTTGTCCTCGACGGCGTCATGGGCTGGCCGGTCACCATGTATGACGGCTCCTGGAACCAGTGGAGCGCCTATACCACGGCCAATCTTCCCAACAGTGCCACCGCTGCCTGGCGCATCGACACCAACACCAGCGGCACGACGCTCCCCCGCACCACCGGTTCCTCCCTGACCGGCACCCTGACCCTCGATCCGGCTTCGAGCATCATGTACACCTCCATCACCGACCCCCGCGCCAACCAGATCCTGAACGACGACGTCAACTACTTCAATGCGGGCACGACAACGACTACTTCCTCCGGCGGATCGTCGGGCGGCTCCTCATCGGGATGCTGATGCAGCTGCAGAACCTGAAATCGTTCATTAATTCCATTCCAGATAAAGGAGACATCATGAAACGTACGACCTCCGTCATGCTCGGCACCCTGCTCGTCGGCACGGCTCTCTGGTGCGGCCCGGCCTTTGCCGGCCCCCAGATGACGTTCGGCCCCAACGATGAGGGGATGCTCCAGCTCGACTACAAGGGACAGTTCCAGATGGCAGTCCGTGACAACGGCTCGGGAGCCGACCAGAACGGCGAGACCATGTCGTTCAACTTCCGCCGCAACCGCCTGGCCCTGATGGGCGCCTACGGCGACATGTTCACCCTCTACGTCCAGACCGAGTACGTCGATTCCCAGAATCTCTCCCTCCCCTTCCAGGTGAGCGAGAACAGGGCAAACAAGGAATTCACCATCCTGGATGCGGCGCTCCGTTTCAATTTCCACGACTCCTTCAAGGTGACGGCCGGCAAGTTCAAGTACAACTTCACCCGTGAAAACCTGGATGCCTGCGAAACCCCGCTCACCCTGGACCGCTCGCTGTTCATCCGCGCCAACGAGAGCACCAGGGACACCGGCGTGGCCGTATGGGGCAACTTCCTCGACGGCATGTTCCAGTACCGGGCAGACGTGATGGAAGGGCGCACCGCAACCGACGCTTCAGCTCCGCAGCCCCAGTCCAGCTACCGCTACGGCGTGCGCGGCCACATCTCCCTGCTCGACCCGGAAAAGGACTACGGCTACAAAGGGACCTACCTGGGCAAGAAAAAGGTCCTGACCATCGGCGGCGCCTATCAGTATGAGCCGCGAGTCGCCTATTCGGACACCGTGGCCAAGACCGGCGAAAAGAACTACCATGGCTACACCGCCGATATCTTCTTCGAGTACCCGGTTGAAGCGATCGGTACGGTCACGGCCTCCATGGCCTATGAGGATGCGGACTTCGGCGACGCCTACAAGGGAGCCAACCCCGATCCGGTCGCCTTCGGCCTCAACGGCCAGAAGAACGGCTGGTACGCGAAGGCCGGCTATATGCTCCCCAACCTGCCGCTGCAGTTCTTCGGCCGCTATGAGAAGTGGTCCTTTGCCAATCTGCAGCTGAACGGCGTCGATGCCTTCAACCAGAAGATCGACTGGTACGGCATGGGCGCCAACTACTACTTCCGCGACCAGAACCTGAAGCTCACCTTCGAATACTCCAAGACCGATTTCGCTGTCGAAAACAGCGAGAGCAAGGACTTCAACATGTTCGTAACGGCACTGCAGGTGATTTTCTAGTCACCGGCAGCAGCACCTGTCTGCAACGGCAGGCAGGCTCACAACAGCGCAGCACAAAAAACGGCGCTTTCATCCACGGATGGAAGCGCCGTTTTTCATGTATGGCAGGGGATCTTACCCTCCCTCGCCCCAAAGCCGTTCGCGCAGGCCGGAGCTGCGGCTGACCCGGCGGGAGACCGCGGCGATGAAGGCTGCCGGATCGCCCCAGATCTCCACCCTCCTCTTGGCGCGGGTGATGGCGGTGTAGACCAGCTCGCGGGTGAGAAGCTCCGGAGCGCCGGGGGGGAGGAGCAGGAGCAGGGTGTCGAACTCGCTCCCCTGGCTCTTGTGGACGGTCATGGCAAAGACCGTCTCGTGCGGCGGAAGCCGCAGCGGCGAGAGATGCCGCACCCCGCCGTCGGGAGCGGGAAACCAGGCTGCCACGCCCTCCCCGGCCGGTCCGGTGGCGATCACGCCGATGTCGCCGTTGAAGAGGCGCAGCTGGTGGTCGTTGCGGGTCACCAGGAGCGGTCGGTGGCCGTACCAGGGGGACCCGGCAACATGGCGGCCGGCAAGCCCCAGGGCTCGCTCGGCAAGCGTGTTCAGCGCTGCAACACCATACGGTCCCTGGCGGAAGGGGGAGAGGAGCCGGAAGGCGGAGAGCCGCTCCAGACAGGCAGCCGGGTCAACGGCGGCCAGGTAGTCGCAATAGCCCTCTGCAAGCCGCTCCTTGAGGAGTGCAGCCAGCCCGGCCGGAGGCGGCAGGTCGCGCCAGCCGATGTCGCCATGCCCACCCGCACGCATGAGCTCAAGCGCTGCCTCGCCCTCCCCTTCGTTCACCAGCCGGCTCAGGGCAGCGATCCCGCTGGCAGCGGCAAAGCGGTGGCTGGTCTTGAGCGTCACCACCGCATCGCACAGGGGTGGCGCAGCCGCAACCGTTACGGGCAGGGTTATTCCAGCCGATGCGGCGGATGCGGCAGCCTCTGGAGAGAATCGTTCCAGGAAAGCGGGATGGCAGATATCGCCGAGCACCGCGCCCGCCTCCACCGAGGCGAGCTGGTCCCGGTCGCCGAGCAGGATCAGCCGGCACTCCGGCGCCAGGGCGTCCAGCAGCCTGGCCATCAGCGGCAGGTCGACCATGGAGGCCTCGTCCACCACCACCACCTCGAAGGGAAGCGGGTTGCCGCCATGGTGGCGGAAGGAGACCGATCCGGGAACGGCGCCGAGCAGGCGATGGATGGTCGATGCCTCGGCAGGGATGCGCGCCGCGGTCTCCGCTGCCAGGGGAAGCCGCTCCCGGGCCTGGGAGACCGCCTCCTTGAGCCGGCCGGCCGCCTTGCCGGTGGGGGCGGCCAGGGCGATCCGAAGCGGCCGGTCGCCGGAGAGCTCCGAAAGGAGCGCCAGCACCTTCACCACCGTGGTGGTCTTGCCGGTCCCCGGTCCGCCGGCAATGACCGCGAGGGAGCGGGTGACGGCCATCCAGGCGGCGACACGCTGCCAGTCAGGGCCGGTATCCGGCCGTTGCGGCGGGAAGAGCAGATCGAGCCCGCGGCAGAGCCCTGCCGGGTCGAAATCGGGATGCACGGTCAAGGCCCGTTCCTGCAACCGGTCCGCCAGTTCCTTTTCGTAGCGCCAGTAGCGGTGGAGATAGAGCCGGTTGCTCCGGTCCAGCACCAGCGGTGCCGTCTCTCCGGGCGTCCCGACCACGGCGAAACGCCGCAGTTCCTCCCCCCACTCCCCGGCATCCTGCCACGGCTCCCCCTTCTTCGCAACGTTCCAGTCAAAGGCCAGCTGTCCCGTTCCCTGAGCCTCGGGACCGGGTCTGCTGTTGTCGGGGAGACTGTCGGGGATGGCTGCCTGCCGCGCCGCAGCCTCTGCCGCCTCGCCGGCTACAGCCTGCAGGTCCAGGCAGACGCTGCCGTCGGCGGTGGCCCTGCTTACCAGGGCCGCGGCCAGCCAGAGCGAGCGGGAGCCCCCCCCTGCCAGCCGGCAGACGAATCCGGCAAAGGCCCGGTCGAGCGAGCCGAGTTCAAGGGAGATGGCCTCCCGCACCCCGTTATCCGCCATGCCCCACCTCCGTCCGGTCCGTCAGGCAGGCGGAGAGCGCCTCGACCAGCACGCGCTCCGGCCGGGCAGAGAAGACCCCCTGACCGGGCGTTGCAGCATCGACCCCCCGCAGGAAGAGGTAGAAGACCCCGCCGAAATGGCGGTCGTAGTCGTAGCCGGCCATGCGGCTTTCGAGCCAGCGGTGCAGGGCCACGACATAGAGGTGATACTGGAGGGTGTAGTATTCCTGCTCCATCGCCTCGTTAAGCCGCGCCGGGGAATAATCGGCAGGCTGCCCCCCCAGGTAGTTGGACTTCCAGTCGATGAGGAAATAACGCCCATCCAGACAGAAGACCAGGTCGATGAACCCGCGCAGCATCCCCCGAACCCGGCCGAAGCCGAGCTCGTCGAGCAGGTCGGGGAAGCGGCCGTCTTTCCCGTGACTGCGAAAGACCCGGGCCAGGTCGCCGCTCTCCAGCGGCGCCAGGGGGAGCATGAATTCCAGCTCCGGCTGCCACCCGCCCCGCCCCAGCCTCTCCAGGCGCAGCTCCGGCCGGTCCGCCGCCAGGGGGGCGCGCACCACCTGCCCGATCATCCGGGCCACCGCGACCTCCCACTCCGTGGAGAGGCCATGACGGGCAAGCTGCTCCCTGACCAGCTGCCGCACCTCTGCCTGATCGAAGGCGGCAAAGTCGACCCGCTCCAGCACGGCATGGAGGCAGGTGCCGGGAACCGCGCCACGGGGGAAGGAGAAGATATCGTCAAACGCCGGGGCCGGCCGTTCCGCGGGCCGGTCGCTGCCGGGAGCTGCCGCATCCCGGTCCGGCAGCTCCATGGCGTGGGGCTTGCCAGAAACCAGGCCGGTGAAGCTGGTGACCCGCCAGGAACGGTCGATCACCCCGTGGAATTCGCGCGCCGCCATGGGGGTGCCGGCCTCAGGCGGGGCAGCGGGGAGCTGCACCGCGCCGGCAGGGGGTTCGCACAGGGCAATCGCCCTCCCTGCCCCTGCAGCGAGCCGCAGCAATAGGGTCTCCTGTTCCGTGGCGCTTTCCGCTATCGACCCCTGGCCGGAGAGCGGCTCATCGCCGGCCGGGGCGGGCCGGAAGAGAAGCCAGGCCAGGGCCGACTCCTCCGCACCGCGGAATCCGCCCCAGATCAGGTAACAGCGCTCCTTGGCCCTGGTGACCGCCACGTAGAGGAGCCGCAGGTCCTCGGCAAACCGTTCCTCCCTGGCACGGAGCCGATGGTCGTCGAGCTGCGTGGAACCGAGATCGAGCACCATCCGGTCGTTGTCGTGAAAGAGCGCGGTCCCCTCGTCGCGCACCCCTTCCCAGGCAAAGGGGCAGAAGACCACCGGGTATTCGAGCCCCTTGCTCCGGTGCACCGTGACCAGCTGGACGCAGCTCTCGTCCGTTTCCAGGCGGAGCTGGTACTCGTCGATCTCCGGCTGCTCGGCGACCCGCTCCGCCAGCCAGGCGACCAGGCCTTCCAACCCCAGCTCCCCCTCCAGCTCGGCATGGTGCAGAAGCTCCAGCAGGTGGAGGATGTTGGTGAGCCGTCGTTCGCCGTCAGAATGGGCCAGGAGCCGGGGACGGACCCCTTCGCCCGCCAGGAGCTCCGTGGCCATGGCCATGACCCCCTGTAGCGCCCAAGTGTCGTGGTAACCGCGAATCCGCTCCAGCAGGCCGGCCCAGGCGGTCGAATCCTCGTCCTCAACTGCCAGCATGGCGGCGGTCCAGCCGAGAAGGTCGGTGGCCAGTGCCCCCCGCAGGCGCGGCTCGTTGCCCGGTCCGGCAATCGCCGACAGCACCCGCCAGAGCTCCAGGGCCTCGGCCGAGCTGAACAGGCTCTCGGTGCCGTGCAGCACGCTGGGCACCCCCACCCGTTGCAGCGCCTGCTGCACCAGCCGCCCCTGGTAGTTCTTCCGCACCAGCACGGCAATGTCGCCGGCTCGCAGCGGCCGGTCCGCCAACATCGCCTCGCCGCTCCCCCCCAGCCGGATCAGCCGCGCCACCTCGGCAGCCACGTCGCGGGCGATCATCTGCTCGGCAACCGACTTGGCCGGGTGGCCGTCCCCTGCGCAGCCGTAGTTCCAGAGCACAAAGGGGGGGTCGGCCGGGAACAGGTGCTGCTGCTGGCGCTCGCTCCCCGGTGTCACCCGCCGGTAACCGATCTCGGGGAGGAGGAAGGGGTGGGCCCCGCCGAACAGCGTATTGACGGCATCGAGCAGGCCGGGGGACGAGCGCCAGTTGCGCAGCAGGGTAAATCCGTTCTCCGTGGCCACCCGGCGCGCCGCGGCCAGGTAGGCATGGAGGTCGGCCCCGCGGAAGCTGTAGATCGCCTGCTTGGGATCGCCGATGAAGAGGAGCGGCACACCGCCGTCGCCGAAGAGGCCGGCGAAGATGGCGTACTGCAGCGGATCGGTATCCTGGAACTCATCCACCAGCACCGCCCGATAGCGGCTCTTCACCCGCTCGGCCAGCCCCCTGGCGCCGCCTCCGGCAACGACCGCCTCATGGAGGGAGGAGAGCAGGTCATCGTAGGAGCGGAGGTTGCGCCGAACCTTGCGCAGGCCGAGTTCCTCCCGTGCATTCCGGAGCAGTCCCGCCCTGAGCGCCAGGAGGTTGCGGTCATACTGGGCAGAAAGCCGTCCGGCAGTTGCCAGGAGCTCTTCGCAGCAATCGAAGAACGGGTGTACTGGCGGGGCCTGCCCCTTTTTGCAGCCGGCAGCAAGCCCTTCCGGGGTGAATTTCTCCAGCTTGTCCGGGATATCCAGGGGGTCGCTGCCGGCAAAATACCGCTCCAGGCCGGCGACCCAAGCGGGGACGGAGGTGAGCCGGTAGGCGGTACGGCTCAGGGACGGGCTCTCCATCAGGAGGGCCGTTACCTCGCCGGCTGCCGCGGTCCACTCCCCGGCGGCGCGGCGGAAGAGATCGCAGCAGGCGGCACGCGCATCCGCGGTATCCACCGGCTCCTGCTGCGGGATCACCGAAAGTCCGCTCCGCCCGACGACCCGGCGCAGCTCCGTTGCCAGGGAATCGACCGTCAGGCCGCCCCGCAGGGCATGGGCCACGAACAGCTCGTCGGCAGGATAGAAATGGCGCCGCCAGAAGTCGTCCGCCAGCTCCCGGATGAGCGGTCCCTGGTCGGCCAGCAGTTCGGTGTCGAACAGGGCGCCGCACTCGAAGGCGTTCTCCTGCAGCACCCTGGCGCAGAAGCCGTGGATGGTATGGATGGCGGCGCCGTCAAAGGAGGCGAGCGCCAGGGTAAGGAGCTGCCCGGCCCGCTCATGGTCGGGTAAACGCCGCACCAGTTCTGCAATGAACCGGTCCTCGGTCTCCCGGCCGGAAAGGGCGTCCAGGGCTAAGGAGAGGAGTTGCCGCACCCGGTCGCGCAGCTCCTCGGTGGCAGCCTCGGTGAAGGTGACCACCAGGATGCTCTCCACCGGCAGCTCCCGCTCCAGCACCAGCCTGAGGTAGAGCGCGACGATGGCGTAGGTCTTGCCGGTGCCGGCTGCCGCCTCGATCAGGGTGACCCCGTCCGGGAGGTCGGTGAAGAGATCCAGTTCCCTCACGCCCCCTCCTCCAGGCTGGCGAGCAGCGGCCCGTAGATCGCCATGGCCAGCTCCCCGCATTCCGGGGAGGCGCAGAGCCCTGCCGGATCGTTGCTGCCGAAGCAGCGGTCAAAGGCCGGCGCTTCCCCTTCGCCCCGGCTGTGGGACGAGCCACTCCAGATGGCAACCGCCTTGTCGGGCCGGTCCGGATGGTGACAAAGCGCCAGGGAGGTCTCGGGGAAGAAAGGGAGCGGCGCGCAGAGCCCCTGCAGATAGAGTTCCGTCAATTTTGCCAGCTGCCCGGCCGCATCGGGAACCGGCGCAAAGGAGCGGCTTACGTCCCGCATCACCAGCCTGCTCCGGAGCGGGTAGCCCGGAGGCGCGGCCGCATTCAGCACCAGGTGCTCGACCCAGAGCGAAAGCAGGTCCCGCGCCTTCAGCCTGGCGCAGCGATAGCGGACGAGACCCGCAGGCCAAATACCGTCGATCCGCCCGGCGAGCAGATGGCCGCCAGCGGAGAGTGCCGCATCAAGGGGATGAAGGGGTTCCTGCGCCACCAGCGGTGCGACCTGGCGGGTAAACTGCTCTGCCCGTGCCCGGAGCTTGCCGAAGGCGATCCGCCCCTGCCCGCCGGGGGGGAGGAGACCGCGGCCGCGAAAGACCGGTTCGAGCCTTGCGGGATCGTTGCCTAAAAGCAGCTGTTCCACCAGCTCATTGGCAAGGAAGTAATCGTCCAGCCCGACGACGACAAAGGGCTCGCGGTCTTCCATCGGCGCAGCCACCTGCTCCAGGCGGATTCCCAGGCGGTTGCGCAGGAAATGCTCTGCCGGGCTCCGCAGGAAAGCGATCAGCCGCTCCAGGGGGATCGTCTCCGGCAGGTCGACCGGCAGGGGAAGCGGCAGCCCGTCGAGGAAACCGGCCGGCTCCCCCCCCTGTTGCCGGGTCTGCGCTGCCCGGCAATTTTCCGTCGAGTAGCTGAGCAGCCTGCCCGTACCCTCCCGGAAGTAGGCCGGGTGGAAGGGGTGGAGGTGATGCCGCGTCACCAGCCGCTGCCGGACCGCCTCCCTCTGCCCGGCCTCCGGCACCCCGGCGATCATGGAGGATCGCTCCACGTAGTCCAGCAGTTCGCTCACCAGCACCGACGGCGGCAGGATGGCGTTGTCACGGCTGCTCTGCC
Source organism: Geobacter sp. (assembly GCA_009684525.1). Classification (NCBI taxonomy): domain Bacteria; kingdom Pseudomonadati; phylum Thermodesulfobacteriota; class Desulfuromonadia; order Geobacterales; family Geobacteraceae; genus Geobacter; species Geobacter sp. The sequence goes on from WKKR01000004.1 coordinate 197,794, forward strand.
CGACATAGCCGAGATAGAGGCAGTCGCGGGCCGAAAGGATCGCTTCGAGAAAGAGGTAGCGGTCCTCGTCGCGGATGGAGCGGTCGCCGCGACGGGGCGCCGCTGCCATCAGGTCGAAGCCGGGGGGGCGGTTCTGGCGCGGGAAGAGACCGTCGTTCATCCCCACCAGGGCCACCACCCTGAACGGGATGCTCCGCATGGGGAGCATGGCGCAGAAGGTGACCCCGCCGCCGAGGAAGCCGTGCAGCCCCTTGTCCCGCTCCAGTTGCCGGTTCAGCCAGCTCCGGACCACGGCCGGCCCGAGGAGCCCGGTGAAACCGGCGGCCTCGCCCCGCGCCAGGTCGGCACAGGCGGCGGTGAGCTGGGTCTGCTCCCCCAGCAGACGCTCATCGACACTGAAGAAGCGATCCAGGAGCGTGAGCAGGTAGCCAGCCCATTCCTGCGGCCGGCGCGGGCGGGCAAACGCCTCCTTCAGCCCGAACAGCGCATCGGTAAAGGCGACCAGCCCCCCGAGCAGGCGGGCCTCGCTCCCCTCCAGGTCGTCATAGGGGAGGATATCCCGGTAGAGGGTCAGGCCGTCGCCGGGCAGGGCATAGCCGAGCAGGAGCCTTTCCAGGCCGGCCCGCCAGGAGTTTTCGCCAAAGGGGGGGAGCCCTTCCCGGCCGCGATCCTCGCCGTCCACCCCCCAGCGGATGCCGCTCTCCGTCACCCAGCGCCTGACCGTGGCCAGATCGTCGTTCGACAGCCCGAACCGGCGGGCGATCGCCGGGTGCGCCAGAAGGTCCAGGACCTGGGAAGCCCCGCAACGGCTCTCCGCCAGGTCGAGGAGCGTGAGAAAGGCCCGGACCAGGCTGCCGGCGCCGGTCACGCTCCGGTCGGCGATGGAAAACGGGATGCTGCGCCGCTCTTCGCCGCCGCCGAACACGGCGCTGATGTAGGGGGCATATTCGTCGATCCGGGGGATCATCACCACCACGTCCCGCGGCGTCAGACCGGGATGCTCCTCGAACAGCGCCAGCAGCCGGTCGTGCAGCACCTCGATCTCCCGTAGCGGGCTGTGACAGGAATGGACCTGCAGAGAGTGGTCGTCGGGGGCGATCTGCGGGCGCTCTCCCCGTAGCTCCGTAGCGTCGACCAGGGAGAGGATATCCCCCTGGAGCCGGTGCAGCAGCCGATCGCTCCGGGGCGCCACGAAGCTCCCCCCCTCTCCCTCGTCCAGCGGCGCGGAGTCGTAGAGGAGGTCGAAGAAATCCCTCCCCTGCCGCCCGAGCGAGGCCAGGAGCGGGTTGCCGCATTCCAGGTAGGCGTCGGAGCCGACAGTGCCGGTGCGGACCAGGCGGCGGGATTTCTCCCCTTCGGAGACGATCTGGAACCAGTGTTCGCTGCAGGGGTTGAGGAGAAAGAGGTGGACCTCGATCCTGCGGGCCAGTGCCGCCAGGATCTCCGTATGGTACTGGGGGAGCGCCGGGATGCCGAACACCGCGATCCGCTCCGGCAGGCCTGCCGGCAGAGGGGTACTCCCTGTCATGGTCCGGCAGAACTCCCGCAGCAGGGAGCCGCGGTGGCGCGCACCCGCCCGGCCGACCAGGAGGCGCCAGAGGATCGCCTGCCAGCGGCAGCGGTCGCAGTCGCGCCCCGTTTCCCAGCCGTCCAGCATGTCCGGCCGGAACAGGGTGTACTGGTCGAACAGGTCAGCCACCTGGGAGGCGAGCTGATACAGCTTGAGTCCGCCGGGATCGTCCGCGAGGTAATGCGCAAGGGGGGAAAATGCAGGTTCGCCGATAAGCGGGGGGATTAGCTCCATCAGCTGCCAGGAGACCCGCTCCGGGGCAAGGGGGTTCTCTTCCGGGATCTCCGGCAGGACGGCGCGGAAGGCCTCCCAGGCCAGGGCATTGGGAAAGGGGTAGCGGCAATTGGCCCAGACCCCGAGCCGCTCGGCAAGGGCCATGGCCAGCCAGCGCTCCATCCCCCGGCTCTGGACGACGATCACTTCCTGGGCGAGCGGGTTGGAGAGCGGCCGCGCCATTTCGGCCGCGAGCCGGTCGGCAAGCAGTTCCAGCCGGTTGCTGGTATGAAGGGTGATGGTTCCTCGCATGCAGTATGGGAAACGGTTCTTTTCCGCCCTGGCGGTGTCAATCTTCGGGATTCCGTGCCAGGACGAAAAATCCCTCGTTTCCGATCTGGCAGTGTCATCCGGTGTTTCCGGATGGGAATAAATATATCCCAGGGGTGCGACAGAGTATGTCGCGTCCCTTCCGGCGGCTGCACCAAAGGTAAGCGAGCCCCGGTCGGAAAGCAACAAAAAAGCCGCACGGTCTGCGTGCGGCTCTCTTCATGCCCGGCAAGGGATTCGCCCTGGGGCGGGTTCGGCCTACCGGTTTGCCAACTTGTCGCTCCGGGTCTGGCGAACCGATTTATGCCTGATCATGGTACCAAGGACCAGCTTGGCCTGTTCGTCACCCTGCTCGGCCGCCAAAAGGCACCACTTCAGGGCCTCGTCCCGGTCCTGAGGCACTCCCCAGCCGTTGTAGTAGAGGAGGCTCAGGCTCAGCTCCCCCTGGGGATTCCCCTGCCCGGCGCTCCGGGCGAGCCATCTGGCTGCCTCGGCATAGTCGAGCGCCACCCCTTCGCCCCGGGCATACATGGAACCGAGGATATACTGGGCCCGGGAGTCCCCCTGCTCGGCTGCCTTGCGGCACCAGCGGGCCGACTCCGCCTTGTCGACCGCCACCCCCCAGCCATTGTAATAGATACTGCCGATGCTGAACTGGGACTCGGCATCGCCGTTTTCGGCGCTCATCCGGAACCAGGTGAGGGCCTCGGGGTAATCCTGTGGAACGCCGTCGCCATTGGCATACATGAAACCGAGCGCCTTCTGGGCCTCCAGGTGGCCGCGGACCGCCGCTTTCCTGAACCATGCCGCGGCCCGGAGCTTGTCCACCGGGACGCCGAAGCCGTTGAAATGCATGTAACCGAGGTTGTACATGGCCTGCGTGTCGCCATGCTTGGCCGCCTTCATGCACGAGCCGTAGTTTTTCGGGGAGTCGCTGCTGATGATGGCGCCGATGGATGCGGAACCGGGGGTCCGGCTGCCGGCATCGGCACTGTCAGGGCTGGAGGGTGTGGCGTAGAATTCGCGGGAATAGGCGGAGCCGTCGGCATCGATGTCGGCAAAGGCCGGCAGAGCCGAGCAGGTCAGCGCAATGGTGGCGACGACAGCCTGGAAGATCCTTGTCCGCATGCAGCCCCTCTCGTAACGAGATACCATAACAGAACAATCTCACAGGGCACTTCCCCCTCGCCAGGGGATATCACGAATGATACCAGACCGGATCAGCTCCGCAAGGAGCCGGCTATATGACGATGCACCGGGAAGTGTATAAAAAAGAGTGCATACGGCGTACCATCGCCATAACTATACCATATTACAGGCAGATACCCCCTTTACTTCGTGCGTGGCTGTCGCTTTTTCACAGGTGATTTCCCCGTCATATGACGAGTAGGCCGTCCCTCCGTAGGCGCCTGGTCCGTCTTTCCGGCCGTTCGGGGGCGCTCGCCCCCCTTCCCTGCCAGACGCTTCACCTCGTCCCCGGTCAGCAGGCGGAATTCGCCCGGCCGCAGCCCCCCCATCTCAAGGAAACCGTACCTGACCCGCTTGAGCCGGACCACGGTGAGCCCCACCTCTTCGCACATCCGGCGCACCTGGCGGTAGCGCCCTTCATGGATCACCAGGGAGAGCCAGGTGTTGTTGTCGCTCCCCTTGACCACCCTGGCCTGCGCCGGCGCGGTCTTCCCCTCTTCCAGCGCGACGCCGCCGGCAAGGGCTGCCAATTGCCCAGCGCTCACCTCGCCGCGAACCCGGACATGGTATTCCTTCTCCACGCCGTAGCGGGGGTGGGCCAGCCGGTTGGCCAGTGCGCCGTCGTTGGTCAGGAGCAGCAGCCCCTCGGTATTGTAATCCAGCCGCCCCACCGGGAAGACCCGCTCGGAGACCCCCTTCAGGAGGTCGGTCACCAGCGGCCGCCCCTGGGGGTCGCTCAGGGTGGTGACATAGCCGGCCGGCTTGTGGAGCAGAACATAGACCCGCTGCTTCTCCACCGCCACCAGCTTGCCGTCCAGGGTGACCACGTCGCTGTCCGGGTCCACCTTGGTCCCCAGCTCCGTCACCACCGTGCCGTTCACCGCCACCCTGCCTGCAATGATCATCCCCTCGGCTGCCCGGCGCGAGGCAAATCCCGCCTGGGCCAGTACCTTCTGCAAACGCTCCTGCATGAATCCTCCAGAAACAGCGAAAGGCCGAAGACGCTCCCCAGCGGTTCGCCTTCAGCCTTTCACTCTAATAACAGCAATCAACCGCAGATAACTGCGGATAACTACGGATAAAAACAACTCTTTTTAATCTTAAAGACATTCACCAGCGGTGTTGTTCTGCATTTGATCCTTTGATGTATCTGCGTTCATCTGCGGTTAAATGCTTTTTTCTGATTCACCAAAAACAACACCCTCAACGCCCGGACAGTGCGGAAACGAAGCGTTCCTACTCCACAAACCGGGACATCTTGCGGAACTTCTGGTAGCGGTCCTCCACCAACTGCTCGCCCGACATGCTCCGCAGTTCGGCCAGGTGGCGGGAGATGGCCTCGTGGAGGTTTTTCGCCATGGCCTCGTGGTCGCGGTGCGCCCCGCCGACCGGTTCCGGGACGATCTCGTCGATCACCTCCAGCTCCTTGATGTCGGTGGCAGTCAGCTTCAGCGCCTCGGCAGCCTGGGCCCCCTTGGTGCCGTCGGACCAGAGAATGGCAGCGCACCCCTCGGGGGAGATGACCGCATAGACCGAATACTGCAGCATCACCACCCGGTTGCCGACTGCGATGGCCAAGGCGCCCCCCGAGCCTCCTTCGCCGGTGACCACCACGATGATCGGCACTGTCAGGCAGGCCATCTCGCGCAGGTTGCGGGCGATGGCCTCGGCCTGGCCCCGCTCCTCGGCACCGATGCCGGGGAAGGCGCCGGGGGTATCGACAAAGGTGATGATCGGGAGGTTGAACTGCTGCGCCATCCCCATCAGGCGGAGCGCCTTGCGGTACCCTTCCGGGTTCGGCATGCCGAAGTTGCGGTAGACCTTTTCCTTGGTGTCGCGCCCCTTCTGGTGGCCGATCACCATCACCGGCTCGCCGTCGAGCTTAGCCAGGCCTGCCACGATGGCATGGTCGTCACCGTACAGACGGTCGCCGTGCAGTTCGATGAAATCGGTGAAGATGTGCTTGATGTAGTCCGTGGTAAAGGGACGGTTGGGGTGGCGTGCCACCTGGGCCGTTTGCCAGCGGGAGAGGTTGGCAAAGATCTCCGAACGGACCTTTTCCGCCTTTTTCTCCAGCTTGCCGATCTCCGTGGCAAGGTCGAGGGAGTCGCCGGACATCTCCTTCAGTTCGGTGATCTTCTTCTCCAGCTCCACCAGCGGTTTTTCGAAATCCATATAGAAATTCTGCGATGCCATATTCGGTATCCCCCTTTAAACTCGATATGTCTGATAATATCTGTAAATCGATGGCACAGCAAAAAGCTCCAGCTGCAAGGCTTGCGAGAAGTGAGGAGTGAGTCGTAGCCGGAGGCTACGTCGCAGCGACGAACGCCGAGCGTAACACAGCAGATGGACTTTTTGCGAAGCCATTTATTCGAACCTGGTGGCACGGTAGCCTACCAGCTTCTCCACGTCCATGGCCAGGTCGTCGCTGGCCGCCACTTTGAACCGTTCATCCAGCGGGATGGTCGCCCGGAAGCTCCCTGGACGTTCTATGTGCAGCAGGGAGGCGCATGTACCGTTATGGCGCATCAGGACCTCCTTGAGCCCCTCCAATTGCCCCGAATCGAGACCGGGAGCCCGGAGGGTGACATGCACCAGCCTGGTGCCCCGCTCGGAAAGCTCTCGCAGCGGTACAATATCCGCCGCCTTGATCTTGATGCTCTTCTCGCCGACATCGACCGTGCCGGAAACCACCAGCGGCTCGTCGGTCTTGAGCAGTTCCGCCGCCTTCGCGTACGGCTCGGGGAAGACGACGACCTCGACCGTCCCGACCAGGTCTTCGATGGTGGCAAATCCCATCCGGTCACCCTTCTTGGTGATCATCTCCTTGAGGGCAACCACGATGCCGCAGATCCGGACATCCTTACCGTCGGCGATCTCGGCCAGGGAGGAGGTGTCGGCGGAGGTGAACCGTTTCATGTCCTGGCTGTAGCGGTCGAGCGGATGGCCGGTGATGAAGAAGCCGAGCGATTCCTTCTCGAACCCGAGCTTCAGCTTGTCGTTCCATTCAGCCACGTCGGGAAGCTTGCCCCGACCGTTGCCGTTGCTCTTGACGATCTCTTCGGCGCCGAACAGGGAGACCTGGGAACTCTCCCGTTCCTCCTGGATCCTCTGGCCGAGCGAAACCGCATCCTCCAGGCCGGCCATCAGCGAAGCCCGGTTCGCTCCGGTGGAATCGAAGGCGCCGCTCTTTACCAGGGCCTCCAGCACCCGCTTGTTGACCCTGCGCAGGTCGACCCGCTCGCAGAAATCGAAGATATCCTTGAACGGTCCGGCCTTGCGCGCCTCCAGGATCGACTCGATCGCCCCTTCCCCCACGTTCTTGATGGCGCCGAGGCCGAAGCGGATGGAAGTCCCGAAGACCTTGAAGGAGAGCTCGGAGGAGTTGATGTCGGGTGGAAGGACCTCGATCCCCATGTCCCGGCAGTCGCCGATGTTCTTGACGATCTTGTCCGTCTTTTCCCGGTCTTCGGTCAGAAGGGCCGCCATGAACTCCACCGGGTAGTGGGCCTTGAGATAGGCGGTCTGGTAGGCGATCAGGGCATAGGCTGCGGAGTGCGACTTGTTGAACCCGTATTCGGCAAACTTCGCCATCAGGTCGAAGATCGCCTCGGCCTTCTTCAGGTCGACCCCCTGCTCCTTGGCCCCCTCCAGGAACTTGCCCTTCTCCTTGGCCATGGCAGCGGGGTCTTTCTTGCCCATTGCCCGGCGCAGGAGGTCGGCGCCGCCGAGCGAGTACCCCCCCAGGGTACGGGCGATCTGCATGACCTGCTCCTGGTAGACGATGACGCCATAGGTGTCCTTCAGGATCGGTTCCAGCTGCGGCAGGTCGTAGACCACCTTTTTCTTGCCATGCTTGCGGTCGATGAAGTCGTCGACCATGCCGGAACCGAGCGGACCGGGGCGGTAGAGGGCGCAGGCGGCAATGACGTCCTCGAAGCAGGAGGGCTTCAGCTTGACCAGCATCTCCTTCATGCCGCTGGATTCGAGCTGGAAGATGCCGGTGGTGTTGCCGGCGGAGATCAGTTCGTAACTCTCGCGGTCGTCGTCGCGCAGCAGCGTTATGTCGAACTTCGGGTCGCGCCCCTGGCGGATCAGTTTCACCGCATTGTCGATGACCGTCAGGTTCTTCAAGCCGAGGAAGTCGAACTTCACCAGCCCGATCTTTTCCACGTACTTCATGGAGTACTGGGTGTTGATCAGGCCGGTCTTCTGGTCCTTGTAGACCGGGCAGAACTCTTCGAGCCGGTCCGGCGCCACGACCACGCCGGCGGCATGGGTGGAGGCATGGCGGGCAAGCCCCTCCAGGCAGAGTGCGACGCGGAGCAGCTCTTTCACCTTCGGGTCGGCCGCGGCAAGCTCGCCCAGCTTCGGCTCCTGCTTCAAGGCCTCGTCCAGCGATATGTTCAGGACCTCGGGGATCAGCTTGGCGATCCGGTCCACGTCGCCGTACGGCATGTCCAGGGCCCGGCCGACGTCGCGGATGACGCCCCGGGCCGCCATGGTACCGAAGGTGATGATCTGGCAGACCTTGTCGCGGCCATACTTTTCCGTGACGTACTGGATCACCTCTTCGCGCCGGTCGGTGCAGAAGTCGACGTCGATATCGGGCATGGAGATACGTTCCGGGTTGAGGAACCGCTCGAACAGGAGGTTGTAGGGGATCGGGTCGAGGTCGGTGATCCGGATGGCGTAGGCAACCAGCGAGCCGGCCGCCGATCCCCTGCCGGGACCTACCGGTATCCCCTGGTCCTTGGCCCAGTTGATGAAGTCGGCAACGATGAGGAAATAGCCGGGGAACCCCATCTGCTTGATACAATCGAGTTCGATGCGTAGCCTGTTCCGGTAGAGCTCTTCGTCGTTGTCGGTAAATGCGGGGTTCTTGGCCCGGATCGACGTCAGCCTGTTATCGAGCCCCTTGTGCGCCTCTTCCTCCAACTCCTCGTCCAGGCTTTTCCCTTCGGGCAGCTCGAAGCGGGGGAAATGATAGGTCTTGAAATCCAGTTCCAGGTGGCATTGCCCGGCAATCCGGACCGTGTTGGCCACCGCCTCCGGCGCATACTGGAACGCAGCCGCCATCTCCTCCGGCGACTTGACGTAGAACTCGTCGGCCGAAAACCGCATCCGGTTCTCGTCGTTCATGGTCTTGCCGGTCTGGATGCAGAGCAGGACCTCGTGGGCCCGGGCATCCTCGCGGTTCAGGTAATGGCAGTCGTTGGTGGCGACCAGGGGGAGGGAAAGCTCGCCCGCAACCTCCAGCAGCCGCTGGTTGGCGACCGCCTGCTCGGGGAGCGTGTTCTCCTGCAGTTCGATATAGTAGCGCTCCGGGAAAAGCTCACTGTACCAGCGCGCCGTGGCAACAGCATCCTCCATCCGGTTGCGGGTGCACTGCACCGCCACCTCCCCCTTGAGGCAGGCGGAAAGGGCGATCAGCCCTTCGGCATGTTCCGTCAGAAGTTCCTTGTCGATCCGCGGCTTGTAGTAGAACCCTTCCTTGAAACCGGCGGATACCAGATAAGAGAGGTTTTTGTACCCCTGCAGGTTCTGGCAGAGGAGGATGAGGTGGTAGCTCGAATACTCGCCGGCACTGCTCCCCTGTTCCTTGGAGAAACGGGAACCGGGCGCCACGTAGACCTCGGCGCCGATGATCGGCTTGATCCCCTTGTCGAGACACTTCTGGTAGAACTCGATCGCCCCGAACATGCTGCCGTGGTCGGTGATCGCCACGGCAGGCATGCCGAACCCCTTCACCGTGCTCATCAGGTCGCCAAGGCGTATGGCGCCGTCCAGCAGGGAGTACTGGGTATGGAGATGGAGATGGACGAATTCCGCTTGCTGCATGGGCCTCTATCGGATATAAGTGAAGGGAGCTGCGAGGCGCCGCTCCCTTTTTAGTATGGCTAAAATGTGCGCCAGATTATGCCATGAACCCGAGGGAGTGTCAATTCCATACTGACCCCCCTGCCGAGGGCCGATCAGCACCGATGGACAGACCTATGGACGACAGATCCGCACAGCGGGCCATCCTGGTCATGGACGACGACGAGGATGTCCGTTTCATTGCCGGCCTTATGCTGCAGCGGCTCGGCTTCTCGGTGGACCTGGCCGAGACCGGGGACGAGGCGATCGAGCTCTTTCGCCGGACCCACGAAGCGGGTCGCAGCTACCATGCCGTCATCCTCGACCTGAACATCCCCGGCGGCATGGGAGGCCAGGAGGTGATCGTCCTTTTGCGCGAGATCGACCCGGCGGTCACGGCCTATGTCTCTTGCGGCAATCCCTATGACCCGATCATGGAGAACCCGGCAGATTTCGGCTTCCAGGGTGCCATTGCCAAGCCGTTCCTCCCCGAACACCTCCAGGTCCTGCTGCACCAGCCCTAGCACCGCCATCACCCTTTTAACCGGATTAAAAATATGAACAACCCGCTCCTCATCGACAGTCATGCCCATATCGACGGCCGCGAATTCAGCGCCGATTTTTCCGAGATGCTGCAGCGTGCGGCAGACGCCGGCGTTGCCGAGATCATCGTGGTCGGCGCCGACCTGGAATCGAGCCGTGCCGCCTGCGAACTGGCAGCGCGCTATCCCAACCTCTACGCCGCGGTCGGCATCCACCCCCACGACGCCGGCCGGGTCACCGAACGATGCTACGACATCGTGGCCGACCTGGTGCGGGAAAACCCCAAGGTAGTCGCCATCGGCGAGATCGGGCTCGACTTCTACCGCGACCGCTCGCCGCGGCCGGCCCAGGAAGAAGTGTTCCGCCGCTTCATCCGCCTGGCCCGCGACCTGGAGCTGCCGGTGATCGTCCATGACCGGGATGCCCACGAACGGGTCATGACCATCCTACGAGAGGAACGGGCGAGCGAGACCGGCGGCGTGCTGCACTGCTTCTCCGGCGACCTGGCCATGGCCAGGGAATGCATCGCCATGGGCTTCTACCTCTCGTTCCCCGGCACCATCACCTATCCGGCAAACGAGGCGCTGCGCGATGTCGTGCGCGGGGTCAAGATCGAAAGCATCCTCATCGAGACCGACTGCCCCTACCTCTCGCCGGTCCCGTTCCGGGGGAAACGGAACGAACCGGCCTATGTGCGGCTCACCGCCGAAAAGGTGGCCGAGCTGAAAGGGCTGTCGCTCGCCGACGTCGGCCGGATCACCAGCTTGAACACCCGCAGCCTGTTCAGGATCGGCGAGCCGATCCAGCAGGCAAAGATCGCCTATACCATCCGCAACTCCCTCTACCTGAACATCACCAACCGCTGCTCCAACCGCTGCACCTTCTGCCCCAAGTTCGACGACTTCATCGTCAAGGGGCACTTCCTCAAGCTCGACCGCGAGCCGACCAGCCAGGAGGTCCTGGCGGCCATCGGCGATCCGTCCGGCTATGCCGAGGTGGTCTTCTGCGGCTACGGCGAGCCGCTCATCCGTCTCGACCTGGTGAAAAAGGTAGCTGCCGAGCTGAAGCGGAGCGGGGTAAAGGTGCGGGTCAACACCGACGGCCAGGCCAACCTGGTCCATGGCCGCAACATCCTGCCGGAGCTGGCAGGCCTGGTGGATACCGTCTCCGTCAGCCTCAACGCCGCCGACGCAGCCACCTATGCCCGTCTCACCAACACCCCCTTCGATGCGGCCGGGTTCACGGCCATCTGCGACTTCCTGCGCGAGGCGCCCCGCCACATCCCCGAGGTGGTGGCAACCGCCGTCACCGTGCCGGAGCTCGACATCGAAGCGGTGCGCCGGCTCGCCCTCTCCCTCGGCGTCGTCTTCCGCGAGCGGGAGTACGCGGAGGTCGGCTGACAACATGCACGCCGTTACCGTGTCGGGCTCGAAACGATGAATTCGGACACCCGCTGGCTCTTGCGGCTCTGCTGCTCGCAGATCTTCATCATGCTGGTCTTCATCAACTATTCTGCCGTGCTCCCGCTCCTGAAGCAGGAATGGAACATCTCCAACACCATGGCCGGCTCCATCTTCTCGGTCTACCAGCTCGGCTACATCCTCTCCGGAGTCATCCTCAGCACCCTCACTGACCGGCTCAACACCCGCTACATCTTCCTCACCGCCGCCCTCTGGTCCGGCATCGCCAACCTCCTCTTCGCCTTCTATGCCCACGATTACCTCTCGGCCATGGTCCTGCGGGCGCTCACCGGCATCGGCATGGGGGGGACCTACATGCCGGGGCTCAAGCTGGTGGCCGAGCGCTTCTCCCCCACTGAACGGGGGAGAGCCATCGGCATATATGTCGGTTCCCTGGTGCTGGGCGCTTCGCTCTCCCTGGCGGTCACCGGCGCGGTCACCTCCCTGGCGGGCTGGCGGATCGCCTTTGTCGTCTGCTCAGTCGGCGTCTTTGTCGGCCTTCTCATCGCCCGCAAGGTATTCCACGATTACCGTCCCCTGCCCTTTGCCGGGACGAGCGGGGGCTTCCGGGCCGAGGTGGTGAAAAACCGTCCGGCATTCCTGATGATCCTCGGCTATGGCTCGCACATGTGGGAGATGTACAGCATGCGGAGCTGGGTGGCCCCCTTCTTCGTGGCGCTGTTGGCGGGAAACGGCATGGCGCGGGAGAGCGCGACCGGCTGGGCCTCCACAGCCGCCGCCCTCATCGTCGGGGTCGGCACCTTTTCCACCGCCATCACCGGCACCCTGTCGGACCGCTGGGGGCGCACCGGCACCATCACCATCGTCATGCTGGCGAGCACCTCCATCTCGTTCCTCTTCGGCTGGCTGATCAATCTCAATCCGCTGGTGGCGCTGGTGGTGGGAATCGCCTACGGCTACCTGGTGGTGGCAGAGTCGCCGGTCTTCTCCACCGGGCTGACCGAGCTGGTGGCGCCGGCCTACCTGGGGGCAGCCATGGGGATACAGTCGCTGGTGGGGTATTCTATGGGAATGATCTCGCCGACGGTCTTCGGCTGGGCCCTGGATGTCTACAAAGGGTGGGAGCCGTGGCCCGGCATCAACGGCGAATGGGGGATCGCCTTTGCCACCGCCGGCATCGGCGGGCTGATGGGGCCGTTCTGGATGTGGCTCTTGCGCAGACGCCCTGAAAGCAGCAGGATGGCGGGAGGGAAACGGTAAATGTCATCCGAAGGTCAGTGTATGCAGAGGTCTGGAACTAACCGTTCGTCTCCTCTTGTTCCCGGGAAAAGTAGCAACCGTAGGCAATCGATGCCGTCGTCACGCAGCATATTGCAGAAATCCAGAGTTTTTGTACGATTGCGGCTGGAGTCATGTATGATCTCGATTCATATTTATGCTCATTTTTGTGTTGAAGTTTAGCACAATATAAGTATCATTATTTGTGCAAACTACTCTTGGAGGTTAGCCATGTCACGCGCAACTGTCACCCTTCCACAGGACCTGCTGACCGAACTGATGACTCTCGTCGGCGCCAGAAGCAAGACCGAAGCTGTCATCACCGCCGTCAAGGACGAAATCCGACTGCGCAAGCTGGCCAGGATCAAGGCGATGGCCGGAAAGATGGAATTTACCGCCACAGCCGATGAACTGCGGCATGGAGACAGTCGCCTTGGCTAAGGTACTGGTAGACACCTCGGTCTGGATCGAGTTTTTCCGCGGGCGCAAACCGTATCACGACATCGTCACGAAGCTTATCGACGACGAGCAGGTCGTCTGCTGCGGCATCATCCTTGCCGAACTGATGCAGGGAGCGAAGACCGACAAGGAAATTGCCGTTCTCGATGACTTCATCAAGGTCTTCGCTTTCATCCCCGAAACACCCGAATTATGGGCCAGCGCCGGTAAATTGTCGGGCAAGCAGCGGCGCAAAGGGATTACCGTCGGTCTGTCTGACTGCTTCATCGCTACGGTCGCCGCCTCGGCCAAGGTTCAGGTAGCAACTCTGGACAGCCACTTCGAGTCGCTTGGCAAGCCAGCCGGGATTACCCTTTATCCGCTTGGTTGAAGTGAGTTCCCCTGGCGCACCAGACTGGGGGTCTGGTGGTCGCCGTTTCCGCTGAGGTCAAGGAATACGCAAAAATCAAAAGGGTCACAACAACTTTCTAACCGTGTCTAGGGGCATTAGGGGGACGGGGGCATTAGGGGGACGTAGTTGATTTGTTGATTTCACCCTCCGGGCATTGGCGAGCAGTTGACGCTCCAGCCGGGCGTCCTGTAACTGCCGTTCCTGGCCAATCGCCCTCGCTGCCGGCAGCAGGGCAAGCAGCAGAACGACTCCGAAGATCAGAGTATGCAGAGGTCTGGAACTAACCGTTCGTCTCCACTTGTTCCCGGGAAAAGTAGCAACCGCCGGCAATCGACACGATGATCAGCAGCACCCCGACCCCGTACACCAGGTTGCCGATCGTCTGGTCCCAGGCAAGGATGTTGAATTTCAGCAGCAGCCAGTTCCAGTCGTGGATCACGTCGCCACCGCCCAGGCTCACCATGGGGAGTTCCATGGCCGCGGCGTCCTTTACGTACACCGAGATGTTGAGAAAGTTCTGCCCCAGCCAGAAGAGGAGAGCCGTCGCCGAAAAGAACTCTCGCCGCGCCACGAAGTAGGCGCCGATCCCCACCGGCACCAGCAACTGCCCCAAGGTGCCGCCGATGACTAGCATGAACTCACCGAAATAGCCGAACAGCAGGTGGCCTGCCTCGTGGGCAATCAGGTCCACCCTGTCCAGCAGCGACGCCTCGTCCACGTTGCGGACGCAGACCACACCGTAGATCAGAAGCAGCAGGGTAAACACGGCTTTCAGGTAGTTGATGTTTTTTCGGTTCATGGTGCTGGGTATTTCTTCCGCTAGTTTTCATCCGGAAATGGTTCTTCTCAGCCCTGGCGATGCCAATGGTGTCAGACACAAACGACTTGGCAACGTAGCAACTCAAATTACTTTAACCGATCTTTCAACAATATGTGAGAGTCAGCTCCCAACATTTGACAGTATGTGGTTTTGTACACCGCACAAACAAATCGCAGATTATATGATCCTGTAGCTGACTTATCTATATTTTATTTTTACAAATTCGCCTTTGTTATGAGTGTATCGTTGATACCCTATTGTCTCTGAATCTATCCAGAAAACACCTACTACATTTGCATCACTATTTAGTTTATTAATTACATACTTATCACTTGCTGCTTTCAAGACATATACACCATCAAATTTGTTGAACACAATTGCATGATTCATTAGATTCCCGTCAAAATTTGATTCCCCAGCCCCTCCAATGGTGGCAATAATATTAGTGCTGAACGATGTGACATCAACTATAGCCACTTTGGCAATTGCCTCAGCATATCCATTTGGTTGGTAGACATAAAAGACTGTTTTCGAATCTATCCATCCACAACCATAAAATATGGGGGCTCTCTTAATTTCTTTATACGTCCTTCCAGAGTAAAGATATAACATTTTACCTTGAATCAATACTATATGATTCTTGTCTTTGACATCATATTTTGCAATACATCTTGACAATACAATACCAAGAATTATTACTACTAACACAAAAACAGTCAAAATTAATAATTTAATATATTTCACAAATGCCCCTTATTGAATATCTTGAATTCTAACATAATATCTAGGTTGATTTTTACTCGAAAAAGCTTCCGAAGTTTTCATAACACCATTTTCTGCCCCAACATTGAATATATACGGAACATTCTTCCCCCAACTACCACTTCTTCCCATATCCATTGGAGCTACAACTGCCACATGGCCATGACCTTTTGCGGTTACACCAGCAATTACAGTAATTCCCTTTTTTGCATAAACTACAGCCTCTTCCGGCTTAATTTCTTTGGCATATCTTTTATTCTGCAACTTCATAACTATCTGATTAGCATTCAATCCTACATAATCATAATTGCCACCCTCTTTTTCTATAGAACTTACTCCCACATTACAGTAAGTAGTATCACCTCTAGGTTGATATTGCTTGATATTAACTGTCTTTACACCTACTTTCATCAACTCATCTGGACTTTCAAACTTAGCATTACCATCAGGGTCAAAATAGTTCACTACATTGTTTTGGGCGTACCGATACAGATTCTCATCCCCCGCACTAAATCCAATCGGATCAACCTGGCTATACCGCCCCGCCTCCGGATCGTAGTACCGGTGCCAGTTGTAATGCAGCCCGGTCTCTTCATCTGCATACTGCCCAGGGAAGCGGAGGATGTTGGTAACGGTCGAGGCCGGGTCTACCGTGGCCTGGCCGAAGGCGCTGTAGCTGGCCTGCCAGACGACTGTACCCGCTTCGTCCGTCAGCCGCTGCGGCGTGCCCAGGTGGTCGTTGTGGTAGTAATAGTAATTCCCATTCTCTACCTGGAAGACGGGATTGGTCCCCCAGATGCTGTCCGGTAGCCAGCCGTAAGCCTTTTTGTTGGCGCCCGTAGCATCGTATTCCCCGATCAGCCCTTCGTCGGCGTAGATGAAACAGGTGGTGGTGCCGTTGACCGTTTTGCCGATCCGGCGGCCGAACGGGTCATAGGCGTAGGTTGCCGTGCTGCCGTCGGGCAGGCTTACCTGGACCAGCCGGTTGCGGACGTCGTAGCCGTAGGTCGTGGTCTGGCCGTTTATGGTTTTGGTCAGCGTGTTGCCGTTCTCGTCGTAGGTGTAGCTGGCCGTGGCGCTTGTCAGCAGTTCGTTGTTGCCGTTGTGGCTGTAGCCGCTGTTGGTCCGGTTGCCGGTCCTGTCGTAGCTGAAGCTTTCGCTGCCGGCGCTGGTCAGCTGGTAGGTGCCGTCGTAGCCGTAGTTCGTTGTCTGGGAGTCGGTGGTTCTTTGGGTGATGTTCCCGACGTTGTCGAAGCCGTACTGGCTGCTTGCCAGGGTGGCGGCGTTCTGCTTGGACTCGATGGCGCTGAGCCAGCTGTTGGCGTTGTAGCTGAAGTCAGTGGCTACGCCGTTGGGCATCGGTCTGCCTGGTGAGCAGTCCCGGCTTGACGCCGCCAGGGCGGAAAAGAACCGTTTCCGGCTATTCGTAGGCCGGCGTTGGCCGGTAGCTCACCTCGACGATGGTCAGGTTGGTGGTCCCGGCCGGCCGCCGGACCGTCACCTCTTCGCCCAGCCGCTTTCCCAGAAGCGCCTTGGCCACGGGGGAATCGATGCTGATGGCGCTTTTGGCCGGGTCGAACTCGTCGGGGCCGACGATCCGGTAGGTCGCCTCCTCCCCTTCCTCGTTCTCCACGGTGACCCAGGCGCCGAAATAGACCCGCTGCTGGTCGGTCGGCACGCTGTCCACCACCTTCAACACCTCCAGCCGCTTGGTCAGGAAGCGAACCCTCCGGTCGATCTCCCGCAGTCGCTTCTTGCCGTAGATGTATTCCGCATTCTCGGAGCGGTCCCCTTCGGCCGCCGCATCGGAAACCCGCTGGGTGGTGATGGGGCGCTCCACCTTCCAGAGATAGTCCAGCTCGTCGCGCAGCAGTTTAACCCCCTCGGGGGTGATGTAGTTGGATTGGCCCGGCACAGTCACCTCACAGCACACACAAAATTCAGACTACCATTTGTCGCCGCACGCACCGCGTCAGACCGAATCCCGGCAGGCAACGGCGTTTTTCTGCAGGATCTTGATCCGGCCGGTGTACATGTCGTAGATCCAGCCGTGGATGTTCACCTTCTGCTCGCGCATCGCCTTCCTGATGAACGGGTACTCCTGCAGGTGTTCGAGCTGGAGCCGCACGTTCTCCTCCACGATCAGCTGCATCCGCTTCTCGGGCTCGATGTCGATGTGGAGCGCCCGCAGCTTCTCGTCCACCCGCTCCTTGGCCTGGTAGGCGTTGATCAGCCAGATCGGGATGTACTTGTCGTCCTGGCTCTCCTCGTTCATGGCGTTGATCCCGCCGCACCCGTAGTGGCCGCAGACGACGATGTCGGGGATCTGGAGATGGTTGATGGTGAATTCCAGCACAGCAGAGAGGTTCCAGTCGTTGGTGGCGACCACGTTCCCCACGTTCCGGTGGACGAACACCTCCCCGGCTTTGGTCTGGGTGATGGTGTTCACCGGCACCCGGGAATCGGAGCAGCCGATCCAGAGGACCGTGGGGCGCTGCTCCTTGGCCAGGACCATGAAATGCTCGCTGTCCTTTTCAAAGATCTCGGTTACGAAGCGCTTGTTCCCGTCCAGCAGCGTCTTGATCATCGCATCCCCCCCGTGCCCGTTGCCGTGGCGCAATCTTGATCGACTGGCTAGATTATACCATGCAGGGGTTCTCCTTTCGCACCCAGTTCATCCACTTTTTTCTCGATCGCCGGGTCGTCCAGAAGCGGCGGCGCATGGTGCGGCTTCACGCGGGCATCCACAACCAGCGGGCCGGCGCACCCCCAGTGTCTGCACTGCTCCGATGCGGCAATGCCGTAGAGGTCGGCGGCCGGATTGGAACGGGTGAAAGCGACCCAGAGGAAATTGTTGAGGGTCCGGCTGACGAACTCGCTGTCGTCCACCACCAGCACCAGAGGGAAAGCGGCAATCGGGTCGTCCGGGCCAAAGAAGTCGCAGAAACCGGTCATGTCGGCTGTCAGGCACTCCCGGTAGTCGCTGCAGGCCGGCCCCTGCACGGCGAGGATGCCGGGGAGGCAGACGCGGGGGTTGCCGAAACCGTCGGGCAGGCGGAGACCGGCCGGCAGTTCCGTCGGCAGGACTCGCCGTTTCGGCCCGGCAGCGGCGATCACCACCTTCGAACCCTTGTTGAGCCCCTGTCCCGAATAATCCAGGGTATCGATGGTGGTGCGGGTCTGGAAATGAAGGTCGCGGCGCCAGTCGACCCGCTCTAGGCAGTGACAGAGGAATTCGTCGATATGGTGGATATCGGGGGGGGCATCCTCGTGGGCGGCGATGAAGAGGTATTTTGCCAGGGAGAGCTGCCCCTGGCCGAGGATGGCGTTGGCGATGGTGAGAAGCTCCATCGGTTCCCGCTCCTCGGCATAGGGAAGGTAGCGCTCGCTCCCCACGGCCAGGAGCAGCGGGTGGACCCCGGCGGCATCCACCGCGTGCACGGCCCGCACCCCGGAGATCACCGTCGGGATCAGCGGCCCGGTCAGCTCGTGGATAAAGGCGCCGAAGGTCGTGTCCTCCTGGGGGGGGCGGCCGACCGAGGTGAAGGGCCAGATGGCGCCGTCGCGGTGATAGACCTCTTCCACCTGCAGCACCGGGAAGTCGTGGACCAGGCTGTAGTAGCCGAGATGATCGCCGAACGGCCCTTCGGGCAGGGTCCGCTGCAGGTCGACGGTGCCGCAGATGCAGAAGTCGGCCTCTGCCGGGATCGGCAGCTCACCCTCCCGGCAGATCACGGGGAGACGGTGCCCCCCCAGAAGCCCGGCAAAGGCAAGTTCCGGCATCCCTTCGGGGAGCGGCATCACCGCTGCCACGGTCAGCGACGGCGGGCCGCCGACGAAGACATTGACCTTGAGCGGCTTCCCCAGCTCCAGGGCCTCGGCATGGTGGACGCCGAGACCGCGGTGGATCTGGTAGTGGAGCCCGACCTCCCGGTTCGTCCGGTAGGCGTTGCCCGACAGCTGCACCCGGTACATCCCCAGGTTGGAGGCGCGGATGCCGGGCTTTGCCGGGCTCTCGGAATAGACCTGGGGGAGCGTGACAAAGGGGCCGCCGTCGTTTTGCCAGGAAACCAGCTGCGGCAGTTTATCGATGGCGGTCCGGTTGGCAATGGCCGGCCCGCTCCCCACGGTGCGGGGCAGAAGATGCCAGGCGCCGGGGATCGCCTTCATCAGCGAGGCCGGATTCTTCAACGCTTCTGCCGGGTTGATCTTGAGCGCCACCAGCGCCTCGATGGCTGCCAGGGAGTCGCGAAAGAGGTAACGCGCCCGCTCCAGGGTGCCGAACAGGTTGCCGAGCATGGGGAAGCCGCACCCCTTCACGTTGGTGAACAAAAGCGCCGGCCCCCCGGCCCGGTAGACCCGGCGCTGGATCGCCCCCACTTCGAGATACGGGTCGGTTTCCCGCTCTATGGTCACCAGCTGGCCGGTGGCCGTCAGATCGCGAACCGTTTCCCGGAGATTTCGATAGCCCATCCGCTCCCCCTCCTTGCCGTTGCTGACTGTATGTAGTCCACTCCTTCGGGCGCGTCAACGAAAAAGCGCCGTCTGCCCGGCCGCAGCCAAGGGCGCTTGATTTCCGCCGTCTCTGGTCTACAGTTTAGCAGGCTCTCCATCCGGAAACTCCGGATGGGCACCGGACTCCCCCAGGCTAGAAGGATCGGCATGCACCGTCTCACCCTCTTCAAAAAGCTGCTGCTGGCAATGCTGCTGATCTCCCTGGTGCCGCTCTTTATCTCCTCGGTCATCCTCTTCGTCAACCTGCGCACCACCAGCCACGAGCTTGCCGAGCGGATCGCCGCGTCGGTGGACCTGCAGGCCTCCGAGAACCTGGAGATGCGGGCGCGCCAGATCGCCGCCAACGTGGCAGCCTACCTGAAAGACTGCGAGGCGGACCTGCGGCTGGCAGCGAGCCTTGCCGACTCTCAGGGGTCGCTTGCCGCTTTCTACGCCAGCCGCAACGACGAGATCTGGTACCGCGGCGGCACCGCAACCAGACCGCAGGAGGTCAGGGAGACGATCCCCCGCTACTGGTCGCTGGAGATCGTCGACCGAACGGGCGAGCAGCGGTTCGTGATCCGCCACGGCCGCCGGCTCACACCCGTCGAACTGGTGAATGTGGCCGATCCGGCCAATACCGAATTCAAAAGCGAGCGCTATTTTGCCGACACCATCAATCTCAAGCAGGGTGAGATCCAGGTCTCCCACCTGACTGGATTCCACGTCGGCAAGGCCGAGCAGCTCGGCAACGCCACCGAGCCCGAGCTGGCCGCCGGCGGCAAGGAATACCGGGGCGTCATCCGTTTCTCCACCCCGCTCTACTCCAAAAGCGGCGACCTTCGCGGGATCATGGTCCTCTCCCTCGACCACCGCCACCTGATGGAATTCACCCAGCACGTCCTTCCCGGCAAGGTCGGGGAGACGGTCTTCCCCTCCTACCGCAGCGGCAACTACGCCTTCATGTTCGACGACGAGGGGTGGATGATCACCCATCCCAAGTTCTGGGACATCCGGGGGGTGGATGCCGCGGGGCGCCAGGTCCCTCCCTACACCGCCAACTCCAGCAAGGAGGATATCGCAGCGGGCCGCATCCCCTACAACCTGGACCATGCCGGCTTCATCCACCCCAACTACCCGGTGGCGGCCCGCCAGGTCCGCGAGCACAAGAGCGGCTACGTGGACGTGACCAATGTGGGGGGAGCGAAAAAGGTCATGGCCTTTGCCCCAATCCCCTATACCACCGGCCCCTATCGGCGTTACGGCATCTTCGGCGGGGTGACCATCGGCTTCCAGGCCGATCTGTTCCATGAGCCTGCCAGGGCCGCTGTGGAGATTATCGACAGCCAGCTGCGCGGCCATGTGGGGGAAAGCGTCCTGATCCTGTTCGCCACCGCCCTTTTAACCCTGGCAGCGGCCTGGCTCCTCTCCCGCAGCATCACCCGGCCGCTGGCCCTGCTCACCCGCCAGGCCCGCATGCTCGCCGAGGGGGGGCACGGCACCAGGGTGGAGGTTGCGGGAGAGGACGAGCTGGGGGAGCTTGCCTCCGACTTCAACCGGATGGCCGACGAGCTGGAACGGCGCAACAGCAGCCTGATGGACACCCTGTCCGAGCTGGAGCGCTCCCGGCAGCAGATCATAGAGGAGAGGAACTTCAAAGAGAGCATCCTGGGGAGTATCTCCAGCGCCATCCTCTCCTTTTCCCCCTCGGGCATCCTCCTCTCGGTCAACCGTTACGGCATGGAGCTGCTCGCCCCTCATGCCTCTCCCGGCATCTTCTTCGCCGACCTGTTCCGGGAATGGGAACCGCTGGCAAAGCGGTTCGCCACGGTGCTTGAGACCCGCAGCGGCTATGGCAGAACGCCGCTGATCCTGATCGACCAGGGGAGGCGGCGCCACTTCGACATCGGCATGTTCCCCATCGGCAGCGGGGCAGCGCAGGGGGTGACGGTCACCATCCGGGAAGAAACCGAAAAAGAGCGGATGCGCGAGGAAATGACCCGCATGGACCGGTTCGCCTCGCTGGGCAAGCTGTCGGCCGGCATCGCCCACGAGGTGCGCAACCCCCTCACCGGGATCACGCTCCTTCTGGACGACCTCCACGACCGGCCCGGACTCGATCCGGATACCCAGTCGATGGTTGGCAAGGCGCTTGCAGAAATCGAACGGGTGGAGAGGCTGATCTCGTCGCTGCTCACCTACGCTTCCCCACCCCGGGCCCGGTTCGCCACGGCGGATCTGAACCTGGCGGTCCAGGACAGCGTCATCCTGTTCCGGCGCGCCTGCGAGAAGCAGGGGGTGGAGCTCTCCTGCACCCCCGGACCGCTCCCCCCCTTCTCCTTCGACATGGACCAGGTGAAGCAGGTGCTCCTGAACCTGATCGCCAACGCCCTGGACGCGGTGCCGGCAGGAGGGAGGATCGTCATCGCCACGGCCCGCAAGGAGCGGCACGCCGTCATCACAGTTGCCGACACCGGTCCGGGGATTCCGGCCGACGACATCCCGCTCCTGTTCGAGCCGTTCTTCAGCCGCAAGTCGGCCGGCACCGGACTGGGGCTCTCCATTGCCCAGCGGATCATCGAGGACCACCACGGGAGCATCGACGTAACGAGCGTTCCCGGCAAGGGGACCCTCTTCACCATTTCCCTCCCCCTTGGCGGAGAAGAGATCCTGCCAACAGGGGAGAGACCACGGACAGAGCATGGAAAAGATCCTGATCATTGACGACGAGTCGTTCATCCGCGAGAACGTCCAGCGGATCCTGGCCGAGGATGGCTACCAGGTCCTCACCGCTGCCGACGGCACCGCGGCCCAGGAGCTGGTGGCGGGCGAAGAGATTGACCTGGCGCTGCTCGACCTGAACCTGGGGCGGGAAAACGGCATCGACGTGCTCAAATCCTTGAAGGAGCTCGATCCGGAACTGCTGGTCATCATCATCACCGGCTTCGGCTCGGTGGAAAGCGCCGTGGCAGCCCTCAAGATGGGTGCCTTCCACTACATGAAAAAGCCGTTCAAGGCCGATGCGCTGCGGGTCATCGTCAAACTCGCCCTGCAGACCACCAGCCTGAAACGGGAGGTCCGCGCCATCCGCCAGGGTGCTCTGGAATTCTTCGAAAAGGTGCCGATGGTGGGGGTGAGCGCCGCCCTGAAGGAGATCATCCGCCAGGCGCGCGAAGTGGCCCGCTATGCCGGCGCCACAGTGCTCATCACCGGCGAGTCGGGCACCGGCAAGGAGCTGGTGGCCAAGGCGATCCACCATCTCTCCGACCGGTGCGAGGCGCCGTTCATCGAGATCAACTGCGCCTCTATCCCGGTCAACCTCCTGGAGAGCGAGCTCTTCGGCCACGAAAAGGGGGCCTTCACCGATGCGTCCAGCCGCAAGCCAGGGCTGTTCGAGACCGCCAACAAGGGGACCATCTTCCTCGACGAGATTGGCGAGATGGAGCCGGCCATGCAGGCCAAGCTGCTCCGGGTCCTGGAGAGCCGCCAGATCAGGCGCGTCGGCGGGACCAGGAACATCGAGGTGGATGTGCGCGTCATCTCCGCCACCAACCGCAATCTCAAGGAGGCGATCCGCGACGGCCGGTTCCGCGAGGATCTCTACTACCGGCTGAATGTCTTCCCGATTCATATCCCGCCGCTGCGGGAGCGGCGCGAGGACATCCCCGCCATTGCCGCCTTTTACCTGGACAAATACAGCAAGGCCTTTTCCCGCGGCTTTCACGACATGGACCCGGCGGCCCGCCAGCTGCTGGAGGCCTACCCCTGGCCCGGCAACATCCGCGAGTTGAAAAACGTCATCGAAAAGATCTGCATCATCCACCAGGGGCCGTTGCTGCTCCCGGCCTATCTGCCGGCCGAGATCAAGGGTGAGGAGACCTCCCGGCAGGCCAGCGCAGCGGACGAGCTGAGCCAGGTGGCGCACGTCGGGCTGGAAGAGGCGCTGGCGCGCTACGAACACCGGCTCATCTCAACCGCCCTGGACCAGTGCGACGGCAATGTCCTCAAGGCGGCCCAACTGCTCGGGATTCCCCGCGGCACCCTTCGCTACCGGATGGCCCGCCTCGGTCTCTGAATACCCTATCCCAGAACACTGTTGCGCAATGTAAAAATGGCGGAAATCCGCCACCGCCACTGGCGGATTTCCGCCACCGGAATAGTGCAGACCCATCCCCCGCATCCCCCTGTTTTCGCGAATGGCAGAGAATGCAACGGCTTTCCGCACTGCCGTGATCTGGCATCATGATTGCTCAAAACATTTTTTCATAAGGGGCGGAACCTCCCTCCCTGTCCGGGTTGTTGACCACCGGAAACCTGCTATTCTTAAGAGAAAACCCACCAAAGGAGGAGCACATGAACAGAAGAATCGTTGCCCTGGCAACAGCACTCTGCCTGGCCCTGCCAGGAGCAGCCCTGGCGGCAAAGGTAAAGATCGGCTTCATCAACTCCATCACCGGTCCCGAGGCCCCCATCGGCGAGAACCTGACCAACGGGGTCACCCTTGCCATCGAAGACCTGAAAAAGAAGAAGATCGACGTGGAACTCCTCAAGGAGGACGATACCGGCAAGCCGCAGATCTCCATGAGCGCCATGGAGAAGCTGGCAGGCCAGGGTGTCGCCGGCGTGGTGGGCCCCTATACCTCGGCATGTGCCAACGCCGTTGCCAAGCTGGCCGAAAAGTACAAGGTCCCCCTGCTCGTCCCGGCAGCTGCCAAGGAAGAGATCACCCGCCAGGGCTTCAAGTGGGTCTACCGCCTGAACGCACCGGCCGACCAGTACGCCTCGTCGCTCATCGACGCAGCCCTTGCCATGGGCAAGCCGAAGACCATCGCCTTTATCTACGAGAACACCGATTTCGGCACCTCCACGGTTAAGACTGCCAAAGCTTATGTGGCCAAGAAAGGGATCAAGGTCGTTGCTGACGAGTCCTACTCCAAGGGATCGCCCGACTACCGCTCCACCCTGACCAAGATCAAGGCCGAAAAGCCCGACCTGGTCTTCATGGTCTCCTACGTGGCCGACGCCATCCTTTTGATGCGCCAGTCACGTGAGGTCGGACTCCAGCCACAGGCATTCCTCGGCGGCGGCGCCGGCTTCACCACGGTCCAGTTCGCCAAGGAAAAGGCGATATCCAACAACGTCTTTTCCACCACCCAGTGGACCGACGACGTGAACTGGCCCGGCGCCAAGGACTTCTTCAACCGCTACAAGGCAAAGTTCGGCAAGGAGCCGACCTATCATGCCGCCTGCGCCTACCAGGCAATGGTCATCATGGGCGAAACCGCCGCAGCCAATGGCGGCGACCGTGAAAAGACTCGCGCCGGACTCAGGTCGGGGAGCTGGAAAGGGATCATGGGCGAGGTGAAGTTCGAGGACTATGATGGGTTCAACAACCAGAACCGCCACCAGATGCTGATCCTGCAGATCCAGAACGGCAACTTCGAGACGGTCTTCCCGATCAAGTTCGCCTCCAAAAAGCCGGTATTCCCCTTCCCGCGCTGGAAATAGCATCAATCGCCGCACGCCCTGAGCCGCTGGAGACGACAGATCCAGCGACTCAGGGCTGCCAGCCGGCGACCCCTGGCCACCAGTTCTCATCGGAGAGAGTTCATGACCATTTTTCTGCAATCGGTAATCAGTGGTGTCCTGATCGGCGGGGTCTATGCCCTCATCGGCATCGGCCTGACCATCATCTTCGGCGTGATGCGGGTCATCAACTTTGCCCACGGCGACCTGCTGATGGTCGGCATGTACCTGACCTACAACCTGTTCACCCTGACGGGGATCGACCCGTTCGTCTCGATCATCATTACCATCCCGCTCATGTTCCTGTTCGGCGCCTTTCTACAGAAGGTGTTCATCAACCGGATGATCGGCAGCCTCCCCCAGAACCAGATCCTGCTCACCATCGGCATGGGGCTGATCATGAGCAACACCATGATGCTGATCTACACCTCGGATTACAAGATTCTCTCCACCTCCTACTCCTCAGACAGCATCCAGATCCTCCAGTCGGTGGTAAATCCCGATAAATACGAACGGCTCTACAACAAGGGGAACCATCTCGTTGCCAAGGCGCTCGGCGCACCGGCCGATGACGCCATCCCCCTCCTCGCAAAGGCTGACACGCGCTACGCAGAGGCTCTCAAAGTGAAGCCCGATCAGTACCGGGCACTCAACAACTGGGGCGTGGCACTGACCGGCCAGGCCCGGTTGAAGAAAGGTGCAGAAGCGGATGCCCTGGCCGCAAAGGCAGAGGAAAAACTGGACGCCGCAGCGGCACTCACCCCCGACGACTTTGACATCGCCTATAACCGGAGCGCCGTCCTCGCCTTCAGGGCTTCCAAAGCCCACGGCGCGGATGCCGACGCCCTGTTCAAGAAGACATATGCGGCCCTGCAGGCAGCCAACGAGCTGCAGGCCGACGATTACGACCTCCTCAACCTCTGGTCGGCCACCCTGTTCAACGAAGCCGCGTTGAAGTCCGGCAGCGAGACAGAGCGGCTCGTTGCGGCTGCCTACGAGAAATACGCCGCGGCCCAGGCGGCAAAGCCGACCGCGGAAGACGCAACAGCCGAGCCCGTGCCCGATGCGAAAAAATCACCGGCAGAGATGCGGGACATCCTCGGCAAGGGATTGGCCTCCTTTACCCCGAAGCTCAAAGTCAAGGCAGACAAGCGCGATGCCGGCATCTCCGTCTCCACCCCGCTGGCCATCTCTTTCGTCATCACCGCCTTCATCACCCTGATCCTCTACTGGTTCCTGATGAAGACCGATACCGGCCAGGCGATCCGCGCCACGGCCCAGGACCGCGAGGCTGCCCAGCTGATGGGGATCAACGTCAAGTGGATGTCCATTCTCGCCTTCGGCATGGGCTCCTCCCTGGCGGGCACTGCCGGGGCTCTGGTCTCGCCGACCTACTACATCTTCCCCCAGATCGGCAGCATCTTCACCCTGAAGGCCTTTGTCATCACAGTGCTGGGAGGGATGGGGAGCATCGTCGGCGCCACCCTCGGCGGCATCATCATCGGCATCGCCGAGTCGGTCAGCGCAGTCTACATCTCGTCCGGCTGGAAGGATGTGGTCGTGTTCGTCCTGTTCCTGCTGGTCCTTCTCTTCAAGCCGTCCGGACTGCTCGGCAAATCAAGAATGTAGCGGGGTTGCATGCAATGAAATTTACCGACGTTTCCATGGGCAACACCAGGGGCATCTCCCCGGTCGCGGTCATACTCTGGCTGGTCATCCTGACGGGCCTGTTCCTGTTCCCCAAGGCGGTGGAAAGCCCCTATGCCCTGCACATTATGATCCTCTTCTTCCTCAGCACCATCATGGGGGAGAGCTGGAACATCCTGGGTGGCTACACCGGACAGTACTCGGTCGGCCATGCCGCCTATTTCGGCGCCGGGGCCTACACCACCATGATCCTGATGCAGTTCAGGCAGATCCCCCCCTGGTACGGCATGCTGGCAGGGATCGTCGTCGCCCTGGTGGTCTCCCTGATCATCGGCTCCATCTGTTTCCGGCTGCGCGGACCGTACTTTGTCCTCGCCTCCATCGCCGTGGCGGAGATCCTCCGGCTCACGGCCATGAACCTGAAGGATCTGACCAACGGCGCCGAAGGTATCCTCGCAACCGAAATCCCCCCCTTTACGCTGGGGGGGACCGTCATTACCGACTTCCTGACCAAGGTGCCTTTCTACTACATCGGCCTGGTCGTGGCCCTGCTGACGATCCTGGTTACCTGGCTGGTGCAGAATTCCAAGCTCGGCTACTACTTCCAGGCGATCCGCGAGGACCAGGATGCCGCCCACTCCCTGGGGATCAACCTCACCATCTACAAAAACGTCGCCCTGGCCATCTCGGCGGTCTTCACCTCGCTGGCCGGCAGCTTCTACGCCATCTACATCGGCTTCATCGACCCGCCCACGGTCCTGTCGCTCGACAACTCGGTGCAGATCGTCCTGATCTGCATCATCGGGGGCATCGGCACTATCTGGGGGCCGGTCATCGGCTCACTGGTGCTGGTCCCGCTCTCCGAGGCGCTGCGCAGCAACCTCATCGCCCAGGTCTTTTTCAAGTTGGGCGTTGCCGAGGAGTCGGGATTCGGTATCTTCCTCAAGGAGCATCTGGCCCACGCCCATGCCCTGATCTACGGGATTCTGGTGGTGGTTGTCATCCTCTTCATGCCGGACGGGGTCCTGGGCTATGTAAAGAAGCTGACGGCAAAGAAGAAATAAAACCGGATTGCGTAGGGGCGCCGCTTGCTGCGCCCTGTATGACCATGGGCGCAGCAAGCGGCGCCCCTACAAAGGAACACGCCACATGCCAATTCTGGAAATACACCATGTCAGCAAGTTTTTCGGCGGCCTGGCCGCCAACTCGGATGTCTCCTTTCTGATGGAGGAGGGGATGATCATGGGTCTTATCGGCCCCAACGGTGCCGGTAAGACCACCCTCTTCAACTGCATCACCGGCTATTATCCCCCCACCAAGGGAGAGGTCCTCTTCAAAGGGATGCGGATGAACGGACTGCAACCGGACAAGGTCTGCAAACTGGGGATGGTGCGCACCTGGCAGAAGGTGCGCCCCCTGGCCAAGCTCTCCGTGGTCGACAACGTCATGGTGGGCGCCCTCTGCCGGACCAATTCCCTGAAGGTCGCACGGGAGATGGCCATGGAGCAGATCCGGGTGGTGCGGCTGGAGCACAAGGTTGACTTCCCGGCGGGCGGGCTCCCCATCGGCGAGCGGAAAAAGCTGGAAGTGGCGCGGGTGCTGGCCACCAAGCCACAACTGCTCCTGCTCGACGAGGTCATGGGAGGGCTGAACCCTGCCGAAAGCGACGAGATCATCCAGCTGATCCTGGAGATCAAGAAGACCGGCATCACCCAGATGGTCATCGAACACGACATGAAGGCGATCATGCGGATCTCCGACCGGATCGTGGTGTTGAACTCCGGCGAAAAGCTGGCAGAAGGGACGCCGGAGGAGATCGTCAACAATCCGGACGTAGTCACGGCATATCTGGGAGAGGCACATGCTTAAGCTCGACAAACTCAACTTCAGCTACGGCGATCTGAAGGTCCTCTGGGACATCGACCTGGAGGTCCACAAGGGGGAGATCGTCACCGTGGTCGGCGCCAACGGCGCGGGCAAATCCACCACCCTCAAGAACATCTCGCGCCTGGTTGCCTGGGAATCGGGCTCCATCACCTTCGATAACAACGACCTTGCCAAACTGGAACCGCACCAGGTCGTGGAGATGGGGATCGTGCACGTGCCGGAGGGGCGCAAGATCTTCCCGGAGATGACGGTGGTGGAGAACCTGCGCATGGGTTCTTTCATCAAGAGCGCCCGGCCCGACCGCGAAGCCAACATCGACAAGGTCTTCAGCCTGTTTCCCCGCCTCAAGGAGCGCGAAAAGCAATTGGGGGGGACCATGTCAGGCGGGGAACAGCAGATGCTCGCCATCGCCAGGGGGCTGATGGCCAACCCCAAGGTGCTGCTCCTGGACGAGCCGTCGCTCGGCCTCGCCCCGCTCCTGGTCAAGTTCATCTTCGACATCATCCAGGAGATCAACCGCCAGGGGGTGACGGTCCTCTTGGTGGAACAGAACGTCTACCAGTCGCTGCGTATCGCCCACCGGGCCTATGTCCTGGAAACGGGACGGGTGGTCCTGACCGGCACCGGCGAGGCGCTTCTGAACGACGATCACGTCAAGAAAGCCTTTTTGGGAATGTAACGGACCGGTGGTCCCAGACCGGCAATTCCGGAGGAACGTATGACCAAAGTCGAGAAATGGATGACGCGCAACCCCATCACCATCGAAGCGGACTCTTCCGTCATCGAGGCAATACACCTGATGAAGGAAAAAGAGATCCGGCGTCTGCCGGTGATGCACAACGGCGCCTTTGTCGGTCTCATCACCGACCGGATGATCAAGGAGTACACCCCCAGCAAGGCAACGGCCCTGGACACCTGGGAAATCCACTACCTCCTTTCCAAGACCCCGGTCAAGGAGGCGATGAACCCCACCCCCTTCACCGTGACACCGGACATGGATCTGACCGATGCGGCCCAGCTCATCCACGACCGGAAACTGTACGGTCTCTGCGTAGTAGACGCGGACAAGCGCCTGGTGGGGATCCTGACCACCACCAACATTCTCGAAGCGCTCATTGCCATCTGCAAAAATCCTCAGACTTGCTCTGAGTGAAGGAAGATGCTATAGTGCCCGGCCAGATGAATAATCGCAAATTTATGCATTGACAGGAACGACCTGATGAAGTATCTTCATTAGAAATTCCTTCGATAGCGATACTGCCCAACCATCCGCGAGGGTGGGACGGAAAGCCTACGGGTCTCACCGAGACAGCCGGGTTGCCGAACTATCAATAGTCCGATAGATAGCGTCTACCCGGCTTTTTTCATATCTGCACAGCCAATCAACGTACTTCCGGCATGGGCGCAGGACGGTCGTTATCCCCTCAACCCCCGCTGAATGCCCGCGTACGGATTGACAAGAGGTATGTATACTGTAGACTGTTTCCGATGCATATTCTAACGATGGAGCATGCTCTATGAAGCGTCTGGCAGGTTTGGCACCACTCCTCTCCCTCATGCTGCCGGGTTTTGCCTTTGCAGCCGATCTGAACGTCGACGGCACCACGCTGCTCAGGATAGAGGAGCGGAGCGCCCCCGGCTTTTCCAAGCAGACAGTTGCTCCTGCGACCCAGTTTTTGGGAATCGACGCTACCGACGTCGGCGCAAAGGGCTTGTCGTTCCATCTCTATGGATGGGGACGGGCCGATCTGGCCGACAAGAGCGCCGGGGATGAAAAAACCGACGCGAACCTCACCTATGGCTACGTCAAATATCGCAAAGGCTTCCCCAACGCCGCCCTGATCGGCAAGGCTGGCCGTTTCTTCGTTTTCGAGGGGATCATCAACGAGCAGGTCGACGGGGCCCAGGCCCAGTTGATCCTTCCCCGGGGATTCACCCTGTCGGCCTTCGGCGGTGTTCCGGTCAAACTCGACCGCAGCAGCAACACCAAGGGAGACCTGATCGGCGGAGGCCGCCTCGGTTTCCGCTATGGCGGCATCATCGACGTGGGGCTTTCCGGTCTGCACGAGAGGAATGCCTACCTGGACACCATGGCCCGCGCTGACCGGCAACTGGTCGGCGGCGATATCTGGATCGCCCCGCACCGCATGGTCGACATCACCGGCCGCAGCAGCTATAACGCAACCACCGAAGACTTTGCCGAGCACTCCTACCAGATGAACATACGTCCCGGCCACGGCCTCACCGTTGCCGCCGATTTCAGCGACATCAGCGCCAAGGACTTCACCACCTTTGCCAACATGGTCTTCAACACCTTCAACTCCTCCAGCAACGACAACATGAAGAGTTACGGCGGCAGCCTCACCTACAGCGCCTTCAAGCCGATAGAAATCTTTGTCGAATACAAGCATTTCAAACGCGATGTCACCGGCAGCGCCGACAAGTTCGGCGGCGAGATCCGCGCTTCGCTGCTCGATGGGGCTCTCAACCCCGGCTTCGGCTACCGCAGGGTCTCATCCTCCAGCACCGGCAGCATCCCCTCCTATAACGAAATCCGTGCCTTTGCCTCGTATGTCAAAGGGGCCTATTCAGCCAGCGTCGACTTCATAACCGATCTGTACGACAAGCAGTTCTACGGCACGGACTCCGACTACGCCTATGAACTGAGCGGCTCGCTCGGTTACCGGATCTCGCCGGTTGTGCATCTTTCCGGAGATCTGAGCTACGGTGCCAATCCTGACTACAAGGATCAGGTCAAAGGGCTCGTGCGCCTCACCTTCAGCTATTCAACGGTAAAAGGAGCACCGCAATGATGAAGCATGGTATCGCCTGCCTGTGCGCCCTGCTGGCACTGGTGGCTTTGACCGCCTGCAGCCAGAATATTTCGCCGAAACCGGCCCTGCCCCCTGTGGGACACCCCGAGCCCCTGCCACAGGGTCGCCCGATCTGTTCCGACTGCCATGAAGTGCCGATGAAGGATTCCCAGAAGTCTTATGCCGTTCTGGACCACACAGCGACCTTCGTCAAGGACCATCGCTTTGCAGCCGCCAGTGAAGCCGGGAGTTGCGCGATCTGTCACAAGGAATCGTTCTGTAACGAGTGCCATGCCAACTATGTGGAGGTCAAGCCGTCGACCCTGCATGGCGATCGGCCCGATCGTGATCTCCCCCACCGCGGCGACTATCTCAGCCGGCACAAGGTGGATGGGAGGCTCGACCCGGCAAGCTGTTACCGTTGCCACGGTCGAACGAACAACGAAAAATGCGTGACATGCCATCGCCACTAGCACGTAGCTCCTGGCCCGTGGCTTCCGGCCCGTGGGACATGACGGACCACCCGCTGCGAGCCATACGCCACAAACCCTGAGGTGACTCAATGCAACAACATCGACCCCTCTTTCAACTGCTCACCTTGGCAGCCTTCTGTACAGCGCTCTGCTCCTGCGGCACGGCCAATGACGCGGCTCCATCCCTGAATGCCGTCGGTCAGCACCCCAGCGACTGGTTAAGCAGCCACGGCGCAGGGTATGCCACCTATCCCGACCAGTGCCGCCAGTGCCACGGACAGGAGCTTACCGGGGGGATTACCGGCATCGGCTGCTCGGACTGCCACCTGGGCCCCCACCCGGTGCCGTTTCCGAGCCATCGGCTGAACACCAACCAGACCAACGACTGCGCCCCCTGTCATGGCGCCACCCTGCAAGGGAGCGGCAACGCACCGTCGTGCACCTCCTGCCACCTGCTGCTTCCGGCCGGAACCGTGCCGGTTCTCAACCAGTGCAACAGTTGCCACGGTAACCCGCCCAACGGCGCGGTCTACCCCAATATCTCCGGGCTGCACGCCAAGCACACGAATCTCGCTTATGTCGCCACCACCTGCACGATCTGCCACAGTGGCGGCGGCAGCGGCACAGCGACACACGGCAGCCAGCTCACCGTAGCCTTCCGCAGCACCTATAACGAGAACGGCGTCATCGCCAGTCGCGCTACCAACGGCACCTGCAGCGGCGTCAGTTGCCACGGCGGAGTGACTACCCCGGCCTGGAGCGCCGGCAGGATCAACGTATCCACCGACTGCTCCATCTGCCACGTCGACGGCACGGCCCTGCCGGCAGCCACCAAACCGTACAACAGCTTCTATTCAGGCCAGCATACCCTGCATGCCATAACTTACGCAATCCCCTGTAGGGACTGCCATAACATGTCCATCACCAGCGGCGGCAACAGCCACTTCAGCAACCTGAGCACCCACAGCCTGGAGCTCGCCCCGGCGCTGACGATACGGCCCGAGGTCGTTTACAGTGGCGGCAGTTGCACCCCCGGAACGACGCCACCGGCAAACACCTTTGTCTTTGGGCATTGTCATGAAACCAAACCCTGGTAACGCGTAACAGACACGAGCTGTGCACCATCCGGAGGCTGACGAGGATGAAACAACGTATAACGGAACATAACCGCATACTATCCGTCATGGTCACACTGCTGCTGGCGCTACTCGTTGCCGCTGCTGCGTTCGGGGCGACCGCACCTGTCGTCACCAACCAGACCCCCATCAGCACCGGGCTGAGCACACCGGTACGGGTAGTGGCCGATAGTGCCGGCAACCTCTATGTCGCCGACCCGCGGGCGCGGGGGATCATGCAGTACACCCCTGCAGGAAACCTGATCTCGCGCATCAGCACGACAAAACCTCCCATGGGGATTGCTTTTACGGCCGGCAATGACCTGCTGGTCAGCCAAGGGACCTATGTCGCCCTGCTCTCACGCAACGGCAGCTTTGCCGAAACCCGCCAACTGGCTCCCACCGGTGGCTTCAAGATGGCCAACGGCATTGCCGTGGCCAGCGACGGCACGATATTCGTCACCGACAGTCTGGACGACTGCGTGCATGTCTTTAATGCCAACTACAGCTACCGCAGCCGCTTCGGCACCACCGGCACCGCAACCGGCCAGTTCAGCCTTCCCACGGGCATCGCCTACGAAAAGGCCGCCAACCAGGTAGCGGTTGCCGACACGCTCAACAGCCGCATCCAGTTCTTCTCCACGGCCGGTGTCTTCCAGAAGGTGCTCGGCAGCCCAGGGATGCCACCCACCGGCAACAGCGGCCCCCCCTATGCCAATACCACGGTCTACCTGAGTTCTCCCCAGAATATCTCGTTCGAGTACACGCGGGACACGACACCGCAGCTTTCCAGGATCTTTATCGTCGACTCCTTCCAGAGTATCGTCCAGACAGTCGATCCGGCGAACAATGCGCTCCTGCTCATCATCGGCAGATACGGCGTACACGCGTCGCAGGGCGAACTGTTCGTCCCTGCCGATGTCCTGTTCGAACCAACCACCAACCGCCTCTTCGTTGCCAACGGCCAGGGGAACCTGGCCATCTTCGGCATCGACGGCGGCGCCGCCGGTTCCGACACCGTCCCGCCATTGGTAACGGTCGTGCCGCGGCCCGGCACGTCAACCGTCACCAACGTGTCGTCCATTACCCTCACCGGCACCGTCAACGAAACCGCCACCATTACGGTTACCGCCAATACCGCAGCCGTGATCGGCCCGGTCACCTTCCCCACCGCTACAACCTGGACCTGCACCGTTTCCGGGCTGGTCAGCGGTGCCAATATCATCTCCGTCAAGGGAACGGACCTGGCAGGCAACCAGTCGGCAACCCAGAGTCTGACGGTTACCTACAGCCCCACTGCTCCGGCATTGACGGTCAACGCCGTCACCTCGCCGACCCGGAATACCTCGCTCACCCTGTCGGGTACCGTAGCCACGGGCGCGACCGTCACCGTGACCGCCGATACAGCCGCAAGCGTCGGCAGCGTAACGCAAAGCGGAACCTCCTGGAGCACGCCGGTTTCGAACCTGCCCAATGGCGATACGATCCTGACGGTCACTGCCACCGCCTCCGGCCTTCCCAACGCCGTGGCTACGGCACTCGTGACCGTCCACAACATTACGCCCGCCCTGACCGTCTCGACTCTGACCAATGGCAGCACTTCAGCCTCGCCACTGCTCAACGTCTCCGGAATCACCGACACCGGCGATATCAGCGCTGCGGTTCTCACCTTCAACGGCCAGCAGCAGGCCCCGGTACCGGTAGTCAACGGCCAGTTCCACACCATGGTCCAGTTGCAGCCGGGGAGCAACACTCTGGTGGTCAGCGTCACCGACACGGTCGGCAACAGCGTGTCGGAAACGCGCACCATCGCCTATGACGGCACTGCGCCGAACCTCGATATCACGACGCCTGCCGACGGATCGGCCGTCACCGCCACCACACTGCCCGTCATCGCAACCGCTCCGGTCGGCACCGTTTCCGGCACGCTTTACAAGCCGGACGGCAATACTGCTCCCATCACCTTCAGCCAGAGCGGCACCACCTGGACAGCCAGCCCGAGTCCGATCCTCGATGCCGGCATAGGCCTCTACACCGTCGACGTGACCGTAACGTCGGGCAGCCTGTCGAGCCACGGCAAGCGGACCATCCTGCTCGTCGATGCGACTGCACAGCCGACCCTCATCATCGACGGCCCGGTATCCGACCGGTTCGTCAACAGCTCGACCGCCACGATCACCGGCACCACCAGCGGCTCCAGCATAACCGTGACCGTCAACGGCACCACCCAGGCCGCGGACCTCAGTACCGGCACCTTCTCCATCCCGCTCACCTTCGGTGCCGAAGGTCCCTACGCAGTTATGGTTACGGTCTTCGACGCAGCCGGAAATGCCACGACCAACACCCGGACGCTGGTCTATGCCATCTCGGGGCCGGACCTGTCGCTTACCAGCCAATCGTCGACCCTGATCTCCGGTACCGGTACCCCCGGCTCAAC
Source organism: Geobacter sp. (assembly GCA_009684525.1). NCBI lineage: Bacteria > Pseudomonadati > Thermodesulfobacteriota > Desulfuromonadia > Geobacterales > Geobacteraceae > Geobacter > Geobacter sp. Next base: position 233,023 of record WKKR01000004.1, read on the forward strand.
GGTCTATATCAACGACAGCGCCGGCGTACAGGTCGGCACGACCGTCATCCCCAACAGCGGCATCTGGAGCATCACCCTGGCCGGCACCGAATCGGCGCCGCTGAATATCTACGCAATCGGCCCGACCGGCACCAGCTCGCGAAACGGCAAGATCACCGGTGGTGCGGGAGAACCGACCATCGTCGATGCCTACCGGGCACTGCGTATCGCAGCCCGCATCGAGCACGCCACCAGCGACCAGCTCTTGCGCGGCGACGTGGCACCGCTGGTGTCCGCACTGCCGCGGCCCGACGGCAGGATCACCGTCGCCGATGTGGTTGCGATCCTGCAACGGGTGCTCGGCATCGCCTGGCAGTAAGATGCACAACGACTCTTTTACAAAGGACAGACCATGAAACGGATCATTCCCATAGCTGGCATACTCACCATGGCGCTCATGTCACAGGGGTGCGGCAGCGGCGCCTCCGCGCCGGTGGTCAGCACCAAGCAGGTGTTCGTCTCCTTCTCGACCAATGCCACGCCAGTGGCAGGCCCGAGCGGCGTGGAATTCGACGTGATCCTGCCGGAGAACGTCACGGTTCCCCTCAAAGCCGGCACCACCAACGAAGTCTCCGTGACCGCCCTTACCACCGCCAACCGGCTCAGTGCTTCGTTAAGCATCCTTGCCAGCTATACCTCTCTACCCACCACCCCGCCGACGAAAAAGGTCCATATTGCGGCCTTGGATATCTCCGGCACACCGACGACGATCAACTACGGCAAATTCCTCACCCTGACCTGCACCTATGCCTCGACTCTGCAGGCAACGGACATCACCAGCCTGAACCCGGCAGGGAGCTTGAATTTCATCGGCACATATAACAACGTCAATCCGGATATCACAACGATCCTGAGCGAACCGCAATTGTCGATTTCCATAACGAATTGATCCGACCTCTGTGAAATACAGGAGCACACGATGAACAGATCGGCCGCTTTCATACTTATCGCCGGAGCCCTCTTCCTGATGGCCTCAGCAACCGCGTGGGGGCTCACCGTCTCCCCTCCCCACGATGCCAGCAGCGGATACTCCTGCGCCAGTTGCCACATCTCCCACCGGACCCTCGGCGGAACGGGCTACAGCAACATCTGCCTCAACTGCCATAGGCCGGGAGACCCGAAAGCAGGCGGCATGCCCTTTACCGCGGCCGATTTTGCCAATCCCTTCGGTTCCTACACAAACACCAGGACCGGAACCCCTTACCAGACTTCGCACAACTGGCAGGGACCGGAAACCAATGCCCGTGCAGGAGCACTCCCGCCGGTTCAGGCGCTGATGACCACGGGCAGCCTGCGCGCCCGTACCAACTACCAGCTCTCCTGCGTCCGCTGCCACAACCAGCATGACAATACCTATCCACCATTCCTGCGCATGGCGAACGACCAGGACCAGATGTGCCTGGACTGCCACCGCCAGCGCAATACCGTTGACCAGATGCAGGGAACTCACCCGGTCGCCGTCGATTACGCATCCATACAGGCGGCAAGCCCTGCCGCTTTCAAACCCTTCTCCACCAGCAGCGGACTGACGCTCCCCGGCGGCAAGGTTCTCTGCAGCAGCTGCCACAGCGTCCACTACACCGATTCACGGGCCGGCACCCAGAAAGGCTCCGCGAACTTCCTCAACCTCTCAACCGGTGACGGCTACATCCTGCGCACCTCGCTGCACGGCGCCACAGCCAACACCGTCAACCTCTGCACCGACTGCCACATCGGCAAAAAGACCCATAACGCCAGGAACCAGAACGCCCAATGCGGCGACTGTCACGGCGGGCACGTTGATCTCGGCGACGGCACCACGCCGAACGTCTGGCTGGTTCGCCGCCAACTGACCTATTCCTCGGTGAGCCGCTCGGCGCGGCCGTTCCAGGCGATCTTCACCTCGGTCACCCGGAAAAACTACAAGAACCCGGCCGGCACCGGCATCTGCCAGGTCTGCCACGTGGTCCCGGTCGGCACCGGGTATCCTACCGACCACGAATCGAATGATCCTGTCGTCTGCAACGCCTGCCATGGCCATAACAGCGGCGCCGGATCGTTCAGCGTCGGTGCGGGCGGGTGCTCAAGCTGTCACGGCTACCCGCCACAGGGAAATACCGCCGGCGGACCGCGTGGATATGCCGTCTATAACGGCACACCTTCTCCGTTCACCAACGAATCGACCGGCGCTCATCCTGCCCATGCCGCGATCCCCTACCAGAAGGCATGCGTGGAATGCCACCGGGGGAACACCCACATAACCGGCACCTTCACGGATGTCTTCATCCTGGCCGGACCGATCCTCTCCATCTATACCAGCCAGATCAAGCCGCAGTACGACACTACGGCCATGACCTGCAGCAATGTCTATTGCCACTCCAACGGTGCGCCGCGCGGCGGCACCCTGACCGCAGTTGTGGCTCCCTCCTGGTCCCAGGCCCTGGGCGGAGGCGCAGGCTCGATCATCGGCACTGCCAACGAATGTTCGAGCTGCCACGGCAGCACTGCTGCCAATATGACCACCAATTCCCACTCCGCCCACCTGGCAGGCGCCATCGACTGCGCCAAGTGTCACACCAACACGGTCAATCCGGGCAAGATCATCAAGGACGTGGTGTTGCACGTCAACGGCACCAAGGACGTCTACTTCGATGCCATCAACCCCGGTGGGGTAAAAACCGTTGTCAGCAATCAGCTCGTCTGCTCCAACCTCTACTGTCACAGCAATGCCCAGGGGGTCGGCGGCACCGGCAGCGTAACCTATCGCACCCCGGTCTGGGGCGGCACCATCAACGGCTGCGGCGGCTGTCACCAGAACATGGCAACCTTTGCCGTCATCTCCTCGGGAAGCCATAAAACCCATGCCAATACCCAGCAGTACAGTTGCTCTCTCTGCCACAACACCGGCTATACCGCATCCGCAGTGACGGCGACGACCCACGTGGACAAACAGATCAACGTCGTCTTCACCGGCATTGCCGTCGGCAATGCAACACCCTACAGCAAGACTGTCGCATTCGCCCCCGGCACCGCCTACGGCACCTGTTCGAGCGTCTACTGCCACAGCACCGTTAAAGGCGCATCACCGGTCTACAAGACCGTTACCTGGGGTGCAGCCGCCCCCTGCGGTGCTTGCCACGTGAACATGGCCAGCGATGCAGGCGCCACCGGCAGCCACATCCAGCATGCCCAGACTGCCGGCTATGCCTGCTCGGTCTGCCACAGCGGTGCAGGAACCGGGACGCTCCTCCACGCGAACCGCCAGATCGATTTCTCCTTCACCGCAGCAGGAGCAGGAACCACCTATTCGGGTGGCACGGCTGCAAGCCCAACGGCAGCCTACGGCACATGTTCGACCAGTAACTGTCACGGTGCCCAGAATCCCACCTGGGGAGCCAATACCGGCAAGATTCGCTGTGCCAAGTGCCACGGCTACCGGTCAACTCCCTGGAATGCCCTGAGCGGGGCAACCGCTGCCACCGACAGCAAGGCCGGCACCCACTTCAACCATATCTCGTCCACCACCTACAAGTATTCGCGCCCCTTCAGCTGCGCCGAATGCCATGCCACCTCCATTGCGCTCATCAGCGACGACGTCAACGCCGCCGGCCACTTCGGCGCCACGCCCGCAGAGGTGAGCTTCGGCACCCTGGCAAAAACCGACGGCCTGACCCCGTCGTACTCCGCGGGGACCTGCTCCAATACTTACTGCCACGGCGCATCGCTCCCCGATGGCGCCACACCGACCAGAGTGACGCCGACCTGGAATTCACCGTTCCTTACCGGTGCCAGCAGCGACTGCGGCAAGTGCCATGGCAACCCGCCGAATACCTCCGGTCACGGCGCCGTTACGGCCGACCTGTGCAACGGATGCCACAACCACGTGAACAACAACCGAACCTTCAACGACCTGAGCAAGCATATCAACGGCCAGCTTGACGGCGGCGAGTCTGCCGGCGGAGTCGACTGCACTCCTTGCCACAGCGGCTTTGCGAATACCATGAATACCGACACTGCCTCCTACCACCACGTCGTCAATCCGGCAACCCTGGACTATAACTCCACCGACAGCTGTCTGCGCTGCCACGCGGACCACAATATCTTCAGCCCGATCTACAACCCGTCCAATCCATCCGTTTCCCAGCGGGGTCGGAACCTGCTGGTGGCACCGTTTACCGTACCCACCCAGTCCAGCCTTACCGCCACAACCAACACCGACTTTGACGCGACCAGCGGCGGGCTCTGCCTCACCTGTCATCAGTCGATTGCAACCAAGACACTTACCTCATCCCGGCAAAAAGACGACGGTACGACAACCAACGCGGCCGTGCCCAGGGTCACCTACACCGCCTCGATGCACAATTACACGTCTTCCTCGGCCTTCAGCGACGGCTCGAAGTTCAATGCCAACTGCGTCAAGTGTCACAACGCCACCAGCGGCGAGACCAGCCTCTACCAGACATCGGCCAACCAGTTCGGCCTGCACGTCAGCGCCGACCGCCGCCTCTCCGCCACCATGGGCGCTCCGGTCAAGGATGCCCAGGAAGAGAACTTCTGCTTCCGCTGTCACAGCCAGGCAGCCGACAGCCTGCCCGGAACGAAGAAGGCCGCCAACGGCAAGGACTGGTACGGCTCGCAGGCCATGTCCACTACCTCGGAGGATACCTTCAAATCGTTCTCAACCAGCACCAGGGTCTATCGCCACAACCTGAAGAACTACGTCGGTATCCATCGTCCGACCATCCAGGATGAAAATCTGGCTTACATCAGCGCCAACAAGCATGTAGAGTGCGCTGACTGCCACAACCCACACATTGCCCAGGCCGGCACCCATGCCACGGGGAGCACGACCCTGGCCAATGTCCTGCTCGGCGCCTCGTTTGTCAGCTATACGCCGGGCGCCAGCAACTGGACCAACGGCAGCTATGGCTATTCAGCCTTTGTCAACGACAATGCCACTGCCACGGAAGCCGAATACCAGATCTGCTTCAAGTGCCACTCCGGCGCCAATACCAACGTCGCCACCTGGGGGGGAAGCGGTGCCGCTGCATGGACCGACCTTGGTCTGGAATTCAACCCGAACAACGCATCGCGCCACCCGATCGGCTCGGCCCTCTCGGCGGCAAATCAGCTCGCAGCAGGTGCCCTGACCGGCGGCTGGGTTCCGGGCATGGTCATGACCTGTTCCGACTGTCATGCCACCGATTCAGCGGCATCTCAAGGCCCGCACGGCTCTTCGGTCAAGTGGATGCTCAACCCCAACACGACCGGCACCAAATACAACAACTGGCCCTACACCTCGGCAGCAAGCAACGGAACCAGCAGTTCCACCGGTTACATAAACGGTACCGGCAGCTCCACCTTGCCGAACTCAGGTCAGGTTTTCTGCCTGAGCTGCCATGTCTGGAGCGCCGGCGGTGCGGGCCACACGCAAAGAAGCGGTGACCATGGCGTTGCATGCGTCCGCTGCCATATCCGTGTTCCCCACGGCGGCAAGGTGACCCGCTTCATTACCGATGCAAACGCAACCATACTCGGAGCGGGAGTCTTTGGTGCCGGCGGTTCGGGCATACCCCGCAGGTATGTTCCGGATGGCAATGGCACAGCCTTTACCGGCATGACGGAATTCGTGAAATCTACCGGTGCCTATGGCAAGAGCAACTGCGGGACAAACTGTGGCGAGCACAATGCCACGGCAAGCGCCGCAGGGACGAAGGAAAACTGGTAATATCCCCTGAGGGGCGCAGCTTGGCTGCGCCCCGAATAGAGCTCTTTAAACAGAAAAGCCCCGCTGAAACCAGCGGGGCTTTTCTGTTTCCGACATGTCGACGAAAGCTACTACTTTTTGAGCAGCTCCCGGCCAAAGGGAGAAATCTCCCGCAGCCGCTGGATGATGGGAGGAAGTTCGCGGATGACCGCATCGATCTCGGCGTCGGTGGTGAAGCGGGAGAGGGAAAAACGGATGGAGCCATGGGCGCAGGTGAACGGCACCCCCATGGCACGCAGCACGTGCGAAGGCTCCAGGGAACCGGAGGTGCAGGCGCTCCCCGAAGAGGCGCAGATCCCCTTCTCGGAAAGGAGCAGCAGGATCGCCTCCCCTTCGACAAACTCGAAGGCGATGGAAACGGTGTTGGGAAGCCGCTCGGCGCCGCCGCCATTGATCCTTGCTGCCGGAATGATCGCCATCAGCTCCCGTTCCAGGCGGTCGCACAGCCCTTTTACCCTGGTGTTCTCGTCATGGAGGAATTCCCCGGCCACCTGGCAGGCCTTGCCCAGGGCGATAATGGAAGTCGTTGCCTCGGTGCCGGCACGGCGGTTCCTTTCCTGGTGCCCGCCGACCAGGAAAGGACGGAACGGCGTCCCCTTCCGCAGGTAGAGAGCCCCGATCCCCTTGGGGGCATGCAGCTTGTGCCCGGAGAGCGAAAGCATGTCGATGCGCGATTTCGCCATGTTGAGGGGGATCTTCCCCACCGACTGCACGGCATCGGTATGGAACAGGACGCCCCGCTCCTTGACGATCCCGGCAATCTCCTCGATGGGAAAGACAACGCCGGTCTCGTTGTTGGCATGCATGATGGAAACGATGGCGGTGTCGTCGTCTATGGCCCGCTTCAGCTCATCCAGGTCGAGACGGCCGGCGCTGTCCACGTTCAGTTCCGTCACCCGGACGCCATGCTTGGTGAGGTTGCGGCAGAGGGTGAGGACCGCCGGATGTTCGACCCTGCTGGTGATGACGTGCCGGCGGCTGGGAAATGCCTCCAGCGCCGAGCGGATGGCAGTGTTGTCGCTTTCGGTGCCGCAGGCGGTGAAGATGATCTCCTCAGGCTGGGCGCCCAACAGCGTTGCCACCCGCGCGCGGGCCTCGTCGACCTTTTTCTGCACCTGCCCGCCGAAGAAATGCATGGAGCTGGGGTTGCCGTACAGCTCGGTGAAATAGGGGCGCATCTCCTCGAAGACCGCGTCATCGACCCGGGTGGTGGCGTTGTTGTCGAGATAGATCTCTTTCATCCCTCCACCTCCTCGACGACAATATCGTCGCTCACCATGTCGCGCAGCTTCTGCTCCACGAATTTGGCGGTGAAACCCGATGAAGCGCAGCCGGCACAGGCCTTACGGAAGGCGATCTGCACCGTCGGGCCGGCAATGTCGATCAGTTCCAGGTCACCGCCGTCGGTCCAGAGCTGCGGCCGGATCTCGTTCTCCAGCACCTCCTGGATCAGCTGCATCTTGCGCAGGTTGGTAAGCTTCTCCGGCTTCTTGGGGGGTGCGGCCTGAGCCTCGCCGAGGACTTCGGCGATCAGCTCCTTGATCCGGGGGATGCAGCCACCGCAGGCACCGCCTGCCTTGGTGAAATGGGTAACCTGCTCGGCCGTATGCAGCCGGTTCTGTTCGATCACCTTCTTCAGGAAGCCGTCGGTCAGGCCGAAACACTTGCAGACGATCTCCCCTTCCTGTTCATGGTCGTGCCCATGCCCATGGGTCGGCACCGGACCGCCGCGATACTTGGCAATGGCGACTTCCAGCGCCTCCTGCCCCATGACGGAACAGTGCATCTTCTCCTCGGGCAGGCCACCGAGAAAGTCGGCGATCTCCTTGTTCGTCACTGCCAGCGCCTCGTCCAGGGTCTTCCCCTTGATCATCTCGGTCAGGGCCGAAGAGGAGGCAATGGCACTGCCGCAGCCAAAGGTCTGAAATTTTGCGTCGACGATCCGTTCCTTCTTGTCGTCGAGCTTGAGGAAAAGCTTCAACGCATCGCCGCAGGCAAGACTGCCGACTTCGCCGATGGCATCGGCCTCGGGGATGTCGCCCACGTTGCGCGGATTGAGAAAATGCTCCTTCACCTTATCGGTATAATCCCACATGGTCCCTCCAGTGTGAATTTTTGGTCAGTATAGCGCAAAGACGCAGAAAACGCAAAAAGGACTTTTTAACTCCTCTTTCACGTCTCCGGCGTCCTTGTCTGCTGCAAATCTCAGATTCTCAGGACTGCTGGATGAATGCCTTGCCAGCAGCAATGATCGCCTGCAGACGTTCTTCCGACGACGATTCGCCATAGAGGCGCACCACCGGCTCGGTGCCGGATTTACGGAACAGGAGCCAGCTTCCGTCTTCGAGAATGAACTTGTTGCCGTCCAGGGTCACCTTCTCCTTTACCTTCAAATGGGCGAATTCGGTCGGCGTGGCGGCAATCTTTGCCGGGAATGCTGCTTCCAGCTCCGCGGAGAGACGGATGTTCTCCCGCTTGGTCAGATACCGCCCGACCTTTTCATAGAGACGCTCCAGCAGCACCCTCACCGGCTGCCCCTCGTGCGCGACCATTTCTGCGACCAGGAAACATGCCAGGATGCCGTCCTTCTCGGGTACATGCCCCTTGATGGTCAGACCGGCGCTTTCTTCGCCGCCGATGACGATCTTGTCCTGGCTGATCAGTTCGCCGATATACTTGAATCCAACCGGCGTCTCGAAGACTTCGATGTTGTGGTGACGCGCCACGGCATCGATCAGGTGGGACGTGGCAACGCTGCGTGCAACGCCGCCGCTGATCCTGCGGACCCGCACCAGGTAGTCGAGCAAGAGGGCAATGATATAGTTCGGTTCGATATAGCTGCCGTCGTCATCGATGATACCGAAACGGTCGGCGTCGCCATCAGTGGCAAGACCGAGCCTGATGGTGGGATCGCTTTTAACCAGGCCGATGAAGTCCTGGATGTTTTTTTCCGCCGGTTCAGGTGGGAAGCCGCCGAAATAAGGATCGCGCTGGTCGTTGATCTGGCGGAAGGAAACGCCGCGGGAAAGGAGCGGCGCATCGAGGTAGCCGCGAGCCGTTCCATAGAGCGGATTGAGGGCTATCCCCCCTACCCGGCCGACTGCGTCGAAATCGATCTTTGTGGCAAGGTCGGCCAGATAGGCGGGCCTGCAGTCGATCTCCTCCAGGAGCCCCTCGCGCAATGCCTGATCGAGCGGCCGCTCCTTATAGCAGATCTCCCCCAGCATCTCGTTGGCACGCCGCTCGATATCGCCGGTGGTTTCAGGCAAGGCAGGCCCGCCCCAGGCAGGAGAAAACTTGATGCCATTGTATTCAGGAGGGTTGTGACTGGCGGTGAAATTGATGGCACCTGCCACCTTGCGCCGCAGGATCTCGAACGAGATGACCGGAGTCGGGGTGTCGCGGTCGCAGAGCAGGACCTTGATGCCGGCGCCAGCCAGGACCCTGGCCGATTCGCGGGCAAAACGCTCACCCATGAAACGGGAATCGTACCCGATGATCAGCCCTTTTTCCCGCTCCCCCTGGCTGATAACATGATCCGCGATGGCCTGGGTGACTACCCTGACATTTTCAAAGACAAAATCCTCGCACAGAATGCCCCGCCAGCCCGATGTGCCAAATGCAATCCGCGTCATGGCTTCCCTCCTGAAGATACTGATAAATACGGGCATCCGGAGCGTACAGGCGCTGCAGAAGGCCGTGCATACAGTAGATTAATATACCCCCCCACCCTAGTCAAGGGAAACAGTTGCAGCTAGGCGAAATCGCCGGGGATTTTTACAGTTGACTTAAAGCGCGGAAAATTGGTAGATTGAATTTTACGCACGAAACAGCGGATATAGAAGAAGAGGAGGAAGACCAATGCAATGCCAAACCGTGCTTCGCGGTACCGAATGTACATTCTGGGGAAACCAGGGGTGTGTGTTCTCTGGCGGCAGCTGCCAGGTTGTCGTGGAGAACTGCGAAGGATGTGAGCGAATTGTCGAAGGCTCGATCGGACGTGTCTGCAGCGCGTATCCCGCGCCGGGCAAGAAATGGTCCGAGGGGCTCTGCAACTTTGCCACCCATGTGAAAGTCGAGATCAAGAGCGAAGAGACCAAGATCAACCCGCTCAAGGCATCCAAGAAGGCCGCAGGAAGCAAGAAGAAGTAGCAGTTCTGCCGACTCGGAAAAAGGGAGGCTTTGGCCTCCCTTTTTTGTCTCCACTGAAAGTTTTTCCCCTTCGTGGTACAACCCTTCATCGTGACGCTGACATGGCCTATGAGTCGTTAACCTGCCCCCACTGCGGCGGGGCGGTAAAATCCTACCGGAATCCCATTCCTACCGTTGACATCATCATCGAGATCGATGGTGGTATCGTACTGATCGAACGACGGAACGAACCGTTGGGGTGGGCACTGCCGGGTGGATTCGTCGACTATGGGGAAACCCTGGAACATGCAGCTACGCGGGAAGCCCGGGAGGAAACCTCGCTGGATATTGTCGACCTGCAACTGCTGGGCTGCTATTCGGACCCGGCCCGTGATCCGCGCCACCACACCATCACGACGGCTTACATCGCCAAGGGGAAGGGTATCCCCAAGGCGGCGGATGATGCCGCAAGCCTGACGGTGTTCCCGATCGATTCCCTGCCCGCCCGACTGTGCTTCGATCATGCCCGTATCATTGAAGATTACCTCCGCAGGAAAAAACCCTCCCACTAGGCAACAGTATCACTCCGGCAATACTTCCCTGTCGGCTCCCTTGACGGTCTTCCCCTGCATGAATTCCAGCACCTTCTCCGGAGGCATGGGCCGGCTGAAATAATAGCCCTGCATCTCGTCACAGAGCTTACCCTTCAGAAAATCGAACTGCCCCTTGGTTTCTACCCCTTCGGCGATCACCCGGAGGTTCAGGCTGTTTCCCATGGCAATGATGGCCGTAGCAATGGCGGCGTCGGTGGAATTGGATTCTACCTCGCGGACAAAGGTCTTGTCTATCTTGAGCGTATTGACCGAAAAACGCTTGAGGTGGGAAAGGGATGAATAGCCGGTGCCGAAATCGTCGATGGAGATATGGACCCCCATGTCGCGCAACTGATTGAGAACCGCAATGGTGAAATCGGGATTCTGCATGATCACGGTCTCAGTGATCTCAAATTCCAGGTGTTTCGCAGAGAGGCCTGTTTCGGCAAGTGCCTCGGCAACGACCTCGATGAAATTCCGCTGCTGGAGCTGGTATCCGGACAGGTTCACGGCAACGACCATCTGCCTCAACCCCTGCTGCTGCCAGGCGGCATTCTGTGCACAGGCCTCCTTAAGCACCCACTCCCCAATCGGAATGATCAGACCGGTTTCCTCGGCAAGCGGGATAAATTCCGCTGGAGACAACAAGCCCAGGTCGGGATGCTCCCACCGCAGCAGGGCTTCAAAGGCGGTGATCTCTCCACTGAGGATATCCACCTTTGGCTGGTAGTAGACAAGGAACTCCTTGTTCTCCACGGCCTTTCGCAGGCTGTTTTCCAGCACGAAACGCTTGTGGGCGTTTTCGTCCATGGCCGCATCATAAAATTGATAGGTGTTGCTCCCTGCCGACTTGGCAGCATACATGGCGATATCGGCCTTCTTGATCAGATTGTCCAGGTCCTCGTCATCGGACGGATAGACACTGATACCGATACTGGTAGTGACGAACAGTTCATGCTCTTCGATGATATGCGGGGTTGCAAGCGTTGCAAGAATCTTCACTGCAACCCTTTCGGCGTCCCCTGTATCGCGCATGTTTACCAGTATGATGAGAAATTCGTCACCACCAATGCGGGCTGCCGTGTCAACCTCGCGGACACATGACGAGAGCCGCCGGGCAACTGACTGGAGCAGCTTGTCTCCGACGGGATGGCCAAGGGTATCGTTTATGATCTTGAACCGGTCAAGGTCGAGAAACAGAATCGCCATGGAAAGCCCTTCCCGATGGGCATGGGCACGGGCCTGCCTGAGACGGTCATACAGCAGCATCCTGTTGGGCAGCCCGGTCAGCGTGTCGTAATGTGCCAGATGATACAGTTGTTGCTGGGCGAGCTTTCTATCGGTGATGTCACGGCAGATCCACCAGACAGCTGCGGGTCGGCCATCATGGTAGCTGCAGGTAAGACTTCCCTCAAGGGGCACGTTGCTGCCGTCACTGGAAAAGACGGCTGTTTCGATGATCTCGGAACGGCCATATTTCAGGGCGTGTTCCATCCCAGTGACATAGGATTTCCTGCCGGCAGGGTGAATCAGTTCATTGACTGTTTTTGCATTCAGCTCATCACTGCCGCAGGCAAGGGCCTGGTGACTGGCCCGGTTTGCATAGATGAACTTCCCCTCAGGGGTCGTGCTGAAAATCAGATCGTTGGCCGTATCAATGAAATTGAACAGTCGTTCCTCGCTCTCCTTCAACAGACGCGACTCGGTCCTGATCACCCCCATAAGAAAGGTAGTCACTCCCGCGCTCACTCCGTTAAGGATCGTCACCCAGAGCCAGCGAAGCGCAATGTAGAGGAAATCGTTATGCAGCCCTTCTACCACAAAAGGCATCTGGACGTGCCTCAAGACACCGACATAATCCAGGGTCAGGAGTGCGCCATACAAAATGGCGCCAAAGGCACCGACAAACCAGACATCTGACTTTTTGTCGAGCAGAAAGGCCGCCTCAATGGTCACGACCAGATAGACGGCCCAGAACCAACTGGACACCCCACCGCTGACATGGATAATGGCAGTCACGAAAAGGATATCGAGAAGGATCTGGATATGATTGGCAAACCGGAAGGAACGGAGCTTTTCGTACCGGAACTGGTAGAGGGCATTGTAGCAAATGACTGACAGGACGCTGAGAAGGAGAACCGTTTTCTGTTCTGTCGACAGAAAGAAGCCGTACCTGCTGAACAGGAACACACTCCCTGCGGAGAGGATATATCCGCCGATGAAAAATAGAAGCAACCAGCGCACCCGGGCAACCAGGGAGTTGCGGACCGCATCTTCGGTAAGGGCCACGGAAGATCGTCCGTTGCGCTGGCCGCTGAAACGGTGGGTCAAGGCATCATGCCATGTTATGCGCTCTTTCTGACCACTGCTCGTCATGCGACAGTCGATCCTCTCAGGGACTGTAAATCGAAAAAAATGAGAGTTCCGGTGCTTCTGCTATGATACCGAGTTCAGCGGCATGGCGGTAAAACAGGGAAAGCCCTGCAAGCTGCTGCTCATCCAGGTCATATGAGATGATGCGCCAATAAGCTGCTCGCTGCTGCGCGCTCATCCAGTCGAGTCCCGTCGCTTCTGCAGCATAGCGCTCAAGGCGCAGCTTCGATAGCTCTTTGGCCTTCAGGAGGGACTGCAGTAGAAGAGCCACCTCTGCGTGTTTGCCGGCAACCGCGGCCCGGTTGACAATCCAGAGAGCAAAGACAAAGGGAAAACCGGTCTGCTGCTGCCAGATGGCTCCGAGATCGTAGACATGACAGTGCGCACCGGCAAGACTCTCCTTCAGCGCCATGTCACCGATCAGAAGCAGCGCATCAAAGAAGGAAAATGCCTCGGTCAGCGGTAACCCGGTACGCTGGTACTCGTTTGCAAAACCATGAAACCGGTTGAGGATGATCTTGAGAAGCGCCACCGAGGTATCAGACTCGTTGGTAAGCCCGATGCGGGCACCGTTCAGTTCCTGGAGAGGTTTTCTCGAAAAAAGGAGCACACTCTGCACCTCCCCTACGGCGCTGATGGAGAGATCGGGGAGTAGCCAGTACCTGTTGGGGTCGTTACCGTAGACGATGGAGGATGAAGGGCAAAGATCTATCTCGCCCTGGGCGAGAAGGCCATTCAGAACAGCAGGAACACCGCTGATATAGCTGTATTGAGCATCCGGACACAATTCCCGGAAGGCCATGAACAACGGAACACAGTTGGCATACTCGATCTGTCCAATCCTGACGGTCATCGGTACCCTGCCTTGCTGGTTCTTACTGCAGTTACGGCACGAGAGATATCATGACCCCGAAAAAAAACAAGGCGAGGGAAGCTCGCCTTGTTCATTGGCCATGAATCTGTCGTGTCATTCACTCTCGGCAACGTAATCCTGATAGTCCTCAACATTCATCAGCAGGTTCAGCTCGTCTTTGTCGTTGAGCTCCACCTCAACCAACCAGCCGCCGTCATAGGGGTCGTCATTGACAAGCTCCGGTGCATCCTGCACCTCCTCGTTCGAGGCCAGGACCAGACCGCTGACAGGAGCATACAGATCGGCAACGGTCTTGCGGGCTTCGATCGAGCCGAACGAATCATCCTGTTCGAGCTCAAAGCCGGCATCGGGAAGTTCAACCGCTGTGATACCTCCGAGTTCGTGCTGTGCATAATCCGTAATACCGATGACTGCCTTGTTGCCTTCGATACGGACCCAGAGATGTTCCTTGCTGTATTTCAGTTCTTCGGGGAAGTCCATCACATTACTCCAAAACAATACGCTCAAGGAAACTGGTATCGATGTTTCCTTCGATGAAATCCTTGTTGGCCATTATCCGCTTGTGAAAAGGTATGGTCGTTTTTATACCATCGATGATGTATTCGTCAAGAGCTCTGGCCATTCTGCGGATGGCATCCTGCCGATTTTCGGCATGGACGATCAGTTTTGCAATCAGTGAATCGTAATGCGGTACGACCGAATAGTTGTCATAGACAAAGGAATCGACTCGAACCCCCAGCCCTCCGGGAGGATGATAACCGGTAATCCTGCCGGGGCATGGCGTGAACTTGACCGGATCCTCGGCATTAATGCGGCATTCTATGGAATGGCCGTTGATCTTGATATCGCTCTGCTTATAGCGCAGTTTGAGCCCTGCTGCCGACCTGATCTGCTCACGAACGATATCGACACCGGTAACCATTTCGGTGACCGGATGCTCAACCTGGACACGAGTGTTCATCTCCATGAAATAGAAATTGTTCGCCTGGTCCACCAGGAATTCCATGGTGCCTGCACTGTTGTATCCCACGGCCTTGGCAGCGCGAACCGCAGCCTCCCCCATTGTCTTGCGGAGTTCGGGGGTACTTATGGCGGAGGGGGCCTCTTCGATGAGTTTCTGGTGGCGACGCTGGATGGAACAGTCACGCTCGCCAAGATGGATGACGTTGCCATGCTTATCGCCAAGGATCTGGATCTCCACATGGCGAGGCCGTTCGCAGTATTTCTCGATATAGACTTCAGGATTGCCGAATCCGGACTGAGCCTCTGCGCGGGCAGTGGCAAAGGCGTTGGGAAGGGTTGCCGGGGAATGGACAATCTTCATCCCTCTGCCGCCGCCACCTGCCGTCGCCTTGATAATTACCGGGAAACCGATCTCCTTGGCAATCCTGACCGCCTCATTGACATCGTGAACCCCTTCCTTGGTCCCGGGAAGGATGGGAACCCCTTCCTTGATCACAGCCTGGCGGGCACTGATCTTGTCCCCCATTATGCGCATGCTTTCTGCTGTCGGCCCGATGAAGGTGATGCCGCAATTCTCGCAGATCTCCGCAAAAGCGGCATTTTCAGAAAGGAAGCCGTAGCCGGGATGGATCGCCTCGGCATCGGTCAGTTCTGCCGCACTGATGATGGCATTGATGTTGAGATAGCTTTGCAGACTCGGAGGGGGGCCGATGCAGACACTCTCATCGGCAAGCCTGACATGGAGAGATTCGCGGTCCGCAGTTGAATAGACGGCAACTGTCTTAATGCCGAGTTCACGGCAGGCACGGATGACTCGCAAGGCGATCTCGCCACGGTTGGCAATGAGTACTTTATGGAACATATGTCTTCTCCTGGAAACAGAGCGCAAAAAACGCAGGGAACCGATGGAAGAAGCATAATCTGTCTTCTCTATCCATCCGTTCTCCTGCGCTCTATGGCTGTATTAGGCCCGCTCAACAAGAAAGAGGTTGTCACCGAACTCGACAGGTTGAGCGTTTTCCTTGCAAATCTTGACGATCTTGCAGCGATATTCCGCCTCTATCTCGTTCATCAATTTCATGGCTTCGACGATGCAGAGGATCTGCCCCTTCTCCACGACCTGGCCGACTTCCACATAGGGGGGGGCATCGGGAGCAGGTGCCCGGTAGAAGGTCCCGACGATGGGGGAAGTGATTGGATCCCCCTTTTCAACAGGCGCGGCAGCGGCGATTGGCGCTACTTGCGGTACAGCGGCCACAGGAGCGGCCTGAGGAGCTGCCATGACTTGGGGAGCCTGCACATGCACGACTTCCGTGTCGCTCCCACGTTTGATCCTGATCCGCTCCTCGGGGTTTTCCATCTCGAACTCGGTGATATCCGTCTCGGTTACCATCTTTATCAACGTCTTAATATCTTTGATATCCATCTTTCTCTCCTTTTCAGACGTCAGGGATGATCCCCCTGGCATATACACGAAAATCCGCGGGTTACAACACCCGCAGTTCCTTGGAAACCTTGGTAAGTAATCGGCAACCCGATGATTCCACCACCACGGTGTCTTCCAGCCTCACGCCACCCAATCCGGGGATGTATATCCCCGGCTCGATGGTAAAGACCATACCTTCTTCCGCAACAGCATCACTTCTGAACGACACAACCGGCTTTTCATGGACCTCCAGGCCAACCCCATGCCCGAGTCCATGCCCGAAGTAACTTCCGTAACCCTGCTCGTCAATGAACGAACGTGCTATCGTATCCAGATCCTTAAGGGCGACTCCCGGCTTCACCGCTGCAATGGCCCGGTCGTGAGCCTCCTTGACGACTCCGTAGATGGTACGCAACCGCTTGTCAGGCTCCCCCACTGCTACGGTAACCGTCTCGTCGGAATTGTAGCCGTTGAGACGTGCGCCGAAGTCGAAGGTGACCAGTTCACCAGCCCGGATTGCCCGGTCGCTTGCCCTGCCATGGGGAAGTGCACCCCGCTCGCCGGATGCCACGATGAAATCGAAGGCCTTGTCATCGGCCCCCCCTCGCTTCATGGCAATCTCCAGTTCAAGCGACAGGTCCCGCTCTATGGCACCCGGTCGTATGAGTCCAAGAATACCGCACAGCGCCTGTGAGGCGATACCGGCACAGGTATCCAGAAGGGCAATCTCAGCGGCATCCTTGATCGTGCGAAAGCTGTCAACATCGTCCTTGAGCGGAAACAGTTCCAGGCCGGGAAGTTTCCCGGCAAGCTCATCGCGAAGCGCAACACTCACCTGTGTCGACTCAAAACCGACGGTTCGACAGCCTGCCGCACTCACCAATTCGGCGATAGAGTCCAGCTTGTTGCGGTATTCAACCACGTCATAGCCATTGACTTCACTCTGAGCCTGGGTTGTATACCGGGAATCAGTCAGGAACCAACCGCCACGTGGCGTAACCAGAAGCACTCCGTCACTGCCTGTGAATCCCGCAAGATAACGGATGTTGGGGAGACTTGTCACCAGCAGCACATCAAGGGCATGACGCTGCAGACATTCCCTGGCGAAAAAGTTTCTGTCTTGTAGCACAATCATCAGTCGATTACAATCCCTTTTTAATATGGCTAAAAATGGCGCGAAGCCCCAACAGATAACTGTTTACACCAAACCCGGAGATTTGGCCGACAGCAATCGGAGCCACGTAGCTGTGTCGGCGGAATTCTTCCCGTGCATGGATGTTGGAGAGATGCACCTCAACAACCGGAAGCTGCACGGCAGAAATCGCATCACGAATGGCAATGCTGGTATGCGTATAGGCAGCAGGGTTTATGAGGATTCCGTCAAAAACGCCCCTCGCATCTTGAATGGCATCGACCAGGGAACCCTCGGCATTTGACTGAAAAGTCGTCAGTTCCATGCCCAATTCACCGGCAAGAACCTGTAATTCTGCGTTCACATCCGCCAGGGTCTCGCGGCCGTACAGTTCGGGTTCCCGGGTCCCCAGCAGGTTGAGATTAGGGCCGTGGAGAACAAGTATCTTCATCTGATGCCTCACTGATGCAACTCGTCGCGCAATAGAGGTGCATGGAGCCTGAGCAGGTAGCGCCCCTTGCCAAAGTTACCGTCTGCCTGCAGCAGCAGGACAATAAAAAATTCCTCACTGATGGCACGAATGGCAATACGGACCTCCCCGGTGCTGATGGATACTTCCTCCATGGCGCCAGTTTGCAGGACGTCAACGGTGCGTTTGATTTCCTTGAGAAGCGTGGCATACTCAACGGCCAGAAGCTGAACATCTAGTGCTTCATTGGCGCGGATATACTCGTCAATGGCTATCCCGTCGTAGCCCATGATCACGGCTCCGATAGCGCCATCTATCTGCGCCACTATGCTCTCTAAGCTCTCCCTGAACGACATTGCCGAACCCTCCTGATTGTTTCGAGCCATTCCTCCAGCCCTGCAATGGCTGCATCTTCTTCCGGAGCAGCACCTGTCTCTCCCGAAGCAGCACCGGGCAGATCCCAAGCAACGATAACATCTGAAGCAGCTTGTACAGTCACGCTTTCACAGGAATCGTGCATGCTGCCAATTGCATGTATCGAAGAAGCATCAGCTTCTGGCTCCAGAGTTCCCTGCAGGAAAGAGAGCCGAGCCGCATAGCCGCCATTCATTGGCTCTTCAGCAGTTAATTCAGAATAGATGTTTATTGCCTCTTGCAGATGCCCTTGAGAAACGTAGAGTTCGGCCATGGTCGCCGTTTTGAACGGTACCTCGCGAACCGTCTCTTCGTTCTGGTCAGAGGAAGATCCTTCCTGGAAATCGGCATGTTCCGCAGCAGGCTCATCGACAGTCGAAGCGTAAACTTCCGTCAACTCATCATCGGGAACTTCTTCATACAACTCCTCGATCAATTCCAGTTCGGCGTCATCCTCAGCTTCAACAGCCGATACAACCTCGATACGGTAGTCTGCATTACCCGATTGCCATCCGTCGGAAATCTTTTCTGGAGTTTCACGATCATATCCCGCTTCTGAAGCAGACGAGCTCTGCAGTGATTCAAGGGTAATTCTGCTCTCAGAGTCCGCGGGGTTTGCCTCGAGCAGTGACTCAAGAGCCCTCTGCGCGAGAGTTGTCTGTCCCAACTCTATATAGACCTGGCTCAACAGCTTTTGTGCCAGAAGGTTATCCGGCGTAAACTTGACTACATATTCAAGTTCGGAACGAGACTCTGCGATCATCGCTTTTTCGAAATACGCCCTGCCCAGAGCAAGATGCCCACCCACATAATCGGGGTGCAACCCTGTCCCTTTTTGTGCAACGGCTATGGCATCATCAACGAGTCCGATGCGGCGGTAGAGTTCGGCAAGTGGAGCGAAACAGTATGATGCCGGGTCTTTGGCCAGTGAATCTTCATACTTCTTGATTTCGGTCCAGAAAGATGTCGTATCCTTTTCCATCTCATTCTCCTATGCCACACGAGGTCAGGAGTGGGTGAAGGTCAACTACTTTTGTGAAACTGAAATCACCTATACCACGATTACAGACGAATGTAATGCCACCATCTCGAACCTTTTTATCCCGAAACAGGGCAGACATATATTCTGCAGCAGTAAAGACCGGCAGTACTGATGGTAAATCGAGACGCTGGATCAGATTTCTGATCCTGACTGTGTCGTCCTGCGATGCAAATCCACACAGCTCCGAAAAAGACGCGGCAGCGACCATTCCAATCGCCACTGCTTCACCATGAGTATATTGCTGGTAGCCGGTCAACGTTTCCACTGCATGCCCAAGCGTATGGCCATAGTTAAGAACTGCACGGATATCTGACTCACGCTCGTCTCGAGCAACCACATCTGCCTTGATGCTGCAACAACGGCTTATCAGCTTCGTCAACACTGACTGATCACGTCGAAGGATCGGCTCCACATGCTCTTCCAGAAACAGAAAGAGCTCCCTGTCCAAAACTACCCCGTATTTGACAATTTCTGCCAACCCTCCCAGAAATTCCCGTTCTGCAAGGGTTGAAAGGGTAGCAACATCTATCATCACCAGAGCCGGCTGATAAAATGCGCCGACAAGATTTTTCCCATGGGCCAAATTGATGCCGGTCTTGCCTCCAACACTACTATCTACCTGGGCCAGCAAGGTAGTAGGTACTTGAATGAAAGGGATTCCCCTCAGGAATGATGCAGCTGCAAAACCTGCCATATCGCCAATCACGCCACCACCGAGAGCCACAATACACCCTCCACGGTCCATGCCAGAAGAAACAAGCCCATCGTATATACTGGCTAGTGTGTCGATATTCTTATATTTTTCCCCATCAGGCACCTCTATGCTGTAAACATCAAAACCAGCAGTCCGCAGAGATGATGAAACCTCACTCAGATAAAACCCACCGACGGTGGGGTTGGTTATAATGGCCATCTTCTTGCCCAACCCCAGGAGGGTGCAGGCCGTTCCCAAATCCTTAAGGTTTCCGATTCCAATTTCTATCTTGTAACTTCTATCCTGCAAAGCAACAATCAAGGTATTAGTTTCAACACATTCTGGATTTACCATAGCAACTATTCACCCCTGTTTTTTAGCCACAGTAAAATTATCGACACAATTTCCATAGGAGCCTTACCGGTAGTTTCTAGCTTGAAATCACATTCATCGTAAAGATGTTGCCGTTGCATAAAGAGCGCCCTCAGGCGCTGATGACGACTATCTCCCCGTAGCAGAGGACGGCTTGTGTCCCCGGTGAGCCGTGCGTCAATGGTCTCAAGAGAAGCCGCAAGATTAATGACATATCCCGTATCGCGCATAAAGCAACGGTTCGTCTCTCGAAGTATGATCCCCCCACCTGTCGCTACAACCAACGCCGCAGTTTGATCAAGCGCATGCAGCATGGCAGACTCCATATCACGAAATCGCTCTTCACCAAGAGTGGCAAAGATATCAGAGATGCTTTTCCCGGCATCTTCAACGATGAGCGCATCCAGATCGACAAACCGGCAACCCAAATTTTCTGCAAGCAACTCGCCCACGGTGGTTTTGCCGGTTCCCATGAATCCTGTCAAATATATTCTGATCATCAGAACGAACGGAGATACGCAATGTAACTGTTGAAGTTCCGTTGAATCTCTTCAAGCGAGTCCCCACCGAATTTTTCCAGAAATGCGTTGGCAATCTCTCCAGCAACCACTGCTTCAGCAACCACGGCAGCCGCAGGAACGGCACAGGTATCAGATCGCTCCACTGTAGCCTCAAACGGCTTTTTTGTGAGGATATCCACCGATCTCAGCGGCTTGTAGAGCGTGGGAATCGGTTTCATGGCAGCACGTGCAATAATCTCCTCTCCATTGCTGATCCCACCCTCGATGCCACCGGCATTGTTAGTATGCCGGTAGAAACCGCTTGATGCACCATCAGCAATGCGAGCGGATTCATAAAAAATCTCATCGTGAACCAAAGAGCCAGGCTTACGGGCTGTATCAAAACCGGATCCTATCTCGACCCCTTTGATAGCTTGAATGCTCATCAGTGCCATCGCAAGACGTGCATCAAGCTTACGATCCCACTGCACATGACTGCCAAGCCCTGGCGGGACACCGGACACTACGACCTCAATGATTCCACCGACCGTATCTCCAGTCTCCTTGGCCTGATCGATGACATCTTTCATCTTCTGCTCTGCTTCGGCGTCATAGGTAAACAATTCTGAACGGGATGCATTCCCCAGCATGGCTGTCAGTGACAGACCATGCCGCTCTGCGCAGACACCTCCCAACTCGGTGACAAACCCACAGACCCGTATATCAAAAAAGCCCAGTAGAGACTTTGCCACAGCCCCTACTGCAACCCGCATCGCTGTCTCGCGCGCACTCGAACGCTCAAGGATGTTGCGGACATCATGATGGTTATACTTCATGGCACCGGCAAGATCAGCATGACCTGGCCGGGACCTAGTCACCATTATGGACTCATCCCGATAGCACTCGTGTGGGGACATCTTCTCCTGCCAGTTATCCCAATCACGATTCTTCACACTGAGTGTAATTGGTGATCCGATTGTCTTTCCCCATCGAACGCCAGAAAGGATTTCAACCCGATCCTTTTCGATCATCATTCTACCGCCGCGGCCATACCCACACTGTCGCCGTGCCAGATCTACGTTGATATCATCTTCGCCCAAGAAAAGGCCTGCGGGAATTCCTTCTATAATTGCAGTCAGTTGAGGCCCGTGGGATTCTCCAGCGGTTAAGTAGCGTATCATTACTCAGCTCCTCGACAATCTAAATAGACAAATGCCAGGGGAACCCTGGCATTTGCTACAAGCACAGACATTACTGATGAAAATGCAATCTGTCAACTTACGATACGGGGGGTGATGAATATCAGCAACTCCGTTTTGGTTTTTTGCTTTGAGTTTGATTTAAACATCCAGCCGAGTAACGGAATATCCATCAGGAAGGGTACGCCAGAATCCGACTCTGTATCACTATCGACGTAAATGCCCCCAATTACGGTTGTTTCACCATTTTTAACCAACAGTTCGGTAGTGGCTTCTTTTTTGTTTACTGCAGCTGTAGCCCCGGCAGGTGCAGTACCAGGAGAATCATTTTTTGCAGTGATGGTCATAACGATACTGCCGTCTGGAGTAATATGTGGCTTTACTTCCAAGGACAGGGTTGCATCGACTTTTTCCTGCTTGGTCCCCTCTGAAGATGTTGATGGCAGGTAAATCGCCTGTCCTTGTGAAATCTTGGCCTGCTTATTATTAAGAGTCACGACTTTGGGACAGGAGATAATCTTTACTTGCCCTGCAGTTGCTGCAGCAGACAGTCTCATGTCCAATTGAACACCAGCACCAATTTTACCAAAAGAAAGTCCCACTCCCGCACCGTATTTATCAGCAGCATTGAACCCAGAAGTAGGCGGAGCCAAGCTAATAACTCCTCCCCAACCTGCATCTGCTTCGGTGACATTAAGGACATTCGCTGAAGAATCGGTTGCATGCAGAGCCCATTGAACACCGAGATCTCGACTAAATGTAGTTGTTGCCTCGACGATGCGTGCCTCTATGAGCACCTGCTTTTCAGGCATATCAATATTCTTCAACAGAAAGCGCATCTCGTCTATGGCAGAGGGGACATCCTTTACGATGACACGATTTGTTCTTTCATCTCGTGTAATAGTTCCCCTCTCGCTCTTCATTGAAGCAAACTGCTTCTCTACATCGGCAACACTTGCAAAATTAACTTCAAATACCTCGGTCGTAAGTGGCAGCAGCCTTTCACGGACCTTTTTAGCTTCCAATTCTTCCTGCTCTATCGACTTGAATTTCCCTTTCGGCTTTATCTGAATGATATTCCCCTCGCGCTTCATCTCAAGGCCTTTTGACTCAAGAATCACGTCGAGTGCCTGATCCCATGGAACATTTACGAGTTTGATACTGATAGTTCCGGTCACATCATCAGCAATAAGGAAGTTTAAATTACTTACCTCAGCAATCAATTGGAATATTTTTCTTACATCAGCATCAGAAAATTCGAGCGAAACCTTCTTGCCAGTATAGTGCTTCTTTTCTGTGAATTGTGCTGTATATTGTTTTTCCTTGTTCGATTGCTTGATATCCAGACCAGCTTCACTCGCAAGTTCAGATTGAACGGTATCCTCTTTGCCATTACGCAAGGAAGACGAAAGTTCCGGAAGAGGTTTTACATTTTTCACATCACCAACATCAGTATTTCGAATTTCCCAAATTACACGCTCGCCATCCTGAGTAACCGAAAACGGCGCTTCCGCTCGAAGACGGACCAGCAGACGGGCATCATTCCCTGTCTTACCTTTGATTTGATATGGCGTGATTCCTTGGACCACTGAAGCAAAAGAGCTCGTATCAATTGCCCGCTGCAACTTTCGCGCGAGTTGGCAATTCTTGAACGTAAGAGTATACCCTTTTGCTGTTTTTATTGGTTTCCCAGGAGAACAATTTCCGTTTATAGAAACTATAATCAGCGAAGAATCACCCTTCACCTCAAAATCGATTGCGCCTATCGTTGCAGGGCCTTTGTGTCCTGATTTGGGGGGCGCGGCGACTGTATCTACCTCCTTGGTCGTCACAATTGGAGTTGGACCATCCTGATTCTGAGTAAACTGAACTCTAAGGCCGTTCTCATCTTTAATAATTTGATAGGGAGGTAACGACCTTTTAGCATCAAAAACAACTCTTGCTTTCTCAGGAGTCGTGCCGATCCTCGCCTTTGCAATACCCATGGAATTGATATCAATAGACTGACTTTTCAGGGCTGAACGGGCTCCCCAGATATCAATTATCAAACGATCTGGCTTTGAAATCGTGAAACTTTTATATGTATCGACACCTCCAGCAATCTTGATTTCTATCCCATCCTTTTGTAACTCAACAGCAGTGAGGACCCTTTGTACAGGTGATGGCTCAAGTGAAGTCTTCGCCGCCTCAGGCGTTGCATGTTGTTGTTCGGATGCTGCATCTGCAGGTGTCGTCACCTCTTGCTTTACAGATTCGCGTGCGTCTACAGGCTGAACTGGGGTTGGTTGTTCCTTGGGAACTCCATCGGTTGATGAGGGGACGGCAGCAACCGGCTGTTCAGGAACAGTCGCCAGAGCACTCGATGTTTCTGGCGCCAGAGTTGGCTTCGCTTCAACGTTTACTTTTTCCGGTGTTTTCGGAGATCCAAATACAACCAGCAGTTTATTGCCATCTATAGGATTCGGGTTTACAGAAAACTCATCATCAACACTCAAAAGAATTTCAACACGTGTGAGAAAACCCCCTCCAAAACTATGCTTCGCAATAGTAATTCGTTTAATTGTTCCTGCATTGACATCCTGAGACGACAAATTACCCGGCTCTGTCTGTGCAAGATCAATAACGGCACGGGCAGGATTAGCTGTCTTGTAAAAGGTGTAAGTCAGTGCTTTGTCCGCAGAAATTTCAACCTGATTAGCATCTGGAGAAACGATTATGGACTGCAGTGTTGCAGTAGCTGTATTCCCAGCTCCACTTTCTCCGACCGCTGCAAAGGCATAGTTGCCACAAAGCGTTATAAGCATTACTACGGTAAACGCTTTTATCAGCAGCAAACTGAACGGACGCATTTTCATCTGACACTCTCCTTACCTTTTTGCGACAAAGTGAGCCGCACAGTATGTTTCCTTGTTATGCCATTATCGTCGCGAAACTGCTCAAGGACATCAACAGCAGACGCGGTAATGCGTACTATCTTCCCGCTATTGCTACCAATCGACATACCAACCTTTACAACATATCCTTTACCTAGTGGGTCTATGACCAATGCACGGTTTTCTTTCAAACCAGCAATAATCCCAACCAAACGAAACTTGTTGACATCATAGCTCTGGATAGGGAGTGAATCTCCCGCTGATTTACGATTAACTGCCTTCACTGCAATGGTAGGTTGAGAGACAAAAGGTTTAAATGGGTCCTTCTTTTTCGAAAAATCAAGGATTGTTTCAGGCGGCAAAACATGTCGTAACGATGATGTTTGCTTCTGCACAGCCGATGCAGCAGCATCGTTCCTTGTTGATGAGAGCCTCACCTGAACAGGTGCAGAAGCGGACGTTGCCGATTTTGCCGGTGCTTGAACTGCAGGCGAAGGATTTGCCTTTTCATCCTTCGCACACCCAGCTGCAATGAGGCTAACGACCAGGAGGAGAATGTTTGGGATGCAATTACTTTTTCTTCTTGTCATCCTTAATCTCTTTCTTGTCCAGGAATCTGTAGGTTGTTGCCAGACAGTTAACCCGCATCAATTGACGGCCCTTATCCTTGTCGGATTTTAGCTCACTGAAGGTTACATTGCTGATATTGACAATTCTTGGCAAATTACCAACAGCGACAAAAAAATTGGCAATCCCATAAAATGTCCCTGATATCGAAATATCTACCGGTACAGCGGCATAAAAATCTTTGGGTACCTCTGACTTTGGCTTAAACAGCAGGAAATCGAGTCCTGCTGTTTTACCGACAGTGGTTATACTTGTCAGGAGTGAAGGGATTTCTTTTTGATTGGGAAGCTCTGTAAGAACACTTTCAAGCTCACGTTGTAACTGAGCATATTCAATACGATACTTAGGTAACTGATCAGCAATTCGTTTGCTTTCCTGAACTTGGACACGGAGCTTTTCAAGACTCTGTTGCTGCACCTGTAAATCTTTCAACTTTGGTTGTTCAAGTCCAAAAAAGAACCCCACCCCCATCAGAAGCACGACAAGCAACATGATAATGGCTTTCTGTTTCGTTGGGAGCTTCAGTATCTTTTCAATGCTCGGGTCCATGAAATATCCTCGATGCTCTTTTATTCCTTACATTCGAAAATGAGACAACATTTCTCCTATTTTTTTACCTTGAGCATACAGGCCAAGTCGAATTTTTTCGCCTTTACCCCTGCAATTTCATATTGTTCAGACACTTGCAATTCAACAGAGGAAAAATCATCAGTTGCCATCAAATTACGCATAAACTCTGCGATTAATTCCTCATTATATGCAACTCCGCTCATTGAAACAGATACCTCTTTTTCACTGTATTTTGTGAGCCAGAGTTTTTCCGGCACAGCATCACTCAGCCGCGCCAACCTGCTTGCAGGACCTATTTTTTCTTTTCTAAGCTGGTTAAGCACATCAAGCTTTTTCTTCACATCAGCTTGAAGTTTCTTAATGTTATTAATTTCGCCTATCTTTGCCTTAAGAGTCTTCATCTCAATTTCAGATTTGCGAATTTCTTCTTTAGTCGTACTTAATTTCGCAAGTGTAACCGCATACACTGCACCACAACAAACAACAACCCCGATTATGGAAAGAAAAAATATAGATATTTGTTGCTGTGCAGTCTCTTTTTTCTTTAATGCTCTAACTGGGAGTAGATTTATTCTTACCATTTGTCACCGTGCCTCCTTGTTGCCAGCCCCAGTGCAACAGTCATGAGAGGCCCAATTTCCTGGAGATATTCAGGGTCAAACTCTTTATCGTTATATTTGATTTTTTGGAAGGGATTCAATAATTCGACCGGAAGACCAAGTCGATCTCCAACTGTAGATGACAGCATAGCCATCTTTGCACACCCACCACTCAAGAATACTTTGGTGATTCGACCTAATTCTCCCGCATTTGAGTTGTAAAAATCTAAAGATCGTCGAATTTCAATTGCTAATGTATCATTAATTCTACCTGTAACATCCGTGAGTTGCCCTTCTCCAGGAGAGTCACCCGTCAATTTGATCCTTTCAGCCTCATCAGAGCCAAGGCTATAATATTTTTGGATCTCCTCAGTGTATAGATTCCCCCCCATTTGAACATCACGGGTAAACAACGAGACCCCTCCCTTGACTATATTGAAATTCATCATACTGGCGCCAATATTGATCAGGGCATAAACATCTTCAGGGTCGGCATCATAATTGAACTCAAAAGCATTCTGCACTGCAAAGGAATCTACATCCATTACGACTAATTTGAGACCTGATTCGTTAAACACCGTAAGATAATCATCGATAATATCTTTCTTGCTAGCAACAAGCAGAACATTCATTTTTGTAGCATCGATATCTTCTTGTGGTAATAGCTGGAAATCTATGTTCACATCGTTAATGTCAAATGGAATATATTGTTCTGCTTCCCAATGTATCTGTTCATCTAACTCTTCTGGTGGCATAACAGGGAGAGAAATCTTTCTAATAATTACAGAATTCCCTGATATTGAACTAGCGACTTCTTTATCTTTCAAGTTAAGGCTCTTGATGAGCTTTTTTATTGTTTCAACAATTGAGGAACTGTCCATAAGCGCATTATCAACAATAGCCTCAGCAGGCAAAGGCACCAATCCAATGTTTTGCAGCAAGTAACTGCCCTTTTGCTGCTTCAGTTGAACCAGTTTGATTGCACTGGAGCCAATGTCTATTCCGAGGATATCTTTCTTCTTTTGGAATAACATATGAGTTCCCATTCCCCTGTATTAATCCTCAAAGACCTTTGCCCTGTCTGCTAGAGAAAAGCCTAAGGCAAGGATAATCTTTCTCTTGGTTTCCAACCGGCAATCCATACCCCGCTCGATTCGGTCTATAGTTACTGGAGAAACTCCCGCCTGCCTCGCAAGTTCGGCCTTGCTAATCAACTTAGCTTCTCGGATTCTTTTCAAATTGTTCTTCAATTTCATGACATATTCCACTGTCCGTCAGTATTATCAATATGCCTGAAATCTATCCAAATTAAACAAATTGTCAAGATATTAAATGCAATTATATTTCACCTAAACATACACTAATAGAAATTGTCGACTGTGCACAGGCGATTACGGCCAAATAACAACAATTTTTCTTGACATCACGGAAAGGGCAGGGCGTCGTCAGAAAAGGATTTATGGTGGGAGTTAAGTTTGTTATCGGATCGTTGGCAGCATTCTTTAATGCAAATTTTCACAATAAATTGCCCAGCGACTGTAATGCTTTAATATGCATATAATGCGGATATATTTGCTTGCTCCTGAGAAGTTGTTGAACGTTCCCCCTGAACTTCGATGCGATAAATATAAGGAAAATGTTGAGGGGTTAACACTGGAGTACTTTCAGCAACACCTGCGCCCTCAAGTTGTAAACCACTTATGTCAGTATTACCCTTCACGGTATCTATGATTTTGGTGTATATCCGATACGAATCACCACTGCTTGCCTGTAAGTTAAATGTCAAATCCGGACCTTGTTTAGGATTACTTGCCTGGCTACATCCAGAAGGCCATTGGCTGGCAGGCTTCGTTAACTTAGCTTGCAGGCATTTCTGAGAAGCTGTCACCTGTAGCCCCACACCGGAAAAGTCATTTTGCACCTGCGTCACCAAGGTACTGCTAGAGTAGTTCCTCATGATCGTCGGGATGACATCCTTCAAGACAATTTCAGCCCCCCCATGGGAAGCTTCCAGAGATGTTCTGTACCTTTTTTGAGCTCCTGATAAGGAAACCCCTGCAGTTATCATGTAAAGCAGAGCCAATATCATGGTCAAGGAGATCAGCGTTAGCATCAACGCTGTCACCAAAGCAATGCCTTTCTCTTCTTTTATCTTTTGAAGGTTCATGTTCTACCTGTCACTGGTTGCTGGTCAAGTTCTTAGGCCTGACAATGATCCGTTGAACTCGCCAACGGTAATTCAGCATATCACTCGTAAGTGTATAATTCCTGCTGAGACTCAACTCTCCGACGTCCCCCAGTGCGATGGGGCTCGGGCTAGTATAATTCAGGTCCTTACGTCCATTTTGGACAAGCAGATACACTTTGACTACTTTCAGATTCGCTCGAATACTTGCTGCGTCACCAAGAGCTGTTGTAACTTCGGAACCCGTTGCCTCGCCCAAAACACCTGAACCGTCTGCGTTCGAATAAGTATCAATCAAACCATCCGTACCAGCTACCCCACCATTTTTCAGGTCCCAGCCATAAATTACCTGCATGTCGGCCACACAATCCACTATAGGGATATAAGAGAGCTTTCCATCTCCATGGTTAACTGTTGTCTTGTACAGGATGCCGGTTTTAGGTGCACAGGCACTGGGCATACTGCCGATTTTTGATGGCTTGCTGACAAAATAGTCGGTACGGTTGAAGGGCATCCTGAGGTCGTCACCATCTACTATACCGTAGACAAAGTGGACTTCATTCGGGCTTTTGGGTGCAAAATTATTAGATCCCAGGAAATTAGGGTTGTATGTTGTTGCAAAATATAACTTATCAGTAACATCAGCAATGGCACCATCGACGACCAATCGGTTGGTATAGGTCCCATTGGAAAAAACACGGTTCAGAACAATGCTCCAGGCATTATTCTTGATGTTTTCCGCAGCAGAAGGCCACACGTGCGGTTTTGGGGAGTCTGAGGAATAGTTGATATATGTCCATCGCTGAGGCGTATTGCCTCTCCCTACTGAAGATCCCCGTATAACGAGATAGTCAGTTCCATCGACGACATTATAAGTATTGCCTGTCTCACTACCGGAATCCGATATCCCGGCAAGGTTATTCCCCGAAGAAAACGCTCGTGGTATCCCGCTCGGAGCATCATTATACGTGCTGGCAGGTGTGTTCGCTGCTTCTGCGTATACCGGAGCAGTCGCGGGAAACTCATAGGGAATGCCGAACCCTGCTTGTTGGAGATCATGACGTAACTGTTCAAGACCAATCATCCCTTCGATATTGCTTTCTTCGCTATGCATCAACCGTGACGATTGTTTGAGAATAAGATTGAAGGAATCAGAGGAGATCATCACGACAACGATGAATATCGCCATTGTTACAATTAACTCTACAAGAGAAAATCCGTGCTGGTCTTTTAGCATACAATGCCCATTACCCATCACTGTTGGGATCTGGTGATGACTGAAGAACCACCATAAGAGTGTCGATTACCTTTGTATCTCCAGGCGACCTGGACATCCACCTGCTTTGAGTTAACTGATACCGAACTGCCGATCTTTGTTACTGAAAAATTACGAAATCCAGTTAGGACTTTCCTCTGTACAAGGTAACTCTTCGTGGTTGTCGAAATTGCATCAAAACCGATCTGAGAACTCCCCTTAGCAAGATCCTTAGCTATTTCTTCATCTGCAATGACCGATGCTTCCTGCCTAAGATCGGAAGTCATATTGCTCTGTATTGAAACGTTCACAGACTGCAGCAACCCTAGAAGTCCTACTGTCAGAATGACAATGGCTACCAGAAATTCGACGAGAGTAAAACCCTTTTGATCAATACTCACAGGTTCCACCATTCATTTTCCCCATATTTGCTCTCCCAATCGAGAGCACAATACAATCGTAACTAGCTCCTGAACCGGTCGGGTTAACGACAATCGTCGCTCCGCTGTCCGCAAAGCCGCGTGTATCAAATAGATAGTGCTCCCCAGAGAAATCTGCAGACGGCTTAGAAAGACGGTACTTTACCGGTCTAAATGCAATCACTCGTCCAGCAAACTTATTCTCGTTCTCGGTGCTATAATTCTTCAATACGTACTGGTTCGGTTCCAAAACAATACTCTGTTGTTTTTTCGTATGGATTGCGTCAAGACGCAGTCGGTTGATATCGGTATAGAGTTCCCTTGTTTCACGCTCAATCTGTGACTTTACATTCCATGAATGAAAATTCATTGTGCCAATTGTCAGAAGAATTCCGATGATGGCTACCACGACGATGAGCTCGGTGAGCGCAAACCCCCGCATTGATCCATATGCGTATGCCATTTTTGCACGGCAATTCGAGTTCACCATAAACTTTCACCAATACACTTCCCAAGCATTCGGATCATCGCTCCTGCATGTGCAATAGTCGTTTCACTGGTCTGGGGTTAGTAAGAAGTGACAATCCTTGAGCAGTTGGCGGGACACCGGAAATTGCCGTTGCAAGTCGTCTGCCGTCATACCCTTTATTTGTCGGATTATTAAAGGCATCCTTAAGTG
Source organism: Geobacter sp. (assembly GCA_009684525.1). NCBI lineage: Bacteria > Pseudomonadati > Thermodesulfobacteriota > Desulfuromonadia > Geobacterales > Geobacteraceae > Geobacter > Geobacter sp. The sequence goes on from WKKR01000004.1 coordinate 264,197, forward strand.
ATATTTCAGCAAAAGCCCCTGTAGAAACTTGCATAAGAGCCCTGCCCTGCATGGCAGCAGAAGGGGGAACCCCGCCAGTATCATAACGCAACGCCCATACGAGCGAATCACCACCAAATTTACAGATGTCGGCACTCGGCTTAAATGTAGTGAAAAATACCGCCCCACTACTGGAAGCAATTGGATCGGTAATAACCCTCTCTGTCAACGAAACACTGTCCTTCGGATCCAAGGTAACAAACCATCCGGCGGAACTGCCGGTAATGGTAGCAGAAGGACTCGTTGTTGCATCTCCGGTCTGGTCTGTCAGTGTCCCTGTTGCTGCATCGGTACAGTTTTTGTCTAGATCATTATAAGTGCCACCGCCTACAGCGGTTAGCATAGTCCGATTCGCAGTAGAGTAACAGGGTTCCTTAACCCCATAGAGTTGCTGACGGGTTGTTGAAAAATCATCCTGCTTATAGAAAAAACGACCCGTCCCAAAATAGACCCAAAGATTGTAGTTCTTCCGATCTTGCAACTTCGTCACAGCTGTCGTGACAGGACCGACATCATTAATCAAGGTACTGACAACCCAGTCATTCGGGTTTCTGCTTTCTTTAGTCTGCAGACGCAATACTCCGCCTTTCGTCCAAGTATTTGTCGTTGTATCCTTCTGCACATACCCAATATATACGGCATCGTCACTGTAATAACCTAATGAAGAAGCATTATTTCGGTCAGCATCGATCACACTCGTTGCGAGAGATCCGGCAAAGGCATTGCTCGGGAGAGCGTTCCCTGCAAAATCAGTGGTGATAGTCCTAAGCAGTACCCCTGTGGCAAGATCGACCACAAAGATTCTGAGCTGTTGATCCGATTCCCCCTTGAATTGATGTAGTGACGTATCAATTGGTCCTGTTGGCCCAGATGCAAATACGGCAAACCATTTGCCGTTCTTGGAATGATCTGGATTTGCGGTATCGTTGCCTCCTACGTCCTTAACCTTTGCGCTTATGCGCACAATTGCCGGACCGGTTGTAGAATAACCAAGCGTACCCGGAGATCCGGTGTCTCCATAAAAATCCCACATGTATAAAGGGTTAGCCGGATCAGTCACATCAAGTGCAAAATACGAGGAATACCCGACACCGGTAATAGGTGTTTTCACACAGGCTGCTGGAGCAGAACAAGCATTGGTAGTTGGTTTTGCAGCCCCACCAAAACCCATACCGCCCACGAGAACGGTTCTCCACGTCGATGCCGACTTCGCACAATCCGAATAATCCAAAGCAGAATCACATCCAGTAGGTTTACTTATACTGGCATCGATAATGGTAGAGGTTCGGTCAACATAATAGAGATGGGAATACTCGGGATCCGCCAAATATTTCAGATAGGGAAGAGCTTGTTTGGGGATAAATGCCCATTCTTCTTTCCCTAAATTGGAACTTGTGGTAGCCGTGCTGCCGTCAGCATCTACTATCTTCGCCTTTGCATACGGATCCGAAATCTCTTTGAGTATACCAAGCTTAAAAGCATGGAGCATACCATCGTTGCCGCCAACCAACACCATTCCACGGTTCTGGTAGGTTGTCGACTTGGTGAACGACTCGTACGTCGTATCGTTATAGCCGGTTGGAGGATTAAGGTTATAGTTATTCAATTTAACATTGGAAACCAGTTTCGGCGTCGATGACACAATATCACCCAGCTTCCATTCCCTTAGGCAGGTACCCAACCCACAGCCCAGAATAGAAACTTTACGATTGCGGTACCCACTCTGATCCGTACCATGGATATAATTGATGATCTTCGTGGCCTCGGCACCACGCTCAGCATTAGTCCCCGCAGGAACCTGCAAAATATCCCACGTAGTTGCATCATTGGGAAGACCGTTAAAATTCTGCATGCTGCTACCCGAGGTTGAATTGAAGCTTGTATATATGGTTCGAGGTGAACTGGTCAGATCGCGCGACCAGAGAAGGCTCCCAGCTTTCCAAAGACTGTTAACATCATCCGGCGACACGGTGTCCAACGGCGATGTTGTATCATCTGCAGCACCATCACCGTTTGCGTCAAGAAAACGCTTAACCAGGGTCTGATTTTGCGAAGAATCGAAGTAATACTGAACCACATGGTCGTTTTTAAGATGCATGGTATTGCTATGATCTGTATCTTCACGGATTGACGTCTTTTGCAGGTTGGGGTCGAGGAAATACCAGAGATTCTGCATTTCGCCGATCCAGTTGACCTCGGTATTGTTGTCGAACTGCTTCTTTGGATAGAAAACCGCCTGCACTAGGTTAGCTCCACTTCCTTCACTATTATTCAGAATTGACGCCGCCGTTCCGGAAGCGACTCTGGCAAGTATTGCCTCTAACGCCTTTCTTAACTGAGTTTCCAGCATAAGAGGGTTGACCACCAGGAAGTAATTGTCAGGTTCGCCATCACCATCCTTGTCCCATTCTGCAGCCGTGTCAGGTTTGTCATTGCCATTGATGTCCTGGAACCCCCCCCACTTGGCCGCATACCAAAGAGGACTTTTCAGGAAATTTGAAGCAGACGCAACCGAACTCACTGTGAATGTCTTGGACCACTCAAGTGACATATCAGCAATAGTCGACGGAGTGTCTCCGTCAGCGACAGCATCCGCATCCCGAACCGTAAGATAGGCTCCATCTTCTGTTGTCCCGCTTACGACGAACCCCATAACCTGGTCAATAGATCCGGCTGCATACTCTGATTTAAGACGAACTTCAACCCTATCTGTACCAACTGGTGTAATTTCGTAAAGGACTATGGCATCCATATCGTGATCTGCGCCCTGCTCCACATCCTCAAAATTGATTCTGAAGCGTGCATGTGTGACATTGTTACTTGAATCATAGGTAACTTCATCCACATAAAAATCAACGATTTGATTGGAAGGACAAAATGCATCTGAAGCGCAATTGGTTATATGTGCTCCATTTGTATCTGTTGTAACCGTGCATTTGTCATAACAAGACGTCTTGACACTTGAACTCCCGCTTACCGACTTGCCAATGGGGACCAAGGTGACATATTTACCTCCCACCTTGACCTTAATGTCAGCAACTGGCGAAGAAAGTGCGACCACGAAAGTATTAATGTTGGGCTTGGCAGCTTTATTGAATAGATAGGAATGGGCATAATAAGCGACTGCAGCTGAATAATATGACCCCTTTTTAGTTGGTTCTTCAGGGCAAATACCATTGGCAAGGCTGAAATCGCTGATGAGTTTTGAGGAACACATGAAATCTTTATCTGCCGCAACTCCGTTATCGCCAATAAACCAGTTATGCCCCGTAATCCCTTCGTCCGTGCCGATAGTATCCATAAGTGAATTGATGAACGACCTACCACTCGAAACGTCGCCGATACCCAGATGAGGGGCTCGTGTATCTTCACTTACCGAAGCGAAACTTGTTCCGGGGAGTTGGTCTCCGTCATAACTGGTATTTATATCGGAAAGGAGCAAAATAAACGGCTTCGCACAGGAAGGGAAAATTTCATAAGGTTGGTAAGAGTCGCTGCCGCTCTTATATCCCCAATCGGGTTTTGTCAGAGAAATGCCCGCATCGGCAGTTGCCGTAACGGTGAATGCCACTGTCGACTCTCCCTTGCCTGCAATGTAGCGAACTCCCTCATAGAGAAGCTCGGCCATTGGATTTCCCCAGTTACGGCATTCACCCTCCTGGAGGGAGCGTGTGGTTATCCAGCCGCAATTCCCTCCGTCGGTGGTGTTTGGGTAAGAATTGCTGCTGTAATCGTAACCCACGATATGTAACCGATCAAAGGTGAGGACAAGGTTGCCGCGAGTACTTTCAGATGACTGGAAATAACCATTGACTTGAGTCTCATCCTCAATGCCGCTGAAATTTTTCCGGAGCATGCCTCCGCTCATATTTTTAGTGTAAGTGTCGGTCATAAGACCGAAAAACATAGTAGCCCGATCAATGCAAATCCCTTCGGTTGTCAAGTCACACTGCGAGTCAGAGTTACATGTTTTGGCAAGAGCCCGCGAACATACTTTCCCGCCAAGCCGCTCACCAAATTTTTGCAACAACCCTGAGGGCTTCCATTCCGGCGAAGCGACCGTGCCATAATTACGGCAGTAATTATTGAAATAGTCTGTCCGAGGATCGGAATCATTACAGACTTGGACCCGGACCTCAAAATCCTCAGGTGAAACGGTAGTTCCATCAGCCATGGATGTATCGCAGACCGGACGCTCTTTAGATGCCCAGTCCCAGATCCGTTCCGATCGGTTCTGTAGCCTGCGCAAGAGGGGGGCAGTATTGAGGTTCAGCGACGTACTGCAGAAAAGGTGCTGTTTGGCGGTACCAGTAACAAATGTCCCCACTGACGGTGTCCCGGAAGTAATGAAATCAGTCGTTTTAATACTCGGGAGGTTCCCTGTCGTGATAGTAGGTGCCCGTAATGTGAGAGTTGCCGCCCCCACGATTGTCCATGCAGTTGCCGTAGTAGAACCTGGGAGTTTGTACCAAACTCGTACCCCTTCCTGTCCAGTCACATCGGAATGTCTGGCAATTAGCCTGTGATAACCGGCTCCCAGCGTGATCGTGGCACGCTGGGTTGTAGAACAAAAATCCGTGTTATCCGCCTTCGGTTTTTTGTTGTACGCATAACAGCTACCATGAGCACCATAATAACTTGCCACAACAGCCCCATCGATCTCCAATTCGACACCATCGTCGCCATCTACAGCAAATTGCCAATCTCCGGTTAACCCGGTTGCATCAAATTCAGTAACAGCAAAAATATTCAGGTAATTTCCATTGTCATACCTGCCATTGGTTTCGGTGGAATCAAAATCTGTAATGGTTTTTGGATATCCAGCCTGCAGGCTTCCCGGTTGGTATGAATTGAGCAGATTGGCATGGTCAGTTCCAGCGGAACTGTTGGTGTGGTTATAGCGGGCAACGAGAATTTTTCCTACCTGATCCCAGGGGGCAGTCGTGGTTGTGCTGGTCACCGGGGCATCGGAAGGGCCGATACCAATGAGATTGATCGACTTGTCCGTGCAGGTATAGCCTGACGCGCAGTCGTCACTGGTCATGCACATATTGGTATAAGGTAATGTCGCAGTGGCATTGTAGCAAAGTCGCCCTGTGACCTCCTTGCCCCAGCTATGGGCGTCATGGGGGACGTTAACCCGCTCAAGAACGGTTGTTGTACTGTCTGTACTGCGATGGCCTCCGTAAAGCACCTTGCGGAGCACATCCATACGCGACATGGTCAGCCAGTTGAGGATATTGCCACTCCATTGGGATGCGGCACAAAACTTGTTGGTTGCAGCCCCAATAGGCTCGAAATTAGCGGTGCCTGTATTGTCATAGGTATAGCAGACATCGGGGTCGAAATATCCATAATAGGTAACGGAATGCTTATAGGTAATTTCCAGTTTGCCGTCTTCATCAAGATCGGCAGCATCATTGTATGCCTCATAATAGAGTTTGTGCTCACGGCCAGTGGAAAACATCACCAGTGGAGGTACGCTCTGAGCAATAAACGGGGGTTGAATACAATAATCATTCATAACCGCAGCATCAGCACTGTGCGACATGATCAAATTGCCACATAAGATCAGAAACAGTCCATAAACTGTAATAATTTTTAATGCTTTCATTTTTTCCACTCCTCTATCACGATCTGATTGACCGATGCGCCCTCAACCCGCACGGTCACAGAGAGACCACGATACACATCACTCAGCTGTGCTTTGTGTTCGGTAAAAGCACCTTTGTTCTGAGTCTGTGACAGGACCTGGATCTTATATGCTAGAGGGAATTCCCTTCCATCAACATTGATGCTACTATCAGATATGCTTCGCACTAACCCATTGAAAAAATAATGCTTTGAACGTGCCTGGACAGGCAAACCGACAACCAGCAACAAAAACAATATTATAACAACTCTCATGGTCCTCTCCTCGTCCTTACTCAGCTTCTCCTTGGATCAACCTACGCAACTTACCCGCTTCATAGAAACCGGAAATCATTCTGCCATCTGGGAGAATTAAGGTAGGGGTCACTCTGACTCCCAATTTCTCACCAAGTTTGATCGACTCGTCCACAGGTTCTTTCGAGTCTTTCTCCCCAGGCGTTGGGAGCTGTTCTCCTGCAAATGCCTTATCCAAAAGATAGGAAGTCCCCGCACCGAGAATAACTCGAGCCTTATCGTACGCAGTTGGGTGCATCTTCAACGGAAACATCTTCACGACAATTTCCAAATCAGGCTCCATGTAAACCAGTTTCACCAGTTCCCAATGGAGTTTTTTGCAGAACGGACAATCTGGATCCGTGAAGACAAACAGTTTCTTCTTCCCCTCAGGATTACCAATCAGGATAGAATTTGATAGAGGAATGGATGCAACGTCGATCTTTGTTTTGATCGTCGTGGCCTCAGGCTCAACAGATGATTGATTGACTATTTTCTTGGTTTCCAGCGAAAAAATAGGGCCGGGCAACAAGTGCTTTTTGGCATAATCCACATAGGCTAACGCCTGTTTCCCTTTATTCTCAACAGTGACTTCAAAGAGCCCCCGAACTACTGCTTGTTTGATCCCTTTTACTTCGCCAACCCCGGCGAGTAATTTGTTTGCTTCATCGATAGTCAGGGTATGGCAGCTGCTACAATCACTTCCGGAACGATTACTCCCGTCAGTACATTCCTCATGGGGCATTGCGAATACAGACACTACCATAATCGCGAAAAAAAACACCGCTGCTATTCCAGTCCGAACCATACTATTCCTTTCGTCACATTCAGGAGGGATATTGAGCAGTTAATTTTATCCAACCGTACGCGATGCTTAGCAACCCCGGTGCCAGATAAAACAACTCCATTACCAATTGTAATTACACCATATTTTACACACCACACACAGCAAGGCAAACATACATCGCAAATTTTTCATAGCACCGACCAGAAATCCTCGCAGATATTACATACTAAGCCCTATTCCATGCCAAACTCCTTGATCTTATAAAGCAGGGCACGGTGACTGATCTCAAGTAACTTTGCCGCATGGGTCCTGTTCCCTCCGGTCTTTTCCAGAGCACGGCGGATGAAATCCCGTTCCAGCAACTCTCCTGCCTTTTTGAGAGAGAGGCAATCAGCAGGAATCATATCTGCAAACTTTCCGCGCACACCCCCGCGCAACTTTTCCGGAAGCGCATCAGGGGTAAGAAGCATTCCTTCACAAAGAATAAGACCGCGTTCGATCACATTCTCCAGTTCGCGGACATTCCCTGGCCACGCATAATCCATGAGCAGCTGTAATGCAGCCTGGCTGCAACGGACACCAACCTTGCCAAACCTTTCCCCATAGCGGTCGAGAAAATGGTCGACCAGAAACGGAACATCCTCGGAACGTTCACGCAAGGGGGGCAGGGTCAAGGCAAAGACGTTGAGTCGAAAGAAGAGATCCTCTCGAAACCTTCCTTTCAGAACATCTTGCTCCAAATCACGGGACGTGGCTGAGATAACCCGAACATCAATCTTGCGGGCATTGGCAGCACCAACCCGCCTGATCTCCTCTTCCTGCAGAACTCGAAGTAGCTTTACCTGCAGAGCCAGCGGCATTTCACCAATTTCGTCCAGGAAAAGCGTCCCACCATCCGCCTGTTCGAACAAGCCGGCCTTATCCACTGAAGCATCCGTGAATGCTCCCTTTACATGGCCGAACAGCTCGCTTTCCAGCAGGTTCTCCGGGATCGCGCCACAGTTGACCCCGACGAATGGCCCCTTGCGGCGAATGCTGTTGTAATGGAGGGCTTTGGCGATCAGTTCTTTCCCTGTCCCTGACTCTCCGAGGATCAAAACCGTGGTCTTGAAATCGCAAACCTTTTTCACCAGGGCAAAGATATTCAGCATGACGGGATTCTTGCTCACGATTCCCGAAATGCCGAACTCCCTGTTCACCGCCTCCTGAAGCTGGCGGTTTTCCTCTTTGAGACGCTCCCGTTCCTCGGCCTTCTTCAGCACCAGAGCAATCTCGTCACTTTTGAACGGCTTGGAAATGTAGTCGTAAGCTCCAAGCTTCATGCATTCAATGGCCGTATCCACCGTGCCGTAGGCTGACATCATGATAATGGTCGAGGTTGTGCCGGACTGTGTTGCCAGTTGCAGGAACTCCACACCATCGACAACCGGCATCTTGATATCACAAAGGATAAAGTCGTAGGCATCCTTTATGACCCGATGCAAAGCTTCTTCGCCATCGGACGCAAGTTCAATGGCATAACCCAGCTTCTGCAGCATAACCCTGAGCATGTGCCGCAGATTTTCTTCGTCATCAACCACCAGTATCCGTTTCCGTTCCCGGTCTTTCACCCATCCTCCTTCAACGTTGGTCCTGGTCATCATCCACCACCGGAAGCCAGACGGTAAAGCAGCTCCCCTCTCCGACGGTGCTGTTTACGGTAATCCGACCGCCAAATGAATCAATGATCCGCGCGGCAATGGATAATCCGAGCCCGGTACCTTTTCCAGGCTCCTTGGTAGTGAAAAAAGGGTCGAAGATCCGATCGAGATTCTCCGCGAATATCCCCTCCCCTGCATCGCGGATATCGATCCTGATGCAGGGGAGGGAAGCGTCGTCCCCTGGAAGCGACCTACTGAAGATTCCACCGAAGTCGTCACGTCGTCGGCCCCTGATGACTCCTGAATACGCTTCAGACATGCGCTGGATGTTCATTTCCGCACAGTTGGCCCGTACCTCAATGAGGCCGCCATGGGGCATGGCATCACGGGCATTGATCAGCAGATTGATGAGCACCTGCTGCAACTGGAATCGATCGAGATAGAGTTCCGGCAGACCAGCCGCAGCTATGACAGTTGTGGTGATGCTCTTGAAAGCCCCCTGGCCAGTCAAGAGCGCTACTGTTTCATCCAGAAGCCCTGCAACCTGGACATGCAGACGTTCGCCATGCGCTGGTTTGGCATAATGCAATAGATCACGGACAATACGATCGATTCGCCCTGCATCCTGCTCAATCCGCACGGCATAATCCAATTTTTCCCGATCGCCGGCGAGTTCTTCCCTGAGGATGCCTGCGTAGCCGATGATCGCAGCCAGGGGGGTGCCGATTTCGTGGGCAGTTCCCGCTGCAAGCAGCCCCACTGAGGCCAAACGTTCCGAACGGAGGGTTTCTTCACGTGCCGCCTGAAGTTGACGATTCACCTCCTCAAGAGAACAGACGTGCCGGTCGACTTCATCCCGTTTGGTTCGCAGCGACTCGAGCATCGCATTGAACGAATCAGCAAGCTCTGCTATTTCCGTACTACCGGGGACATGCACCTGGGAGCCGTAATCGCCTGCGGCTATTCTCTGTGTGGCGGACAGAAGCCGTCGCATGGGAGCAACAACGATCCTCCGCAGCGAAAGATAGCCAAGGCCGAGCAGCATCAGAAAATCGATGGCGAAATAGGCATGGAACAACCGTCGCGACCTGGCAAGACGTTCGTGCTCGCTGGAAAGCGTCAGGGCAAGTCGCGCTGCCCCGACCCTTTTCCCCTGGAAATTCATCGGAGCATAACAGAGAATCTCGGTCCCGCCTCTGGCGACGACCGTTGCATCGCTTCCATCCCGCAAAGTTTGCCGGAGTCGCGGGTCTGATCCTCTTCGATCGGCTAATGAATAGACCGTACAACCGTTCTGGTCCACCAGCACAAATCCATTGAAGCCTTCGACATCTGCCAGCGATCCGACCAGATCGGGGCTCATGGATTGATTTCGCCCGGAAGTGGTCAGAGGAGCCGGGACCGCACGGAGAACCATGGCCAGCAATGCCTTGCCGGCTTCACCTTTCATGGTGTACAGGTCCTTCTCTGCTGTTGTGAAGGCAATGATACTCAGGAGAAGCCAGGTGAGGATCAGCAGGGATGCGAGGGCAGCCAGGATAGTAACAGTGAGGCTTAAGCGAAAGATTTTCATGGGTTCGCTATCCCCCGGGCAATGCTCCCAGGCTGAGATACCAAGTTATGATCCGATTCCCGTAAAATATATACAGGATAGCACCGAACGCAAGAAACGGTCCGAAGGGGATGGCAAGCTTGGCATCCCTGCCGCGGGCCAACATGAGCGAAATACCGATCACAGACCCCACCAGCGAAGCACTGAAGATGATGAACGGGACGGATCGCCAACCGAGAAACGCCCCCATCATTGCCAGCAGCTTGATGTCGCCCCCACCCATGCCTTCCTTGCCGGTAAGCCACTGATAGCCGTACGCAACGAGAAGCAGACTCCCCCCCCCGGCAATGATGCCGATCAACGAGTTCTGCCATGAATGCCCATGAATGACAAAGGAACAAAGGAAACCGATCACGATCCCAGGAATACTGATCACATCGGGGATGATCTGATGCTCCAGGTCAATGAATGTAATGACCACCAGCGCACTGCAAAAAAAGAAAAGCACGAGAAAGGCAGGTGTTGATCCAAAACTGCGAAAGAGAAACAGGGTGAGCAGCCCATTGATCAGTTCAACCAGTGGGTACTGGGCAGAGATCCTTTCCCGGCAGGAACGGCACCGCCCCCTGAGCAGGGCGTAACTCAGAATCGGGATGTTGTCATACCAAGCAATGGCACCACCGCACCGAGGGCAATGAGATGCCGGGAATACCACCGACTCCCCCCGGGGAAGACGGCTGATGCAAACGTTCAGAAATGATCCCACAACGGCACCAAACAGAAACACAACGATCTGGATACTCAGGACAGAACTCACGTGACCCTCAGGTGAATGACGTTTGCAGTAAGGCAACGCCCAGTATACCGGAACATCCGGCAATTTCCAGGGTATTCGAGTCTACAGGAGGTAAGGTGCCCGGCTGGTTCGTTTGGCTTGATGCAAATATATATTCATTTCTTGGAATATATGCTACTGTCTCTTCCATAAGGAGACACTTCTATGAAAGACATATTGCTACTGCTGGGTTTTCTGGCCTTTTGGGTGGTGCTGCAAAAATATATTCTGCCACGCCTTGGCGTACAGACCTGAATGTCCGATTCCTGCGACCTCGGGGACCGAGGTAAAAAAAAGAAGGAACCATAACGGAAAAGGGCCGTTCCATTTGGAACGGCCCTTTTTTGACACACGATCAGTCGAACGAATCAGCGAGTCGATTCCTCCAGAACCACCATATAGCCATCGGGATCGAAGCACCAGAGATCCTTGATACCATAGGGCTGCTCTTCCAGAGGGTAGAGTATCTCCATCTCCTCCTCCAACAGCGCCTGGTAGATATCATCCAACCCGGTAACCCTGAAATGCAGTGTTGCCCCTACCCCCTTGGGAAACATGGCAAATCGCTCTTCCAGGACCGGATGGACCTTCAGCACCGTGGCTTCCTCGACGAATATCAATTCCCATCCGTCCAACTTCATCTCCAAATGCTCAGGAGCACCCAATACCGTTACGGCCCGACGCACGGGAAGTTCAAGGATGCCGACATAAAATGCTTCCGTCGTGGAAAGATTGGCAACCGTCAACTGGATGGAAACCTTCGGTACATGGCGGCTCAACCGGTTCACCCCCCGAATATCTTTAAGGAGAATCGTCCCAAAACCGTCAGGTAGTTGGTAAAGATCATAACACCAACGACAATGAGGAACAGACCGGTTACGATCTCAAAGATCCGGATATGCTTTTTAAACCGGTTGAACAGGACGAGGAATTTGTGCATGGCAAGCGCAGAGAGAAAAAACGGGATAGCCAGCCCCATGGAATAGGTCAACAGCAGGGCTATGCCGTGGTAGACCGTGTCTTCCGTGGCGGCAACCATGAGGATCGAGGCGAGGATCGGTCCGATGCAGGGGGTCCAACCTGCGGCAAAGGCAAGCCCCACCAACAGACTCCCCAGATAACCGGCAGGTTTGCGTTGGATACTGACCCGTTTTTCCCCCAGAAGCGCATGAATCGGCACGAGCCCGGTCACATGGATGCCAAAGATGATAATGAGCACCCCACCGACCTTTCTGATCAAACCCATATGCTCTTGCAGAAAACCGCCGATGAAGGTGGCAGACGCGCCGAGAAGCACAAAGACTATCGTAAATCCCGCAATGAACAGCAGCGAATGAATGATTGTCTGCTGCCTGACCTTGTGGGCAGGATGCTCCTCCTGGAGATCGGCAAAGGAAAGACCGGTAATGTAGGTGATATATGACGGTATCAGGGGAAGGACGCAGGGGGAGAGAAACGAAAGAAGCCCTGCGAAGAACGCCCCGATAAAGCTGATATTGCCGGATTCCATGTACGCTCCGATTCGGTCCTCTGCTACTGGGTGGTCAGTTCGTTGAAATAATTGATTACCTCGGGAGCGCTCCAATCCAGGCCGCCGATGAATTTTTTCAGTATAACACCCTTCTTATCGATGACAAAGGTTTCCGGAACGCCGGTAACACCGTACATCTTGCCGATGCTCTGGCCAGGATCGTTCAAGGCCGGAAGCAAAAATCTGTTCTCCTTAAAGAAGGCATCTACTGCGGGCTTGCCGCCATCGTCAATGGAAACCGCCAGCATCTGAAAAGGCTTGCCAGACATTGCCTGGTTGAGCCTCATCATGGATGGGATTTCCTCCTTGCAGGGAGGACACCATGTCGCCCAGAAATTGAGCATGACCACCTTCCCGCGCAACGAGGCAAGACTTACATCCTTGCCTGAAAGGTCTTTGAGGGTGAACTCGGGTGCGGGAGCACCTACCTTTGCCTCCATGTCCGGGCTCTTGTCCCCTTTGGAACAGCCAGTCAAGGCAACGCAGACTGCCAGCACGATCATCAGTACAATTCGTTTCATCAGCATACTCCCGTCAAATGTTCTTTTCGTTGCTCCTGTGTGGTATAGCTGGCGCCGATACAAGGGTACGCAGGTGTACTTCGGCATGCAGAGCACAGGATCTCAACACTCTATTATGTCAGATATTACGGGAATGCAAGGATATTTTGGAGACAATACAGGAGGGTTACCATGCCCGATGCGGGCACGGCAGGAGTGAACGCTGATACGCGCAGCCTTCAGGGGTACAGTTCTTCTTTGATCTGCTGGCGGATCCTGCGCGTGGAGATGGCTAACGGGAGAACCTGCTCATGCACATGGAGGACATCTTCGAGTGTCACTCCATCGTTGATGATGATATCCTCTCCCCCCAGATGAGTCTTGGCAAAATGCCGTCCATCATCCCGGCAATAGACCAAGACCTGAAAGCTTTCTCCATCTACCTTGACGTGCGTTTCATGAACCAGTTTTCCGTTTCTCATAACATTTCACCTACAATCTGAGCACTTACAGATTTCATATCCTTGTGCATATGCATGCAATATACTAACCAACTATAACAGGTTAATTTCCCGACAGTTATAGGGAAACGCCGTTTGAATGGCAGTTATTTAGCACAAGCGTGCGGGGATTTCGCGAAAGTCAGCGCTGGCGGGTAACCACGTAATCGGAGAGTTCCACAAGAGCGGATTTTACCGAGGAGGGAGAGAATGATTCAAGAGCTTGTTTGGCCCGGTTGGTATATTCTCTGGCCCTGTTCACGGTGAATTCGATGCCACCGTAACGGTGAACCGCATCGAAGACGAACTGGAAATCATCGTCGGACAGCTCTTCGGCTGTGACGATTTCGCCGATCCGCTCCCGCTCGTCGGCAGTACAGAGTTGCAGGGTATGAATAAGCGGAAGGGTTATCTTCCCCTCCTCCAGATCGTGACCGATGCTCTTGCCGAATTCTGCCTGGTTGGCGGCATAGTCCAGCACATCGTCCATCAACTGGAAAGCTATGCCGAGTTGCATGCCGAACTCGCTCAGGTCCTGCTCCAGTTCGGGAGAGACCTTTCCAAGTATGGCTCCGGCCTGGCAGGCCGCAGAAATCAGGACGGCTGTCTTGCACTTGACGACTTCGATATAACGTTCCTCGGTCAGGGAAAGGTCGCTGGTACAGACGAGCTGGAGTACCTCCCCTTCCGCGATCATGGTGGTGGCGCCGGAGAGAACCCGCAGGACATTGAGGTCGCCATCGGCAACCATGAGGGAAAATGACTTGGAGAAAAGGAAATCCCCGACCAGCACCGACGCCTCATTCCCCCAGAGGGTATTGGCGGATGCGATGCCACGGCGGATGTTGGCATTGTCGACAACATCGTCATGGAGCAGGGTTGCCGTGTGGATGAACTCGATGACACTCGCCAGGGGGACGTGACGGTCGCCGCGATACTCGCACAGCTTTGCCGACAGCAGCAGAAGCGCAGGGCGGATGCGCTTGCCGCCACTTGCAAGTACATACTCCCCGACCTTGCGGATCAGCGGCACATCCGATGCCAGATCTTTCTTGAACTGCTGCTCTACCTGTTTAAGTTCATCTCCGATGAGTTCCAGCGCTGTTTCCATGACGTATCCTCGGCTCAATGCTCCGGCAATACTATAGGAAGGGTGCAAGATTTGTCAAAGCATTTCTGGTCGCGAGTTCCCCTCCACCATGCCCGGAAAATTCGCGCATAGAGAGGGCTCATCACCATCGCCGAGAGGGGATTACCGGTGGGACATCACTAGAATATTCAAATGTATACACCATTCACCCTCCTTGAAAAATCCCGACAGACTCTGTAAGATTAAAAATCGGTCGGGCTGAGCCCGTTATCCCAACATTCTCGCGAGGTAGCTTTGATGACCCGATTCATGCAGAACATTCTGACGGTGACGATCTCTCTTCTCCTTTGCGGAACCGCTTTTGGCGCTGGCCTTGCCGAGCGGGTCCAGGAACACATGCTTGCAAACGGGATGAAGCTGTTGATGGTCGAGAGGCACACCTCGCCAACCGTCTCGGCTTGGATACGTTTCAAAGTCGGCAGTGTGGACGAACGGAGCGATGAGCGCGGCATTGCCCACCTCCTTGAACACATGCTCTTCAAGGGGACCAAAACACTCGGGACCAAGGATTATGCAGCTGAAAAACCCCTGCTCGACCGGATCGAAACCACTGCCGAAGCGCTGATGGCGGAAAAGCTCCTGCGCGAAAAGGCAGACCAGCAAAAACTGGGTGTACTGAAGAAACAGCTCGCAGACCTCGAAACAGAAGCGGGTAAATATGTCATCAAAGAAGAGTTTGCCGAGATCTATGCAAAAAATGGCGGCGTCAGCTACAACGCCTTCACCAGCAAAGACGGTACGACCTACCTGATCTCCCTGCCGTCAAACAAGCTGGAACTCTGGGCCGCCATCGAGTCGGACCGGATGAAAAATGCAGTGCTGCGGGAATTCTATACCGAGCGGGACGTGGTCATGGAGGAACGCCGACGTTCCTATGACGCCGAACCTTCGGGCCGGCTCTGGGAAACCTTCCTGGCAACGGCATTCGTTGCCCACCCCAATGGACAGCCGACCATCGGCTGGATGTCCGATATCGAGAATCTCTCCCGAACCAAGGCCGAGAAATTCCTGCATGCCTATTACGCCCCCAATAACGCCATCATCGCCATTGTCGGCGACATCGACCCGGCCAAGACCATTGCCTTGGTAGAACGTTACTTTGCCGACATCCCGCCCGGCAAGACCGTGCCGCCGGTGGCAGTCGAGGAACCGAAGCAGGCCGGTGAAAAACGGGTGGAAATAGAAGGAGACGCCGAGCCGCAGGTGCTCATAGGCTTTCACAAGCCGACACTTCCCAGCCCGGATGATTATGTCTTCGATGTCATCGACATGCTGATGGCCGATGGCCGGACGTCGCGCCTCTACCAGAAACTGGTTGTAGAGAAACAGCTGGCCACGGATGTCGGTTCATTCTCCGCCCCTGGCAGCCGTTACCCCAACCTGTTCGTCATTGCCGCCACCCCGCGCGCACCGCACACGGTACAGGAGGTCGAGGCGGCCATCTACGAAGAGATTGAGCGCTTCAAGACCGAACAGGTCAGCGAACATGACCTGCAGAAGATTCTCAACCGTCTCGAATTCGAAGAGTTCCGGCAGATGGGTTCCAATGGCGGGCTGGCCCGGAACCTCACCGAATATGAAGCAATAGCCGGGACTTGGCGGTACCTCATCGAGCATCGCCAGAAGGTCGCCAGCGTCACCCCCATGGATGTGGTGCGGGTAGCCCGCACCTATCTCGTTCGTGAGAACCGGACCGTCGGCTTCATCACCACGAAGAAAGAGGTCTCCCAATGAGCAGAACTGTCTATTTCCTTACGGCACTTTTCCTGTCAGCTCTCCTGCTCACGGCATGCGTCGCCCAGCAGGTAAAGGCAAACCCCCGCACCATGACATTCCCGCCGCTTGCGTTCGAGATCCCGAAGAGTCAGCGGGTCCAGCTTTCCAACGGCATGACGCTCTACGTCCTGGAAGACCATGAACTCCCCATCGTCAGCATGACCGCCTACGTCAATACCGGCAGCATCTACGAACCCGCCGATAAATGCGGCCTGGCCGGCCTCACCGGCGCAGTCATGCGCAGCGGCGGCACCACCGACTACCCGCCGGAGAAGCTCGACGCAGAGCTCGAATTCATGGCATCTGCCATCGAAGCCAGCATTGGCAGCGATGTCGGTAATGTCTCCCTTTCCACCCTCACCAAAAACCTGGATAAATCCTTGCAGATGTTCAGCCAGGTCATGCTGCACCCCGCATTCAGGGAAGACCGCGTCACCCTTGCCAAAAACCGCACCATCGAAGGCCTGCGACGCCAGAATGACAACCCCAAGGCTGTGGCCGATCGGGAGCTCTTCAAGGCGCTGTACGCCGGGCATCCGCTCGGGCGTTATCCGACAATCGACACAATCCGGAACATCCAGAGGGAGGATCTGGTGGCATTTCACCAACGCTACTTCCATCCCGACCGCACCATCCTCGCAGTGGCCGGCGACGTGAACACCGGAGACCTCGTCAAAAAACTGGAGACGCTCTTTGCCGGCTGGAAAAAATCGGACGAACCCCTGCCGACGGTAGCGACCCCGGCAACGGAGGTTCGGCCCCAGGTCCTTCTCGCCCGCAAGGAAATCAACCAGTCGGCGATCCGCATGGGGCACCTCGGGGTCAACAAGGACAATCCGGACATCTACGCCATCCGGGTGATGGATTACATCCTGGGTGGAGGGTTCACCTCACGGCTCACCACCGAGATCCGTTCCAATCAGGGGCTCGCCTATAACGTAGACAGCCGTTTCGATGTGGGACGCCGCTTCATCGGCACCTTCATCGCCGAAACCGAGACCAAGTCCGAGTCCACTGCCAAGGCCATCACCCTCATGCGTGACATCATCGCCGGCATGACCAGAGCTCCGGTTACCGACCAGGAACTGGAACTGGCCAAGGACTCCATCGTCAACGCCTTTATCTTCGGCTTCGTGAAGCCCGACGCCGTGGTCAACCAGCAGGCACGCCTCGAATACTACGGTTACCCTCCGGGTTATCTGGAAAACTATCGTAGCAACATTGCCAAAGTGACCAAGGAGGACGTGCTCAGGGTCTCCAGGAAATACCTGCACCCCAACGCAATGGTCCTGAGCGTGGTTGGGAGGGAGTCGTCATTCGACCAGCCGCTCTCCATCTTCGGCCAGGTCACCGAGGTCAAGCTCGACGTTGCCGGAAACGGAGCTGCGCCGAAATGACCCGATTCCTTGCCTCCCTTGCTCTCCTTTTCCTGCTCGTTGCCCCGGTTGCAGCCCAGCCACCCGTCCAGCAACCGGGCGTGCCGATCCTCCTCTACCACCGCTTCGGTCCAACCGTTGCCGACGGTATGACCATAACCACGCCGGTATTTGAGTCGCACCTCAAATACCTGAAGGAAAACGGCTATACCGTCATCCCTCTGCGGCGGCTCATCGACTGGTACCAGAAAAAGGCACCGGCACCGCCGGCAAAATCGGTGGTTATCGTCGAGGATGACGCACACAAGACCGTTTATGCCGACATGTTGCCGCTGGTAAAGAAATACCGGGTACCGGTGACGGTCTTCGTCTACCCTTCGGCCATTTCCAACGCCAGCTATGCCATGACCTGGGACCAGCTGCGCGAACTGAAGAAATCAGGACTTTTCGACATCCAGTCACACACCTACTGGCACCCCAATTTCAAGCGGGAAAAGCGCAAACTGCCGCCGGCAGAGTACGCGAAACTGGTGGATACGCAGTTGAAAAAATCGAAGGACAAGCTGGAAAAGGAGTTGGGGGGGAAGGTTGACATGCTGGCCTGGCCTTTTGGCCTCTATGACGACTACCTGCTCGGCAGGGCTGCTGCTGCCGGCTACATTGCCAGTTTCACCATAGAACGGCGCCATGCCGGGGCAAACGATTCGATCATGAAACTGCCGCGCTATCTGCTCATCAATGCCGACCAGGGCACTGCATTTGCCCGGATCCTGGCCGGTACGGCGCCCAAACGGAACATCGTTTACTAACGGTTACCGCTTCTCCCTGGCTGCTTCAGGGCGGTTGAGCGACTCGAACAGCTCAATCTGCTCCTGCAGGGAGAGCTTCTTCCCGGCAGGACATCCCTGACCGAGGCAGAGCCGGCACCGGTCGTCGCTGCACCACTGGCAGAAGTGACAATCCGGGCAGGGGTGCTTTTTCGCCTCCACTTCATCGCCCATGATTCACCGTCCAAATGTTCACGCCTTTTTGCCCAACTCCACCGAGCGGGCCGTGGCAGCGTCCACGGCCTGCATCACCGTCCCGCGGAAGCTGCCGATCTCCAGGGCCTTGAGCCCGGCAATGGTGGTTCCTCCTGGGGAAGTCACCTTCTCGCGCAAGACAGCAGGATGATCTCCGGTTTCAGCCAAAAGAGATGCCGTACCGAGTACCGTCTGCAGGGCCAGGCCAAAGGCGGTCTCCCGCGGCAGCCCGTTTTTCACCCCTGCATCGGACAGGGCCTCGATAAAGGTCAGAACATAGGCGGGCCCGCTCCCCGACAGACCGGTAACCGCATCGATCAGCCGCTCGTCCACCACCCAACACTTTCCTACCATGCCGAAGATGGCCTGGGTTACGGCCAAGTCCTGCTCAAGCGCATGGGCTCCCGGTGCTATGCCGGTGGCTCCCTGCAGCACCAGTGCCGGCGTATTGGGCATGACCCGCACCACCCTGACCGGCTGGAGAAATGCCGCTTCCAAGGCTGCAGAAGGCACACCGGCCATCATGGAAATGAGGAGCTTCTCGGCTGTCAGCTGTGCACTGATCCCTCCCAGGGCTGCCGAAGCGACCTGCGGCTTTACCGCCATGAGCAGCACATCGCATCGTTCGACGACCGCCGCATTGTTCTCGCTGACCTCCACCTGATAGCGGTCAGCCAGATACTCCCTGCGCCTCTGCAACGGTTCGGCAACCCGCAGAGAGCCGGCAGCCACCCCTCCCTGCACCAAACCGCGGATCAAAGCCTCTGCCATGTTGCCGCCACCGATAAATCCGATCTGCTTTCCGTCCAGCATGCCGTGTCACCTCCCCAATGGACCTTGTTCCCTTTCTGCCCAAGGGTATAGAACATTTTCGACAAGTCAACAGCTTTTGCACCGTAACCGCTCCCACGCTTTTCCAGGCAGCAGTAAGGTGCTAAACTTTTAACTTGACAGAATTATCGGTAAGGAATATTGGGAAGGGTCCAGCACAAATACCGGAGGTTGGCATATGAGCAAAGTCCTTATCATCGGCGCCGGCGGCGTCGGTCAGGTTGTTGCCCACAAATGCGCACAGCGCAGGGATATCTTCAGTGAGATCACCCTGGCGTCCCGCACCAGGTCCAAGTGCGACGCCATTGCCGCCCAGCTCGGCAACAGCATCAAAACCGCCCGGGTGGATGCCGACAACGTGCCCGAACTGGTGGCCCTGATCAAAGAGCTCCAGCCCGGGCTCGTCATCAACGTGGCGCTCCCCTACCAGGACCTGCACATCATGGATGCCTGCCTGGAGACTGGCGTCGATTACCTGGACACCGCCAACTATGAGCCTCTGGACACGGCAAAGTTCGAATATTCCTGGCAGTGGGCCTACCAGGAACGCTTCAAGGAGAAGGGGCTCATGGCGCTCCTCGGCTCCGGCTTCGATCCGGGCGTCACCAACGTCTACACCGCTCTGGCAGCCAAGAAATACCTGGACGTGGTGGAGGAGCTCGATATCATCGATGCCAACGCCGGCTCCCACGGCCAGCCCTTTGCCACCAACTTCAACCCTGAGATCAACATCCGCGAGGTGACCGCCACCTGCCGCCACTGGGAAAACGGTGCATTCCAGGAGTCCCCGCCCCTTGCCACCAAGCGGGTCTTCGACTTCCCCGAAGGGATCGGGCCGATGAACATCTACCGTCTCTACCACGAAGAGATGGAGTCCATCGTCAAGCATATCCCGACCATCAAAAAGGCCCAGTTCTGGATGACCTTCTCCGACAACTACCTCAAGCACCTGGAGGTGCTGCAGAACGTCGGCATGACCCGCATCGACGAGGTTGAGTTCCAGGGGCAGAAGATCGTGCCGATCCAGTTCCTGAAGGCGCTGCTGCCCGATCCCGGCAGCCTTGGGCCGCTGACCAAGGGAAAGACCTGCATCGGCGTCATCGCCCGTGGTATCAAAGACGGGAAGCGGAAACAGGTCTACATCTACAACATCTGCGACCACGAGGCCTGCTACCGGGAGGTCCAGTCCCAGGCCATCAGCTACACCACCGGCGTGCCGGCCGTGGTCGGCGCCATCATGATGCTGACCGGCAAGTGGCACGCAGCAGGGGTCTGGAACATGGAGCAGTTCGATCCGGAGGTCTTCCTCAAGGAGCTCGGCCCCATGGGACTGCCGGAGGTGGTGGTCGAAGGCGAATGGCCGGAGCTGTAACGTCTCCAACACCAAGGAGGTATGATAATGAAACGATTGATACTGCTGTGTCAGATCCTGTTCATGCTTTCTCCGCTTGCTGCCTTTGCCGGCGGTCTCGAGGATTTCCTTGCCAGCATCAACATTCAGGCCCGGGCCGATCTGCCGGGGTTTTCGGCAAAAGTCAGCACCCAGTTCGGAGTGCCGGTCGCGCAGGTACAGTCCGTCATCCAGACGGTGCGCGAGCCTGCCGATGCATTCATGGTCTTTCAGCTCGGCAAGATGGCGGGAACAGCGCCGGAACGGGTCGTGGAGATCTATACCCCGAACCGGAAGAAAGGGTGGGGCGCCATTGCCAAGGAACTGGGGATAAAACCCGGCTCCGCCGCATTCCATGCCTTGAAAAACGGGAACCTTCACTTTACCGGTAGTCCGGAGGCGGCATATAACTCTCCCGGCAAAAGCAAAGGAAAGGGAAAGAGCCACGGCAAGGGACACAACAAGTAGCGATTCGCTCAGCAAGGATGATCGCATGACCGGTATCGACATCCCGAAAATCCTTGAGCTCGCCCCCTCCCCGGCCTACGTGGTGGACCTGGGACGGCTGCGCCATAACCTGGCGATCCTGGATGAAGTGCAGAAAAGGAGCGGCGCAAAGATCCTGATGGCGCTCAAGGCCTTTGCCATGTGGAGCGTCTTCCCGATCATCCGCGAAACCCTGCAGGGGGTCTGCGCCAGCAGCCCGTGGGAAGCACGACTCGGGCGGGAGGAGTTCGGCGGCGAGGTGCATTCGTTCGCTGCCGCCTTCAGCGAACGGGACGTCATCGAGCTTTTGGAGATATCCAACCACCTGGTCTTCAACTCCTTTGGCCAGTTGGAGCGCTTCCGGCCGCTCTGGGAAAAAAGCGGCGTTTCCATCGGACTGAGGGTGAACCCGGAGCACTCCGAGGGGCATACCGCCATCTACGACCCCTGCGCGCCCCTGTCGCGGCTCGGCATCCCCCGGCGGCAGTTCGACGGCAGGTCGCTGACAGGGGTAGAGGGGCTCCATTTCCACACCCTCTGCGAACAGCTCTTCGAGCCGCTGGAGCGGACCGCCAGCGCCTTTGAGGAAAAGTTCGGCGAGTTTCTCCCCACTATGAAATGGCTGAACCTTGGGGGCGGGCACCACATTACCCGGGAAGGATATGACATCGACGGACTGGTGGAGTTGGTGAAGCATTTCCGGGACAAATACGGTGTGGAAGTCTACCTGGAGCCTGGGGAGGCAATCGCCATCGGCACCGGCATCCTGGTTTCCGAGGTACTGGACGTGGTGGACAACGGCATGGAGATCGCCATCCTGGACGTCTCCGCCACCTGCCACATGCCGGACATCCTGGAGATGCCCTATCGGCCCGGAATCACCGGAGGTTGCGATCCCGGCGTCAAGGCCCACACCTACCGGCTGGGGGGCCCTTCCTGCCTGGCCGGCGACGTGATCGGCGACTGGTCCTTTGACCGGCCGCTCAGGCCCGGCGACCGGCTGGCCTTCGAGGATATGGCCCATTACACCATGGTAAAGACCACCACCTTCAACGGTATCCGGCACCCATCCATCTGCACCTATGAGCCAGAAACCGGCGAGTTGAAGGTGGTGCGAAGCTTTGGGTACGAAGACTTCAAGTGCAGGCTGTCTTAGGGGGGGCGATATCTTCCGACCATCTCGACGCCGTGTCCTCGAAACCCCGCCTCAACGCAGCGCTGCTACGTTTCGGCACGGTTTCTGCGGGCCGACGCCGATCTGGCCACAATTTGCGAAGCAAATTGGACAGCGAAGGCTGCCCGCAGGGCGAGGTCGCAGACCGAATCAAAATCTCCCGCCCCTGGGGAAAAAGCAAGGCTTACGATTTAGACGACACCACAGCGGTGACAGATTCGCGATGATGACGGCGTCGATGAGGAGGGCCGGCCGCAGGCGTAGCAGCGCTACGCCGAGGAGCGGACCGACGAATCGGCGGCGTCAGGGCGCGAATATGGCACCGCCCTAGGAGAGTATATGGAGCGATGGTCGATTAATGATTCCGCCAAAATCTACAACCTGGACAACTGGGGGGCTGACCTCTTCTCCATCAATAAGAAGGGGAACGTCTGCGTCCACCCCTCGCCGACCTCCAAGCACTCCATCGACCTGCGGGCGCTCATCGACGACCTGATCAAACGGAAGATCAAGCCCCCGATCCTCCTCCGCTTCATGGACGTCCTCCAGGGGCGGATTGCCAGCATCAACCGCGTGTTCAAGAACGCCATCCAGGAAAACGACTACCCTGCCCGCTACCAGACCTTCTACCCGGTCAAGGTGAACCAGCAGCGCCAGGTGGTCGAGGCGATCGCCCAGTACGGCAAGCGTTACAACATCGGCCTGGAGGTCGGTTCCAAGCCGGAACTGGTGATCGGCATCTCCTTTGCCACCGGCAACGGCATCCCGATCATCTGCAACGGCTACAAGGACACCGAATACATCGAGACGGTCCTCTACGCCACCAAGATCGGCTACGACATCACCATCGTGGTGGAGAAGATGTTCGAGCTGGAAAAGATCATTGCCATCTCCAAGAAGACCGGCATCATGCCGAAACTGGGGATCCGCGTCAAGCTCTCCTCCAAGGGGACCGGCAAGTGGGCCACCTCGGGGGGCGAGGATGCCAAGTTCGGCCTTCGCATGTCCGAGATCATCGCCGCCATCGGCATGCTGGAGGAGCACGGTCTCATCGACTGCGTAAAGCTCCTCCACTTCCACATCGGCAGCCAGATCACCAAGATCGACAAGATCAAGAGTGCCCTCATCGAAGGGACCCGGATCTACACCGAGATGAAGAAGCTCGGCGTCGGCATCGAATACGTGGATATCGGCGGCGGCCTGGGGGTCGATTACGACGGCTCCAAGTCCAGCTATTTCTCCAGCGTCAACTACTCCATCGAGGAATACGCCAACGACGTCATCTACCAAATCAAGAACATCTGCGAAGATGCCGGGGTGGAATGCCCCAACATCATCTCCGAATCGGGCCGGGCAACGGTCGCCCACTACTCGGTACTGGTCACCAACGTGCTGGACACCAACACCTCCAACACCATGCCCGATTTCGAGGAGATGCTGAACAGCGCCGAGAAGCTCGCCCCAACGGTCAAGAAACTGTTGGACATCTACAAGAGCATCGACCGCTATTCCCTTCGCGAAGACTACCACGACACGGTACAGCTCATCCAGGAAGCGGTGAGCCTCTTCAACCTGGGCTACCTAACCCTCAACGACCGGGCAATCGCCGAGTGGCTCTACAGCAAGATCCTGCGCAAGATCAACAGCATCGTGGAAAAGATCAGGCCGATCCCGGAGGAGCTGCAGAATTTCCACCTGAGCCTGCGCCAGACCTATTTTGCCAACTTCTCCCTCTTCCAGTCGATCCCCGACTCCTGGGCCATCGACCAGCTCTTCCCCATCGTGCCGATCCAGCGGCTGAACCAGCGACCCGATGTCATGGCCTCGATAGCCGACATCACCTGCGATTCGGACGGCGAGATCACCAGTTTCGTCGGCGAGCAGGGGCGGACCAAGTTCCTGCCGCTGCACAAGATCCGCAAGGGGGAGTCCTACTTCATCGGCTTCTTCCTCATCGGAGCCTACCAGGAGATCCTGGGGGACATGCACAACCTGTTCGGCGACACCAACGCCGTCCATGTCACCTTCAACAAGCGGACCGGCTACCAGATCGACACGGTCATCAACGGCGACGCCACCTGGGAAAGCCTCAAATACGTCCAGTATAAGGGACCGGAGATCCTCAAGCACGTACGCCACACCCTGGAGAAAAACGTGGCCCTGCGCAAGGTCTCCATCGAGGAGAGCAGCCATTTCCTCGAACTTCTGGACAAGACGCTGCTCGGTTACACCTATCTGGGTGAATAGCAGAGCATTAACGATTGCGGCACGTTGCGTGCCACTCTCTCAAGACCCAAAAAGCCCCCGGCGCTCCTTGTTGGAACGCCGGGGGCTTTTTTTATCGGTCCGCAGCGAGTCTCCTCATTCCTTCAGAATCACGAAGGTGGGAAAAGGCCGGAGGGGAGAGTTGCCGTTACTGTCCGGCCGGAGCAGGTTTTGCCGAGGTCGGACGGCGCCGTTCGCGGAATTCATCGCGCAGGGCATCGTGTTTCTGCTGCTGTTCCGGGGTCAGGAACGTATGGATCTTGTCGTAGGTTGCATCATGCTGCGCCTGGATCTTCTGTCGCCGCTCATCCCTTGTCAGACCACCGTCTGCGCGGATCGCCCTCAGTTGAACCGCTTCCGCTTCCAGGATCGGCTTGATCTCTGCGCGCTGCTCCGGAGTGAGGCCGAGGCGTCGGGTCAGATGACCGAGCCGCTTTGCCACCGTATCCCTCGCCATCCGTCCCGTTCCACGTTTCACGACCGGAGCAGTATCCTGTTCTGCTGTCTGGGCAAAGGCTTCCACGGAAAGCGCTGCCATACCCACCGACACCGCAACCAGAGCCATCTTCTGCCATAATCGCATCATTGCCAATCTCCTTTCGTTCTGCAAATTGATATATTTTACAACGCAACAAACGGCCGGAGGTTGACACAAAAGTCGATACGAATGTCTGTTTTGCCGTTACCAGCTCCCCCGAAGGTCTGCCCGCTGTTTTTACGGCCATTTCAGCCCTTTGCCAGAATCTGCTCGACCCGAGCACCGTCCAGGGTCTCCTCTTCCTGCAGCGCAGCCGCCAAAAGGTCCAGCTTGGGCCGATTGGCCACCAGGAGCTGCTCGGCCTTCTCCTCAGCCTGCCGGATGATGACAGAAATCTCCTGATCGATCAGCCATGCCATCTCCTCGGAAAAACTCTTCTCCTCCGCCAGCTTTCGTCCCAGGAACGGGTGCTCCTCTCCCCGGCTGAAGGTCATGGGCCCCACCTTGTCGCTCATCCCCCACTGGCAGACCATCTTCTCCGCCAGATCGGTCACCATCTTCAGGTCGCTCTGGGCCCCGGTAGAGACCTCGCCGAACACCAGCCGCTCCGCCATCCGCCCCCCCAGTGCCACGGCCAGCCTGCTCTCCAGATAGCTTTTGGGATAGTGGTAACGGTCGTCCTCGGGAAGCTGCTGGGTAATCCCCAGGGCCATGCCGCGTGGGATGATGGTCACCTTGTGGATCGGATCGGTGCCCGGAAGATACTTTGCCACCAAGGTGTGGCCTGCCTCGTGGTAGGCGGTGATCCGTTTCTCCAGGGGAGAGATGACCATCTTCCGTTCCCCCCCCATCAGGATCTTGTCCTTGGCCCGCTCCAGGTGGTCCAGCGTCACCTTCTCGGCCTGCTCGCGTGCAGCCGTGATGGCTGCCTCATTGACCAGGTTTTCCAGGTCGGCGCCGGTCATTCCCGGCGTTCCACGGGCGATGATGGCCAGGTCCACGGCAGGGTCGAGCGGGATCTTCCTGACATGCACCTGGAGGATCTTTTCCCGGTCCCGCCAGTCGGGACGCTCGATCACCACATGCCGGTCGAAGCGGCCGGGACGGAGCAGCGCCGGATCGAGGACATCGGGGCGGTTGGTCGCCGAAAGGACAATGACCTCCTCATGCTGATCGAATCCATCCATCTCGGAAAGGAGTTGGTTCAGGGTCTGTTCGCGCTCGTCGTGGCCGCCGCCGAACCCGGCGCCGCGGCTCCGCCCCACGGCATCGAGCTCGTCGATGAAGATGATGCTCGGTGCGGACTTCTTGGCGCTGGCAAAGAGATCACGCACCCGGCTGGCGCCAACGCCGACAAACATCTCGATGAACTGGGAGGCGGAAATGGAGAAAAAGGCTACCCCGGCCTCCCCGGCAACTGCCCGCGCCAGCAGGGTCTTGCCGGTTCCCGGCGGCCCGACCAGCAGGACCCCCTTGGGGACCTTCCCTCCCAGGCTCTGAAACCGCTTCGGGTCCTTCAGGTAGTCGACGATCTCCTTCAACTCCTGCTTGCTGCTCTCCATGCCCGCCACATCGTCGAAGGTCACCTTGACCTGCTCGCCGACCGGATAGACCCGTGCCCCGGAACGGGCAAACCCGCCCAGAAACGAGCCGGGTCCCTGCGCTTTGGCGCTGCGCATGCCGATGAACCATATGGCAATGATGAGAATCCAGGGAAGGGTATAGATGAGGGCATTGAGAAGCGGTGACGGCTCGGTGGAGATGGCGGTCACCTCGACATTGCGGGCAGAGAGGTCGGTCATGAGCGTGGGATCGGCAATGGCGGGAAGCACCGTAAGGAATGCGGTCAGCTCCCGTTTCACAGTCCCCCCCTGCACTGTCAGTTCCACGGTGATCTTTCGCCGGAATTCCCCCTTGACCGAATGCCCTTTCATGGCAACCGATTTGATGTTGTCCTGGGCCAGTTCCTGGCGGAAGCGGCTGTAACTGATCTCACCAGCCCCCTTCTGCTGGACGAGCGCGGCATAGAGCAGGTTCATGGCCGCAATCATGACGAAAAAGATGATCAGGGGTTTCCATATCGACTGATTCATGACAACTCCTCCCAACAGATGGGCTCTCACTGCACAGTGTACCGGGTCTTGGCCTCATTACAACGGTTCTGCAGCGATCGAAACTGGAAAAGGGGGGCTGCCTGCAGCTCCCCCCTTTCCTGAATCTACTCTCGGCTTGTCAATCGCAGCTCTCCAGGAAGTTCCCGGCGCAAAACGGTTAAACCGCAAAGGCAGCCGCGTTCTGCCTATCGCCTGAAAAACGCCTTGAACTCCCTGACCGCCCTCACGATCCCTTGCTCTGTCACGTCAAGGTGGGTGACCATCCGCAGGGTTCGACCGGCGCGGATGATAATTCCCTGCTCCTGCAGGTGACGCTCCAGCTCCGCAGGGTCCCCCTTGGCAACGGTCACAAAGAGCATGTTGGTCTGGACCTCTGCCGGGTCGACCTCCAGTTCGTCGATACCGGCCAACCCCTCAGCCAAAAGCCGCGCATGGACATGGTCATCGGCTAGGCGCGCCACGTTGCGCTCCAGGGCGAAGATTCCCGCAGCCGCCAGGATACCGGCCTGGCGCATTCCTCCCCCGGCCACCTTGCGCCAGCGGCGTGCCGTAGCGATCACCTCGCGGTCACCGCACAGGACCGAACCCACGGGAGCACCCAACCCCTTGGAGAGGCAGATGTTGACCGTATCCAGATGGCAGGTGATCGCATCAACCGGCACCCCCAGCTTCACCGCGGCATTGAAGAGCCGGGCACCATCCAGGTGGAGCCTGAGCCGGTGACGGTCAGCCAATGCGCGCAGGCGGGGGAAATAACCGAGCGGGAGCACCTTGCCGGCCTGGGTGTTCTCCAGGCAGACCAGCCTGGTCCGCGCATAGTGGCAGTCGTCCGGCTTGATCGCCGCCTCGATCCGGTCCGGGTCGAGGGTGCCGTCCGGTTCGAAATCCAGCGGCTGCGGCTGGATACCGCCGAATACCGCGCCGCCTCCCCCTTCCCAGCGATAACAGTGGGCCGTCTGCCCGGCAATATATTCATCTCCCCGGGCGCAATGGGACAGCAGCGCCAGGAGGTTCCCCTGGGTACCGCTGGCAACGAAAAGGGCCGCCTCCATTCCTGAAAGCTCCGCAGCTTGCCTCTCCAGCCGGTTGACTGTCGGGTCCTCGGCATAGACATCGTCCCCCACCTCGGCCTCTGCCATGGCCCGGCGCATTGCCGCAGAGGGCCGGGTCACGGTGTCGCTGCGCAAATCGATTATCTCCTCCACATTCCCTCCTCGGTCGTCACGTCCCATCGGTGCAGCCATCTCCGCAATAAACGTTAACCCACTGAAATACCTAACACAATACACCGGATACCACAATCGGAAAACTTATTAAAACATAATTACAATATCGTAATGTTGGTATTGTTTACACGACAAATGAAGCTGTTTTTGGTATGTGCATACACCATTTACACTCGTTGCATGCGGAAACATACTTCTTAGCATAATAATTATATCTGGTTATATTTATGATTCTCAGACAAGTACCGTATGAAATCCCTCACGCTGTATCCAATCCACCCGGTCGGGAATTTTTACATTCTAATGGCATAATCCTCGATGAAACAGGTAGTAACGGATTTGGCACTTAAGAAAATCAGCGAGTTCACACAGCGTTTTACTGATGGCACCGCAATTGCTTAAGGTGGGTAACAGGACTCTTTTTGTATGGAAGATCGCTTCACCACGACACATAGGGAATAAGATTCAATTCAGGAAGCTGCCGGATGCAGCTCCACTTCTTTCAAGGAGGTAACATCATGAAAACACAACGTTCCATCGGTTCCGTACTTGCCATAGCCCTTCTCATCTGTGGTCTCTGGGCATCAACAGCCCTGGCAATTCCCTCATCATATACCCTGAGTGGATACGGGTATGGAGACCTGAACGGCGGTGATCCGGTATTCAATGAGGTGGCCTACAACATTACTCTGCAGTCAGACGCATCCTCATCCGTAGACAAAACATCCATAAGCGGCATCACCTATATCCTCGGTCTGTCCGGTTCCGTTACGCTCGGACCTGACGCATACCCCGAGCCAGCGAATACCATTGCCTACAACCAATTTGCCGGCAACTTTACCGATTCTCTGTATCTGTCTTTTGACACTACCAGCAATATCCTGGAATTTGGTGCTTACGATTCCACCGCAGGCGACGTGCTCTCCGGAGTATCTGCCTTCTGGACCTTTGCAGTAAACACCGCTTTGAATCTGGAAACGAACAGCTCTCCTTTTACGTATTTTGTTGATTCATATTTTGATCCGGCTAATGCCACTGGAAACATGTTGACTCCGGAATTCGAAGCTCTCATGTCCACTGGCGACGTGCTCATACTCGGAGCCGACACAATGGCATATTCAGCAGTTCCCGAACCGTCGACATTTGCCCTTATCGGAATCGGGATTGCAGGATTCGGGCTGGTACGCAGGTTTAGAAGCAGCAAACAGTAGTGAATCTTTATCTATCCCACCCACCCATTTCGGGTAGGATAGATGAATGAGACAAAAATGATCCTTTTTATCTCACCAACAAGACTACGCGATTCATATTTTAAGTTTGAGAGGAGATAAGGACATGGCCGCATCCGAACAGAACGGAAAAGGAATCTCCCGAAGAAAGTTCCTCCAGATCAGTGCCCTGGCCGCTGGCGCAACCATGCTGCCGATGCCGGTTCGCTGGCTGGGAACGAACAATGCCCAAGCCATCGCCCAGAGCCCGGCGCTCCTGAAGAGCCGGTCCTACCTGCTGCGTGGGTTGGCGCTTCCCCCCATGGTACTGGGGCTGATACCCAACACGGCATTCTATGCCAACGATCCGGGCGGCATCCCGGTTCTCGACGGGACTCCCGACCCGGCCTTTGCTGACACCCTGAAGTACAACGTGACGGCGAGCGAATTCACCGACCAGTTGCACCCCGACATGGGTCCGACCACCCTCTGGGGCTACCATGACACCAACAACCCGGTGAAGCGTCATCTGGGTGGAGCTATTATTGCAGCCCGCGGCACGGCAACCAGAATCCGCATGACCAACACTCTCCCCGCAACCCACATTATCCCGGTGGACAATTCCATCCCCGGTACCGGTCTCGGTGTTGCGCAGAACAGGATTGCCGTTCACCTCCATGGTGGTTTCATCCCCTGGATCAGCGACGGCGGCCCGTTCGACTGGTGGACTCCCAACAATGCCGGCGGCACCGGGCTCAGCTTCAAGAACGGCCCGGGCAGCCTGTTCGACACAGCCGATCCGATGGTCCTTGGCCAGGCCGACTACTACTACACCAACGACCAGAGCACCCGGCTCATGTGGTACCATGACCATGCCCACGGCATCACCCGTATCAATGCCTATGCCGGCGTGGCGACCGGCTATCTCTGCCTCGACCTGGCCCAAGAGCAGGCGCTCGGCACCTCCATCCCGCCGGTCACCAGTCTCATCCCGCTGGTCTACCAGGACAAGGTCTTCGTCAACGGCGATCCGGTAAACGGCACCCTGGTCACCGATCCCACCTGGGCAACGGTTGCCCCGGCACGGGCGCAGACCCCCGGCAGCCTCTGGTACGAGCATATCTACGACCC
Organism: Geobacter sp.; assembly: GCA_009684525.1. Classification (NCBI taxonomy): domain Bacteria; kingdom Pseudomonadati; phylum Thermodesulfobacteriota; class Desulfuromonadia; order Geobacterales; family Geobacteraceae; genus Geobacter; species Geobacter sp. Next base: position 295,133 of record WKKR01000004.1, read on the forward strand.
GAAACTCTTCAGACTCAAAAAAGGGCGTGGTTACCTGACTCCTCCCAATCCATCCTGCATCCCGGAATTCTTCGGCGACACCATGCTCTGCAACGGCACGGTCGCCCCGGTGGTCGAGGTGGAACCGCGCCGCTTCCGCTTCATGCTGCTCAACGCCTGCAATGCGCGGTTCCTCAACATCAGCATGCTGCAGGTACAGCCGAACTGCGAAGTCGTCACCGATCCGAAGACGCTTGCCCCTGCCAGCCAGTACGACTATGTCGCCAACGTCGCCGTTGCCGCAGCACCGCTGCCGGGGCCGCAGATCATCCAGATCGGCACGGAAGCTGGCTACCTCCAGGCTCCGGTCGTCTTCCCGGGAGGCTTTGTCCCCTTCAACCCGGCAACCTTTACCGGTAACCTGATCATCGGCTGCGCCGAGCGTGCCGATTTCATTATCGACTTCAGCGCTTACGCGCCCGGCACCGAGTTCGTCTTCTACAACGACGCCCCAGGCCCATTCCCTGCCGGTCCGCCCAGCAACGACTACTTTGCCGGCAACCCGGCAACCCCAGCAGCCGTGCTCGGATCGACCATCGACACGAGAAACATACTCCGTTTCCGGGTGAAGGCAGGTACCGTTGTCGATCCGCAGGTTGGCTTGCCGACTCTGCCGCCAATGGATCCGCCACCGCTCGCCACACCCGCAGCCGTAGCAGGTGGCCCGTTGACCGTGCCGGCAGGCACGCCGTTACGCGACCTGACCCTGAACGAAGACTTCGATGTCTACGGCCGTCTGCGTCAGACTATTGGCACCACCAAACCAGCCCTGGTCGGCAAGGGCTTCGGCCTCGACTACCTGGCACCGGCCACGGAAGTCATCGCCGCCGGCACCACCGAGGTATGGCGAATTTTCAACCTGACCGCGGATACCCACCCGATCCACTTCCACCTGCAGGACTGCCAGGTCATTTCCCGCCAGCCCTTCAAGGTGGTTTCGGGCAGGTTCACCCCCACCGGTGTCGCCCGCGGACCAGAGCCAAACGAGATGGGATGGAAAGAAACCGTCAGAATGAACCCAGGCGAGGTCACCTCCGTGATCTTCAAGTGGGACATGTCAGCGGTGCCGTTCACCGTACCGTTCAGCGACCGGCCCATGGGCGCGGCAGCAACGGTCATCCCGCAGGCCAACGAGTTCGTGTACCACTGCCACATCCTGGAGCACGAAGAACACGACATGATGCGGCCGCTAGTCATCACCGGAGTGAACCCGCAACGGCCGAACATCCTGCCGACCTCCGCCGCTGCCACGGTTACCGGCGCACCGGCTACACCGCTGCTCAGCTTTGCCGTCACCCTGGCGGCCGGCAGCACCATCGCCTCTATCGTAGCAACCTCCAGCGATGCCGGTTACCCGGCCCCTGCTGCGGTCACCACCGCAACCGGCTTCGACGTGACACTGCCGACACTGGTCATTGCGCCGGCAGCACCGATCAAGCTCACTTACACCGTAACCGACAGCACCGGGCTGAAATCATCGGTGACTATCACCGCAACCTGATCGTGACGGGGGTTACCCCTCCGTCCTGCTCATTCATGGCAGTTGCCAGCCCCGGCGCCTCGGCACCGGGGCTTTTTTCATCTGCCCATGCAGGCATGGCAAAGCTTGACAACGGGGAAGGAATCTCTACTCTTTTTTCTATCCCTGGCAACAGGCAGACAGATCCTACTCCGGAGAAAACGATGAAAAAGAAGTCCTTGAAGAGCCTCATAAGACAGGTGCGTAGCGAGCTTGAATGGCCGGTCCTCGAACAGCCCCACGAGATGCCGGTGATCCGCGTGGTCTCCTATCCCCGCACCCAATCCCATATTATCCTGATGCCGGACAAACTGCACAACAAGAGCAGCGACCTTGACTATCTGCACGAGCTGGGACACGCCTATTTCTGCGAAAAGGTCCACCCGGTCTTCTCGGCAACCAGCCAGTTCGCCCCCCAGGAAAACAAGCGCCTCTTCCTGCTGGTCATCCCGGCCCTCAATGCCGCCTGTGACTGGTTTATCGGCCACTGGCAGCTTGAACTGTCGCCGAAGGAAGCCCGGAAACAGCTCAGAGAAAGCCTCACCCTTGCCGAGGAGGTCCTGGCCGCACAGCAGCTCCCCCCGCTCGATGTCATCCTCGATGCCTCGCTCCTCATCGCTCAGGGGATTCACTACCTGGAAGAACCGATCGACTGCGGCGGCGTCCTCAAGGCCGTGGTGGACGCCTTTCTCTCCATCCCACCCGACCAGCCCTCGGCAGAGAACTGCCTCCTCCTGGTTAACCGGCTGATGGCGACCTACACCGACCACCGGGCCCGGCTGGCCTTTGACGGCGAATTCCATGTATGGGAGGTGGCCACACCCGATAAAACAGACGCAACCGGGACCGCTCCTGCCATAGACAAGGGTACAGATTCATGAACAGACGCCTGGTCATCCTCGTCATCCTGCTGCTGATGGGGGTCTCCTTCCTGGCCGGGGCATGGATCAGCTATCGCAGTTCCGGCACGGCTTCCACTGCTGCAGGCCGGAAGATCCTCCACTATGTGGACCCGATGCACCCCTCCTACACCTCGGACAAGCCGGGGATCGCACCCGACTGCGGCATGCCGCTGGAACCGGTCTACGCTGACGGCACCGTCGGTAAGAGTGACACCGCTCTCCCTCCCGGTACGGTCCGGGTGTCACCGGAAAAACTCCAGATCATCGGCGTCAAGTTGGCCACAGTGGAGAAGAGCGCCGGCAGCCAGCTGTTGCGGCTACCGGGGCGTGTCGCTGTCGATGAAATGCGGACATACGTCATCAATGCCACCATCGACGGCTGGATCACCTCGGTCGGCAGCAATACCACCGGCAGTTTTGTCCGCAAAAACGAAGTGCTGGCGACCTTCTACAGTTCGGAATTCCTCTCCGCCGGCCAGGCACTCCTCTACGCTCTTACCTCCATGGACCGGGTCCAGGGGGGGAGCCCCGCAGCCAACCAGCAGCAGAAGGACCAGATGCAGCAGTTCAACCTGAGCCTCAAACAGTACCGGGATTCCCTGCGCAACCTGGGAATGGGAGACCGGCAGATCGCAGAGATGATCAAAACCCGCAAGTACACGGAGAACATCGATATCGATTCGCCGGCCAACGGGCTCGTCCTCGTCCGGAACGTATCGCCGGGGCAGCGTTTCGAGCGGGGCAAGGAGCTGTACCGGATCGCCGATATCTCCCGGATCTGGATCCTGGTCGATACCTATGGCGCCGAGGTCGATCAGATGAAACCGGGCAGACTGGTGACGGTCTCGCTCCCGGGCAGGAACCGGACCTTTACGGCACGGGTCTCAAAAGTACCGCCGCTCTTCGATGCCGCCAGCAGGACGCTAAAGGTGAGGCTGGAGCTGGACAACCCCGGCTACATCCTCCGCCCGGACATGTTCGTGGATGTGGAGCTGCCGGTTTCCCTACCGGAAATGCTTGCGGTTCCCAGCGAGGCGGTGCTCGACTCCGGTCTGAAAAAGACCGTCTTTGTCGAAAAGAGCGCCGGTCTCTTCGAACCGCGCGAGGTGGAAACCGGCCGGAGCTTCGGCAACCGGGTGGAGATCGTTTCCGGGCTCAAACCAGGCGAACGGATTGTGGTCTCCGGCACCTTCCTCATCGACTCGGAAAGCCGGATGAAGACGGCCGCATCGGGGATCACCGGCCCGGCCAGCCTTGACCCGTCCTGCGGCATGTACGTAGATGAGGCAAAGGCGCGCGCTGCCGGCAACTTCCTGGAATCCGGCGGCACCACCTATTATTTCTGTTCGGACACCTGCAAAAGGGATTTTCTGAAAAAGGGAGGCAAGCCCTCTTCCACCACCGGATCGCCGGGAGCCAAGCCGACTGCAGCGCCGATGCACGACATGCATGGCGCAGGGCATGACCACGGCGCCATGGAGATGCCCGCCAACAAGGGTAGTATGGGCACCATGCCCGCTGCCGGGAAAAAGGCGAAGTCGCCTGCAGATGAGGGTATGACACACACGGGGTCAATGCAGGAATCGATGCAGATGCCTATGCCGATGGGAAAAGAAGCTGCTCCCATGCAGTCGATGCCGGCCATGCCTGCAGGGAAGCCCGCACCACAGCCACCCCCCATGCCGCCCATGCAGGGAGCAGAGCATTCACATGATTGATCGCGTCATCGAGTTCTGCGCCCATAACCGCTTTCTTGTCCTGATCATCGCGGTCATCGCGGCGGTCTGGGGCTGGTGGTCGCTACGCCATCTCCCGATGGACGCCATTCCCGATCTCTCCGACACCCAGGTGATCATCTATTCACGCTGGGATCGCAGCCCCGATATCATCGAGGACCAGGTCACCTATCCCGTTGTCTCGGCCATGCTCGGCGCCCCCAAAGTAAAGACTGTCCGGGGCTTCTCCGACTTCGGCTATTCCTTTGTCTATGTCATCTTCGAGGAGGGGACCGATATCTACTGGGCCCGTTCGCGGACCCAGGAGTATCTCTCCGCCGTCCTTCCCCGCCTGCCACAGGGGGTACGGACCGAACTCGGTCCCGATGCTACCGGGCTGGGCTGGGTCTACCAGTACGCCCTGGTCGACACTACCGGCACGAAAAGCTTGGCCGATATCCGCTCCTATCAGGACTGGTATCTCCGCTACTACCTGAAGGCGGTGCCGGGGGTGGCCGAGGTGGCCCCCATCGGTGGCTATGCCCGGCAGTACCAGGTGAACGTGGACCCCAACCGGCTCCAGCTGTACGGCATCTCCATCAACCGGGTGGCAGAGGCGGTACGGACCGGCAACAGCGAGACAGGCGGCAGGCTCCTGGAATTCGGCGGCACCGAATACATGGTGCGCGGCCGGGGGTATGCCCGGACCCTGGAGGATTTCGGCAATATCGTCGTCTCGGTGAACGAAGGGGGTGGCACGCCGATCCGGGTGAAGGACCTGGGCAGCGTCACCATCGGCCCCGACATTCGCCGCGGCGTGGCCGACCTGAACGGCACCGGCGACGTGGTTTCGGGAATCGTGGTCATGCGCCAGGGGGAAAACGCCCTTACGGTGATCGACCGGGTCAAAGCGCGCATCCGGGAGATCGAGCCGGGGCTGCCCGCCGGCATGAAGATCGTGCCGGTCTACGACCGCTCCGAGCTGATCCGGCGCTCCATCGATACCCTCACCTCGACCCTGCTGGAGGTGATCATCACGGTGGTGCTGGTGGTGTTCGTCTTCCTCTGGCATCCTCCCAGCGCCCTGATCCCGGCCATCACCATCCCCTTTGCCGTGTTGATCTCCTTCATCCCGCTGCGGCTGATGGGGGTCAATGCCAACATCATGTCGCTGGGGGGCATCGCCATCGCCATCGGCGCCCTGGTGGATGCCGCCATCGTGGTGGTGGAGCAGACCCACAAGAAGCTGGAAGCCTGGGAGCTGCGGGGACGGGTGGGAGACCAGCGCTCCATCGTCCTCTCCGCCATCAAGGAGGTGGGAGGGCCCAGCTTCTTCGCCCTGCTGGTGATCGCCGTCTCCTTCCTGCCGATCTTCTCCCTGGAGGCCCAGGAAGGGCGGCTCTTCAAGCCGCTGGCCTATACCAAGACCCTCGCCATGGTGGTAGCCGCGTTTCTGACCATCACCCTCGATCCGGCGCTGCGGGTCATGCTGACCCATACCCGTCAATTCTCCTTCAAGCCCCGGCCATTGAGCCGCCTGCTCAATCTCTTCACCGCCGCCCCTTTCAAGCCCGAACAGGAACATCCGCTCAGCCGGCTCCTGATCCGCGCCTACGAGCCAGTCGCGGCCTGGGCCCTGCGAAAGAAATGGGTGATCCTGGGGGGAGCGCTGCTCAGCATCGTCGCCGTCACCCCGCTTGCCCTACGGCTCGGCTCGGAGTTCATGCCCCCACTGGACGAGGGGAGCCTGCTCTACATGCCGACCACCATGCCGGGGATCTCGGTGGGAGAGGCGCAGAAACTGCTGCAGGTGACCGACCGGATCATCAGGCAGTTCCCCGAGGTGGACCAGGTGCTGGGAAAGGCGGGTCGGGCCGAGACCTCCACCGATCCTGCCCCCCTTTCCATGCTGGAAACGGTGATCACCCTGAAGCCGAAGGAGCAGTGGCGCAGCGTGGACACCTGGTATTCGGCCTGGGCGCCGGAGTGGCTGAAGGTGGTCCTGCGCCGGATCACCCCGGACCGGATCTCAACGGCCGCGCTGATCGAGCAGATGAACGAGGCGCTGAAACTCCCCGGCCTCTCCAATGCCTGGACCATGCCGATCAAGGGGCGCATCGACATGCTCACCACCGGCATCCGCACCCCGCTGGGGCTGAAGATCAGCGGCGCAAACCTCCTGGAGATGGAGGAAATCGGCAGCCAGGTCGAGGCAACGCTCCGCACGGTGCGGGGCACCCGCAGCGTCTTTGCCGAACGGACCGGCGGCGGCTATTTCCTGGACATCACCTGGAACCGTGAGGAGCTGGCCCGCTACGGTCTCTCCATGGATGAGGCCCAGGGGGTAGTGCAGAGCGCCATCGGCGGCGACAACGTCACCACGGCCTTTCAGGGGCGGGAGCGATACTCGGTCAATGTGCGCTATCAGAGGGATTTCCGCGCCGACCTGAATGGCCTGAAGAAGGTGCTGGTACCGGTGGAAGGGGGAAAGCGGCAGGTACCGCTGGGTGAACTGGCCGAGGTGAGCGTCACGAGCGGCCCCTCCATGATCCGCAACGAAGATGGCCTGCTGACCGGCTATGTCTACATCGACCTGGCGGACCGCGATCCGCAGGGGTATATCGACGAGGCGACCCCGCTGTTGAAGAAGATCGAGCTGCCGCCGGGGTATGCGGTGACCTGGAGCGGCCAGTACGAGGCGATGGAGCGGGTGAAAGAGCGTCTGACCATGGTGGTGCCGATAACGCTCCTGCTCATCGTCGGGCTGCTCTACCTGAACACCCGCTCGGCAGTGAAGACGGCCATCGTCATGCTGGCGGTCCCGTTCTCGGCGGTGGGGGCCGTCCTCCTCCTCTGGCTCCTCGGCTATCACCTGAGCGTCGGGGTCTGGGTCGGCCTGATCGCCCTGCTCGGCGTCGATGCCGAGACCGGGGTCTTCATGCTGCTCTACCTGGACCTTGCCTACGAAGAAGCCCGCAAGAGCGGGAGACTGCAAACCCGCGCCCAGCTTCGCGAGGCGATCATCGAAGGGGCAGTGAAACGGATCAGGCCCAAATTCATGACCACCGCCACCATGTTCCTCGGCCTGGTGCCGATCATGTGGGCCACTGGAACCGGAGCCGACGTGATGAAGCATATCGCGGCGCCGCTCATCGGCGGCATCTTCACCTCGTTCCTGCTGGAACTGCTGGTCTATCCCGTGATCTACGAACTCTGGAAAGGCCGTGCGCTACGCACCACCCCCCCTGAGGGGCTGTCGCCGGTCCAAACCGCGCCATAACCGCTTGAGGAGAACCCGATGCACCTGAACCGACCCATCGCCCGTTCCAGCTTCCTGATGCTCGCAGCAGCCATGCTGCTGACCGCTGCCGGCCCGCTCACCCTGGCCGGCAGCGCCCTTGCCGCCGAAAGGGCGACCGTCAGGGTCGGGTCGCCCCCCCCTTCCCTCTCGCTCCCAGACCTCTCCGGCAGGACGCACAGCCTCCCTCAGGAGGGCGCCGGCTCTCCGATGGTGATCCATTTCTGGAACACCGCCTGCCATTTCTGCCTGGACGAGATGCCGGCCATGGATGCACTCTATCGGAGCAACAGCCGCAAGGGGCTGAAGATCTTTGCCGTCAATGTGGGGGATTCGCGTGAACAGGCGAAGGAGTTCATCGAGCAGACGGGTGTCTCCTACCCGGTGCTTCTGGACAAAAACCGCGCGGTCTGGGTCAGGTTCGGCCTGACCGGCCTGCCGGCAACCTTTTTCATCGACAGAAGCGGCACCATCAAACACAAGCTGTTAGGTGCCGCCAGCCGCGAGACTCTTACCCGCTACATCCAGAATCTTTTCTGAAAAGCCGCTGCATCCGCATCCCCAATGGCAGATCAGGGCCGGGGATCGGTCACCCGGCCGTCGCGCATCTCGATGATCCGGTCCACCAGCTGTGCCTCGTAGACGATCGGATCGTGGCTCGCCATCAGGATGGTCTTCCCCTCGTCCCGGAGCCGCCCCATGATCGCCATGAACTCGTGGGAGAGCCTGGTGTCCAGGTGGGCGGTCGGCTCGTCGGCAACGACAATGGTCGGGTTGTTGATGAGCGCCCTGGCGATGGCGACCCGCTGCGCCTCCCCCCCCGAAAGCCACTCGATGCGGGCATCCGCCTTCTGCTGCAGGTCGAACAGGGCCAGGGTGTCGAGGGCGCGCCGGTTGAGGGCCGCAAACCGCTCGTCGGTGGGATAGGCCGGTGCCATGACGTTGTCCAGCACCGAGAGCCCCTTGATCAGGTTGAACTGCTGGAAGATGAAGCCGAAGGTGGTCCGCCGGATGCCAGTGAGGAACCGCTCCGGCAGCGAGGTGATCTCCCGGCCCGAAAGGAAGATGCGGCCGGCCGTGGGACGCGCCATGCAGCCGAGCAGGCTGAGCAGGGTGGTCTTGCCCGAGCCGCTCGGCCCCTTGAGCACCGTCACTTCCCCCAGCCGCACCTGCAGCGAAACCTCCCGCAACGCCTTGAATTCATTGGACTTGCCCTGATTGAAGACCTTGGTAACCTCGACCACCTCTATCATCGTTGGCACCTCACGAGCGCATGACCGCATCGGGGTCGACGGTTGCCGCCTGCCACGAGGGGATGATGGTCGCCACCGTGTAGGGGAGCACGGTGAACAGGAACAGGGTCGCCAGCTGGCCCAAGTCGATGTACGGGATGAGGCGGAACTCGGGATAGAGCGTGGACCACCCCTTGAGGACCGGCAGAAACAGGGCCGAGGAGGCATGGAAGACGTGGAGGTACGCCAGGATGGTCCCGACCAGGAAGGCGGTCAGGGAGATGACCTGCCCCTCCCAGAATTTCATCAGCAGAATGTCCGAGGTCTCCCAGCCGATCGCCTTGAGGATGCCGATCTCCTTGCGCTCCTCGGCAGAGAGGCCGCTTGCCTTGTCCCAGGCAAAGATGATGAAGGCCAGCCCCCCGGCGGCGAAGATCACCAGCAGCAGCCCGGAACGCCAGCTGAAGACCGCATCGTAGGTCCGCTCGATCTCGGTCCGGACGATGGGGCGGCAGTCGGGCAGAAGCCGGACGATCTTTTCCGCGATAGTGGTGAATTCGTTCTGATTGCGCACCGTCAGGGCCAGATCGGTGGCAAAGCCGGCGGGAATACCGGACAGGGCGCGATAGTCCGCCTCGGACATGAGGATCAGGTCTGCCGTGAGGAGCTGGGACGGCTCGTCGAGGACCCTGGCCACCTGGTAGCTCAGGAGCTGTCCGTCAAAACCGGTGAAGCTTACGGCATCGTTCGCAAAGAGGTTGCGCATCCGCGCAATGCCGCTGCCGATGGCGATCTCTCCCGGTGCCGGGGCATCGTGGTCCGGGACCATGAGGGTATAGTTGGCCCCGAAGTTCCCATCATAGTAGTACCCCCAGAGCCGCGGCGTTACCGACATCACACCGCGGATAGCGGCGATCTTTTCGGCATAGGCAAGGGGAATCGGCTGCAGGCGACCGGTAAGCGTGCGCTGGACAATGATCTCCGGGGCGTCGCGTAGGATCAGCCGGGCCTCGTGACGGAGTGCATGGGCGAAAAACATCACCGACGCCAGGAGGAAGACAACCAGGATATAGACGCAGAGCAGGGCGCCGTTCTTCCCCTTGCGCCGCACAAGCGCCGCCAGGGTGAAATCGATGATATGTCGCTGTCGTTCAATCACGTCTGACAACGCCTCCGGTGAGATGAGGGGGAGGCTGCAGGAGCGAGCCGGAGGGGAAATGTTCCAGAGCACCGGGGGAGCTCTGGAATGGGGTGGAAAGGTCGGCCATGGAGGGATGACGGGTATAGTTCGCCTCAGTGAAGAGACAGAGGTCGGTGAGCCGGAGATCCCCGGCAAGGAGCGCCATCCGGTCGACCTCGCTCCGGGCGGCGGCAACGCGCCACCGCCCGGAAACGAGCAACAGGGACAGGAGAATGGTCAGGCAGGCAAGGAGCGCCATGAACCGGGTAACGGGACGGATCGTCATCAATCCAGATCCTTCACCACCTGGGGCGTGACCTCCCTGAAACGGAGGAGACGCTTCCCCTTGTGATCCTTCATGAATTCGCGGGCATCCTTTTCCCTGGCAAAGGGGACGAGTTCACGCCCCATGGGACCGTAGACGTCGCTGCCGGAAACATACCAGGCACTAATGCCGTCCACCGGGACAAGGCTGTAGTAGTCGGTGACAAACAACCCCGTCATGTTCACCCCCTGCTTAACCTTGCGATATTCCGCCGGTTTCTGCAGGTATTTGAACATGTCCTTCGCCCCGTCGAAAAAGACCGTGCTGCCGTCGTTGTACTGGATCTGGGCGGCAAAATCGGGGAATTTCGCTACGAACATCCCGCAGACCGGGCACTTATCGGCTCCGGCCGGCTTCTTCGGCCCTTTGGCCGGGGTGGCCCAGCCCAGGGACGCCACCAGGACCACGCACAAAATGGTCAGAAGATAGGGGATCGGGCGTCTCAATGGTGCATCTCTTCATGCCCGTGCGGCATCATGACGGGCTTCTTTTTCCCCTGCTTGGGAGACTTGGACGCGGCCTTGAGCGCTGCGTCATAGGTAACGATGGTGCCGCCGAACTCCTTGACGAACTTCTCCGCATCGGCCTTGGCGGCAAATGCCCACTTGGGCTCCATGGTCATGACACCCTTCTTGCTCCCCCCCATGACCCAGGTAGCGGTCTTGGCGTCGATGAGTTCCTTGGTGTTGTAATCCGCTACTTTAACCGCCTTCACCTTCTTGCCGGGGTTTGCGGCCAGGTCGACTGCGACGCAGTTGATGCTGCAGGTCCCGACACTGGTGCCGTCGGCATACTCGATGAGCATCCGGCTGTGACTGAACGTGGTGCGATTCATGCCGCAGTGAACGCAGTCGGCAGGCGGTTCGACGGTAGCTGCCCAGGCAGCGCCTGCACCAAAGGCAACGAGTCCCAGCAGTAACACCAGCATCATCATCCGTTTCATGGCATCTCCTTGCGCCGTCTGACCGGCGGGTTTCCCCTGGCGACAGCATGGGTAGTAGGCACGGAGCCGTCGGCGGCACCGTTGCTGATCGTAATATGGATATTACTATACCAGCAATATTGCTATGCGCCACTCACGTCGAGGGCGCCCAGCAACAGGGAGGGGGACGCAACGGTGCCGAAGAAGCGGAGATCGTCCCCCACCCCCTCGACAGCCCTGAACAGTTCCTGGATGTTGCCGGAGATGGCGATCCCCTTGACCGGAACCGTCACCACGCCGTTTTCGATGAGAAACCCGGCAGCACCGACCGAGAAATCCCCGGAGATCGCATTGGCCGTATGCATGCCGATCACGTCGGTGAGGAGAATGCCTCTGTTGATCCCTGCCAGCAGCTGCGCCGCAGGGGTGGTGCCATTCTCGATAAAGAAATTGGTCACCCCCATGTGGGGCAGCCCCTTTGCCCCGCCGCGAACCGCATTGCCGGTCGATGCGCAGCCGTCCTTGCAGCCGCAGTAGCTGTCGTAGAGGAATCTCAGCAGTCTCCCCTCCTCCACGACCACGTTGTCGCGGCACGGCACCCCCTCGCCGTCAAACGGAGCGGTAGCCATCCCCCCGGCCAGGGTGCCGTCGTCGCGAATCCTGAGCAGCGGCGAAAAGAGCTGTTGCCCCAGCTTGCCGTCCAGAAGCGATTTCCCCTTCTGGACGCTCTCGGCCAGAAACGACGGCGCCAGCACCTCCAGGATCTCTCCGGCAACATGGCTGTCCATGACCGCGGGGCAGCGCATGGTGGGGATCTTCCGGGCACCCAGGAGGCCGGTGGCCTTCACTGCGGCTCTGGCGGCGATCTCGTCCACGCTCACCCCGGAAAAGGCGGTGCTGAACCCGAAGTCCCACCCCATCTGGGAGTCTCCCTCGGCCTCGGCCACCACGGCGATGCTGGAAGAGACCGAGGTGCCGCGGTAGCTTCCGTTCACCCCCAGCGAGTTCCTGATCGCCACGCTGTAGGCGTTTTCGCCGTAGCTGCTCTTCCTGACCCGCTTCACGCGCGGGTCGGCCGCCAGGGTCAGGCGCTCCAGGGCCATGGCCCGGCCGATCTTTTCCTCTTCCGGAACCGCTGCCAGCTCCGGGTCGAACAGCCCAGCCAATGCGGGGTATTCCTGGGGAAGGGGGAGCCCGTTGCATGCGTCAGGGGTCTGGGTTGCCGCACCCACCAGGGCATTGTCGATCATGCGGGAAAGGTCCTTTTCGTCCATGCTGGTCGCGTAGGAGAACCCGAGCCCCTGCCCCTTGAGCACCCGCACGCTTACCCCCACCGGAGCGGAGCAGCGGAAGGTATCCACTGTCTGATCCTTCACCTCGATGGAGAGGTTGCGCGACGCCCCGGCCATGATCTCCCAGCCATCCAGAGCACGCCCCTTGAGGAGCGATTCTATCCGTTCGACGATCTCGTGCAGTTCCATGACACCCTCCTGCCGCTGTTTTCCGGAAAAGAGCCGTTTCCAGAAACTAGACTATAGCCGGTCTTTCCCCAATACTCAACCCGGCAACTGTTACAGCGCGATAATCGCATTATCCGGGGCGATTCCGCACATCCGGCATGCACCTCGTCGCATTATGAGAATTTTCTTGGAATATCATTTTACAGACTGTCTGCCGGTGAGTATATTTTTACAGTCACCATCGGACAATTCTCATGTACTACGAATCAGATCAGGGGCTTAATCATGGACACGATCTTGATCAGCTACCGCAGGGAAGAGAGTGCCGGCCACGCCGGCCGGATCTATGACCGGCTGTGCGAGAAATTTGGCAGAAACCGGGTCTTCATTGATGTCTCGGCAGTCGAACCGGGCCTGGATATTGCGGAGGCCGTCGACCGGACCGTCGGCTCGTGCGCCGTGCTCCTGGTCGTGATCGACAGGAAGTGGCTGGGGTGCGTCGATGCCGCCGGCAAGCGCTGTCTGGACGACCCGCAGGACATTGTCCGCCTGGAGGTAGGAACGGCCCTGCGGCGCAAGATCAGGGTGGTTCCGGTGCTGGTGCAGAACGCGGCCATGCCCGCCGAGTCAAACCTCCCGGAAGACTTAAAACAACTGGCCCGCCGCAATCCGATCGAGATCGGCGAGAGCCACTGGGAAGCGGAACTGACACAACTGACAGGCACCCTGGGACGAATCCTGAACGGAGCAACAGCCGCTGCTCCCCAGCCGGAAACGACCGAACCGAAACCTGCTCTGCCAAAACAGAAGTTCCGTCTCAACTGGGTGATCAGCTCGATCACGGCAGTGGTCGTAGCGCTGACCGGGCTGCTTTCCAGCATAGAATCGTTCCGCGATGCCTTTGTCCGGGTGTTCAAGGGACCACCGGCACAAACGACCACGACGACATCGCAGCCAACCGGCACCACCGTTGCGCCACCCGGTGAAAAGGGCACGGCAGCCGAAACGGCTACAACCCCGAAGGAGACCGGCACGCCGGCAGATCCTGCGACGGGAACAGCGCCGGGACCTGCCAGGCCCGGCGTCGTCACCGTGCCGAATCTCACCGGGCAAACCCTGGACCGGGCCGTCGCCATTTTGAAAAAGGCAGGGCTGGTTGCGGGAGACGTCGAGGAACGCGAATCCGCCACAGCCAGGCCGGGGACCGTCATCTCGCAGTCGCCGCGGTCCGGCAGCACGATTGCACGGGGAAAGCCGGTACGCCTGGTCACTGCGGTTCGGTCGCCTGAACCGGCGCTGGTGACGGTACCGAATGTCGTGCGCCAACCCCTGGAACGGGCGGTACAGGTTCTGGTGGCCGCAGGGCTTCGGCCGGGTGCCGAAAAAACGCGCCCCACCGATGCGGCACGCCCCGGAACAGTCCTCGACCAGAAGATCAGGGGCGGCTCCCAGGCGCAGCGGGGGACAGCGGTGGACCTGCTGGTCGCCGTAGCGCCTGCTCCGGGCGATGCGACAGGGGATTCGGCACAGCCTGCCCGCAAGGTGGCTGCCAGGGGGAATCTGGATGTTCGGCAGACCTATCAGTTCGACCTGGATACGGGAAGGGTGACACAAAACGATGCGGACTTCTGGTTCGAGGCACAAACGGCGACGGAGCGCTACCTGACCCCGCAAAACGGCGCTGCGATGGCAGTCTCCACCCAGCGGGTCGACTACCAGGTCTGTGCCGCCGCAAACTTCGCCACCCAGCGCTTCCCGGTGGACAGACTGCCGGAAAACCGCTTTTTCTGCGTCCGCACCAGTCGCGGCAAGATTGCCATCATCAAGCTGCGGGAACAGGTCGGGCCGAGCCCCGGTATCATGAAGATCAGCTTTGTCAGATGGGAATGAGGGAAATGGGCCTTGAAAAGTTAGGGTGGGACCCCTGGTTTGAAGCGCTGTCGATACGGGAAGGCAGGCCAATTGAGATGCTGGCGCGGGTGGCAGCTGTGGACCGCGACCAGCTGGTGCTCCTGAACGACACGGGTGCATTCCGGGCAAAACTGGCGGGCAGCTACCTCTACCGTCACCGGCAATCAGAAGAGCTCCCCTGCGTCGGCGACTGGGTCTGTGTAGAGAAGAGCCCGGACGACGACTTCGGGCTCATCCATGCCCTGCTCGACCGCAGGACGAGCCTGCGCCGCAAGGCGGCAGGCGGGTCGACGGAAGCCCAGATGATTGCGGCCAACGTCGATTACGTCATCATCGTACAGTCCTGCCACTTCGATTTCAACCCGAACCGGCTTGAGCGCTATCTGGTCATGGTGCGGGACGGCGGCGCCGAGCCATGCGTCCTATTGACCAAGACAGACCTGGTCGAGCCTGACATAGTAGCCGACCAGCTTTCACGGATTCGTGCCCTCGGCGTCACCGCGCCGGTACTGACCCTGAGTAACGTCACCAGAGAGGGGATCGACGACCTGAAGCAGACATTGGTGCCCGGCAAGACCTATTGCTTTGTCGGCTCGTCGGGAGTCGGCAAGAGCACGATCATCAACGAACTGATCGGCCGGGAGCTGTGCGAAACAAACGACGTCAGCGCCACCGGCGAAGGGCGGCACACCACCGTCCGCCGGGAGCTGATCCTCCTCCAAAGCGGTGCACTGGTCATCGACAACCCCGGCATGCGCGAGTTCGGAATCCTCAATGCGGAAGACGGCATCGACGGCGGCTTCATCGACATTACCGACCTCGCATCCCGCTGCCGCTACCGGGACTGCAGCCATAGCGGCGAACCTGGCTGCGCCGTCCACGCAGCCCTGAGCGCCGGCGAGATCGACCGGGACCACTACGAGAACTATTGCAAGCTTAAGGAAGAGGCTGCATTCTACCAGATGTCCCACGCCGAGAAGAGAAAGAAGGATCGTGACTTCGGCAAGTACATCAAGTCCGTCAAGAAAGGGATGACGCGGGATTGACGGGTGGATGAAATCCTCTTGGAACCTGAATCCGGGGTAAAAGGATGGAGAATCGGGAGTTATGGAATAAGAGAAGTGGATTCTGCTGAGGATAGGCCGCCGGTAACAGAGAGGTTTGGGATTTATCGATTACCGATAGAGGGAGTGAATTACCTATATCGGTAGCTTTTGATAAGTGCAAAATAACGTCAAAATTCCCGGTATAAGGAACAAATCGTGTCCCCTATATGTGAAATTAATTCCTTATACCAGGAGCTGGTTGCCAATATTGGGAACTACTGCTAACTGGTCAATATGTAGTTAAGACGTTACCTGGCTTCTGCATGCAGTTTGAGGCCAAGCGCTGAAATAATTTTGAGAATCGTATCAAATCCTGGAACCCGCTCCCCTGAAAGGGCTTTATAGAGGCTTTCACGAGAAAGACCGGCATCACGAGCCACTTGAGACATCCCCTTGGCACGGGCTATGTCGCCCAGGGCTTTGGCAATGAAAGCGGCATCGCCATTTGCCTCTTCGAAAGATGCTTCAAGATAGGCCGCCATTTCTTCCGGAGTTCTGAGGTGTTCGGCAACATCATATCGGCTGGTTGTTGTTTTGGGCATTTTCAACTCCTATAGATTCTGTGCAAGCTGAATTGCTGATTTAATGTCCTTAGACTGGCTACCTTTATCGCCACCGGCCAAAAGGATGATCAATTCGCTGCCGCGTTGGATAAAATAAACTCGATAACCCGGACCGTAGTTGATTCGCATTTCCGAGACACCCTCCCCGACCGGCTTAACGTCTCCTGCATTCCCGGAGGCAAGTCGTTCAATCCTGACAAGGACACGAGCCTTGGCTTGGATATCGCGTAGGTTGTCAAGCCAGTTGGCAAAATGTTCGGTTTTGCGGATTTCAACCATAGACAAACTGTATCCTGCTGGCTACACCATGTCAAATGAAAAGACAAGAAGAACAGCCCAATCGGCAAGACCAGCCGAAGGCTGGCCAGCCTCAGCCCATAGGCCGAGACCGAATCTACTCACACCCATCTGGAGATTTCCCTAAATGGACATTCCACGGATCTTCACTATCACCGAAAGTGCTCACCGCATCCATAACCCGTTCACACCCGAAAAGCTTGCTACTCTCGGAGCGGCGCTACGTCTGGAATCGGGGACCCGAGTGCTCGACCTCGGCAGCGGTTCGGGGGAGATGCTGTGCACCTGGGCACGCGATTATGGTAGCCGGTGCGGCCACCGCAACGCCTGCTGCCCCCCCTTGCGCTGATCTGCAGCGTCGTGTGCACCCCAAAAGTGGAAAAACTTCCCGCAATGGTTATACTTTTCTCCCAAGGGCAAACCGTTTTTGCCGACTGGTGAGAAATGGCCATGAAACGACGCGTACCATTTCAGCGGCCCAGCGTCTCACCTTCCCTGCCGGCCATCGACACGTCCATTACATGAGATCCGATGAAATGAGAAGGTCCTACGGAGGAGCTGCAAATGTCGTCTGCCATAGAGCATTACACCTGCACGTCAGCAGAAGATATGCTGGAAAAACTGAGGCCCACACATGAACTCTGGCGGGGCACCCGCCAGTTCTGGGTATTCCGGGGGCTCTGGAACGACGATTTTACCCTCATCCCCAGCGCGTTGCGCAGTTCCCCTGCGGCAAAGCTCGGCTATACCTTTGCCCCGAAGAAAGGGGTCCAGCCGACCAACCAGGAGCAAATAGAAGCCGAGTTCCGAAGGCTGCACGAATTTTACTGGTCCATCGACGCCCAGGGGCTTCTTGCGCCTGTGGACAGCAACCTGCTCCGGACACCCAAAGGGTGGCAACAACTCGAAAAGAAGATCACGAGTCAGGGATGGCCGATCGATGAACTGCTGCCACTCCTTGCCCTGGCACAGCATTACGGCGTGCACACGCGTCTGTTGGACTGGAGCGACAAGCCGCTTGTCGCGGCGTATTTCGCGGCAAAGAAGGCTGTCGAGAAGGCCAGCGCACAATTCCTCAGTGTATGGGCCCTGAATCTCGACTGGGTAGCAAACACGGCATTTCCTGGCGGCTTAAACACGTCCGTTTACATAGTCACGGCGCCCCATGCCTCGAATCCCAACCTGCATGCCCAGGGTGGCATCTTTACAACGGAAATGCTTACCAGGACCGCATTCCCCAAACCGGTGAACTGCAAACCGGTGAACATCCTCATTGAAAAGGAATGGAAAGCCCTGCGTTGCGCGGACCCGGTAATGGGGCACTTCAAGCTGCCCAGTTCCGAGGCGAGGAAACTGCTTCGGTTGCTCAACCAGGAAGGGATAAACGCGGCAACAATCTATCCGGGCTACAAGGGGGTCGCTGATTCGCTGATCGAACGGGAACTGTGGGACATCCCCGAGCGGGCGACCTACTGGATGAAATAACCCTCGGACCGAAACACCGGAGCCGACAACACGTCGGATCGACGTTCCCATCGGGATCACATCCCTGCAGTACATACCCACACAAAAAAAGGGGAGGCATGGCCTCCCCTTCATTTCATCACACTACCTTGTCGTTACATCAATGATCGATGGCCTTGGCCATGCCGATGCCGGTGTTCTGGCGGACGTAGATCTCGTCGAACATCTCTTCGGACTTGCGGCTCGGGAACGCCAGGCAGCCGATGATGGCGGCCAGGAAGCCAAGAGGAATGGAGATGATGCCCGGGTTCTTCAACGGGAAGAGCGGTGCATCCAGGCCCAGCATGGATTTGCCGTCCTTGTTCTTCTCGTAGTCGGCCTTGGCTTTTTCCATATCTTTTAGCTGCTTAGCGTTGAGCACAGTCCCTTCAGCTTGTTTTTTCTCCAGGGTAGTGAATATCTTCTGGGCGTCGGCAGCAACCTTCTTCGGATAGGTCATGTTCGGGGAGACCATCACCAGAGCGATAGCGGCCACAGTTCCGACTACCAGGCCGGAGATGACGCCGGCAGTGTTGAACTTGCGCCAGAACAGCGACATGAAGACGACCGGCAGGTTACCGGAGGAGGCAACGGCAAAAGCCAGTGCCACCAGGTGGGCTACGTTGGATTTCTCTGCCGCGATGCCGATCATGATGCCGGCGGCACCGACGAACAGGGAGGTAACGCGGGCAGCCATAACCTGCTCGTGCTGGTCGGCATGGCCGTCCTTGAAAACATTGACATAAACGTCATGGGCAATGGCTGCGGAGGCTGCCAGCACCAGGCCGGAGACCACCGCCAGAATGGTGGCGAAGGCAACAGCGCAGAGGAAGGCGAGGAAGATGTCGCCGATCACCGGGGCGATGTCGCCGCCCATTTTCTGGGCGAGCATCATGGCGGCCATGTTACCACCTTTGCCGATTCCGCTGATCGCCTGCGGGGTTACGTGGATGGCGGCGCCGAAGCCGAGCAGGGTGGTCAGGATATAGAAAGAACCGATGATGAACATGGCGATGATGACCGACTTGCGGGCGGCCTGGGCCGTCGGCACGGTGAAGAAGCGCATCAGGATGTGCGGCATGCCGGCGGTGCCGAGCACCAGGGCCATGCCGAGGGAGATCTGGTCGAGCGGTGCCTTCAGGAAGAGGCCCGGCTCAAGGAAGCGCTGGCCGTAGTCGAAACCGGGCACCGGCAGCGGGTCTTTGAGGACTACCTTCTGTACGTGCTCGATGATGTTCGGGCTGGTGGCGATGTCGGTGAAAAACTGGATCGGGTTAAATCCTGATTTTGCTGCAACCAGAATCGACAGGAGCGCTGCACCGGACATGAGCAGGCCGGCCTTGATGATCTGGACCCAGGTGGTGGCGGTCATGCCGCCGAAGACGACGTAGCCGACCATCAGGATGCCGACGCCGATGATGGCGGTCTTGTAGGGGACACCGATCAGGAGCTGCATCAGCTTGCCGGCACCGACCATCTGGGCGGTGAGGTAGAAGGTGGAGACAACAACCGTTGAGAGAGCGGCCACGGCGCGCACCGGCTTCGGCTCGGTCCTGAAGGAAAGGATGTCCCCCAGGGTGTACTTGCCGGCGTTGCGGCAGGGCTCGGCGATGATCAGGAGCACGGTGATGTAGGCGACCAGCCACCCCACCGAGTACATGAAGCCGTCATAGCCGTAAAGCGAGATCAGACCGGAAATCCCCAGGAACGAGGCTGCCGACATGTAGTCGCCGGCGATGGCCCAGCCGTTCTGGGTGCCGGTGATCCCGCCGCCGGCCGCATAGAAGTCCGCTGCCGATTTGGTCTTCTTGGCCGACCAGACAACGACCCCCATGGTGATGGCAACGATGGCCACGAACATGGTAATGGTGATGGCCTTGTTGGCCTTGATTTCAGTCTTGACCGGTGCTGCCGGTGCCGGGGTAGCGGTCTGCTGCATGGCCGCGGGTGCGGCCGGGGTGGTGGCTGCGGGCGCGGTTACGGCCGAAGCGTTGGTGGTGTCAGGGGCCTTGGCCGGCTCGGCAAAGGCGACGGAGCCCACGGAAAGGGCCAGGGTCAATGCGACGAACAGTTTTTTCATGTGTCCTTTCCTCCTTTCCTATTTGAGCTCGTCCACCAGCTCGCGAGTCAGCCGGTCGAAGTCTTTGTTGGCAACGTGGGCATAGTAAATGGCCAGTCCCCAGGAGACGAAGAACTGGGAGAGGGCGAACAGGTAGCCGAAGTTGACCGGCCCGATCACCTTGATCTTGAAGAGCCCCGGCGCATAGGCCGCGCCGATGGGGAGGAGGAAGTAGTACACGGTGGAGAAAATCCACCAGCCGAAAAGAAAGGCGGATTTCTTTCTGTGAAGCTCGACGAACTTCGGGTTTTTGGCAATGGCTGTCCAGTCGTACTGCTTCTGTGCCATGGCTGTTACTCCTTTCGCATGAAAATGTGTTCGAGAAGCGGCGTCCCGTTCCCGCAATTCAACCCGATTCTGAAATCTCCCTCCTTTCGTATATGATGGTGAAACGAAGTCAGTTATCCTCGGGCATAACCGAATCGTTCCGAAAGCATCTCAGCTCCTTCCTGCAAGGAGGGGATGATCTCGGTTTCCAGCCGGTCGGCGAGCATCCTGAATGAAGGTGCCAGCATGGTGATGGCGCCTACCACCTTGCCGGCATAGTCCTTGACCGCAACGGCAACGCTGATTATCCCATCTCCCAGGCCGTTACGGTCTACGGCGACCCCCTTTTTCCGGATGTCGTCAAGCTCTGATTCGAGCAGCCGCAGATTGCACGGAGCTTTTCTGCGCCTCCCCCGCTTGACATTGGAATTCGTGTCTCTGCATTCCAGGGCCTTGATGGCCTTGCCAGCCGCGTTACTGAAGAAGGGGAACCGCTGACCGACCAGAGGTGCCGCCTTGACTTTCTGCCTGCAGTCGACCATATCCAGGAACATGACCTCATCATCCTTCAGCACGGTCATGTAGACCGCTTCATCGTGCTTTTTCGCCAGCTCTTCCATGACGGGATGGGCATAGGTGATGATTGTGGATTTGTTGAGAATTTTTTGGGAAAGACCGACAGCACTGATCCCGAGCCGGTACGTGCCGCTGAGCTGGTCGCGTTCGACCATTCCTCGCATTTCAAGGGTAGCCATCAGGCGAAACGCCTTGTTCCTGGAAATGTGCAATTGAGAACAGAGGTGCGGCAGCGAAATGTGCCCTGATTCCGAGGCGAGTATCAATTCGAGTACGTCGAAAACGACGTCAATAGAACGTATGGAATAATCCGGGTTGATTTTTCGTATCATGGCCAGACCTCATCAATTCGCTTTTCATCAGATATATAACTGTCTGAGAGCCGCAGAGCGCGAGATCATGCCAAAACAATGCACCTCTCCTGTCCAGGTGGAAAACCTGGCAACGCCTGGTAAATGGGAGTCCGTACCGAACCGATGTCGGGATACACTACCACGGACAGCCGCAGAGATTCTCCGCAGCTGTCCCCCTATGTCACAGGCAAAACGAGGAGAAAATTGATCAGGCGCTCAGGGGAAAAGGAATGGGAGGGGCACGGGAGGCGTGTTGCAGCGAGGGAGTGAACGTCGAGAAGGAAAACTCATCAATCGAGGAGAGGAACCCGACACATTGGATTCTGACGAGAACGGGACTCTGATGCGGGAGGACAAAATCAACCTGCAGCTGCTGTACGACTTCAACTGACTTTTTCGATATGCTTTCTAGTACGGCGCGGGGACGCTGTTTTGGAGCCCCCCCCCCTGAGAGAAACGGATTGCGCATCCCCAGGAAAACCAGGAAAAACGAAGCCAGAATGATGGAGCTGTAGAGTATTTTCCTGTTCATGGCCAGCCCGTCGAGTACCTGCGTGAATATCGCCCGAGCAGTGAAATGCGTGATCACCCGGGAAGCAGCGTGAAGAAAATATAACAACTTTATATTTAGTACGCAACATAAAATATAAAAAAAATTTCAGTTCGTAACACGTCGAATATTATTGACAAAAATATTTGAACAACGTCGCATCATCCAGTTAATTCTCCATATACTGGGATATTTCATTGCGGGAAAAAGTGGGGGGGCACGATGGAACGGCAGGATAGTAGCCGCATCAGGAAGGTTCGTGAAGGGGAGGAGAGCAGGCGGAAGTGGGCGCCGTCAGGATACACGGTGGACATACGGGGTCAGAGATCCATGATCATGGCGATCTCGTCGCAGTCGGGAAACTTGACGCACTTGACGCAATCGCCCCAGACCTTGTGGGGGAGTTCGGATTTGTCCACGATGCGGAAACCAAAGCGTGCAAAGAAATCCGGCTTGTAGGTGAGACAGAAGACCCGCTTCAGCCCCAGGGCGCGGGCCTCGTCGATACACGCCTGCACCACCTGACTGCCGATCCCCTTCCCTCCCGCCTCTTCCGCAACAGCTACGGAACGGACCTCGGCAAGATCGTCCCAGACGATATGCAGCGCCGCCGTGCCGAGTATCTGGCCATCCTCCTCGATGACGAAAAAGTCGCGGATCGCTTCGTAGAGTTCGGAAAGCGAGCGGGAGAGCATGTCCCCCCTGCTGGCAAAATGGGTGAGCAGTTTCTGGATCGGTTTGACATCCTTGATCTGTGCTTTACGAAGCATGGCGCTGTGCCTCCTCTATCAATTCCCGTGCATGCTCTCGGGTCGTGTCGGTGATGGTGACTCCGCCGAGCATCCGTGCTATCTCGGCGATCCGTTGCTCGGCTGAGAGCAGTGCTACCCTGGTGACCGTGCGCCCCTCGTCCTGTCCCTTGCCGACACGGTAATGGCGGTCGGCAAAGGCTGCAACCTGGGGGAGATGGGTGATGCAGAGGACCTGCTGGCCCGCGGCAACCCGCTTGAGCTTCTGCCCCACCAGGGCCGAGGTGGCCCCGCCGATGCCGGTATCGACCTCGTCGAAGACCAGGGTCGGGACGTCGCTCTCGGGATGAAGCTGCTTCAAGGCCAGCATGAGCCGTGACAGCTCTCCACCCGAGGCGATGCGGGCCAAGGGTCGTGGCGGCTCCCCCGGATTGGGGGAAAAGAGAAACTCGACCCGCTCCAGACCCGTCGAGCGCGGCTCGTTCAGCTCTTCAAACGATACGGCAAAGATGGCATGTGGCATGGCAAGATCCGCCATCTCTCGCGCCATTGCCTTGCCGAGGGTGCCGGCCGCCTCTTGCCGGGCAGCGGAAAGCAGCTTCCCCTGCTCGGCCATGCACCGGCCGAGTTCCGCCAGCCGGGACTCCAGCTCGCCCCGTGCGGCAGCAACGGAGCCGAGCTGGGCCAGTTCGTTGTCGATCGCCTCTTTGAAAGCAAGAAGCTCCTCGACGGTCGGTGCATATTTCTTTTGCAGCCTGCCGATGAGGTCGAGCCGGTCGTCAAGCTGCTGCAGTCGGGCAGGGTCCGCCTCGATGCGGCCGGCATAGTCACGCAGCGTCAGCGCCGTGTCCTCCAGCTGGAGATAGGCACCTTCCAGGGACTCCCTGACCGGGGCAAGCCGGGGGTCCAGCGCCGTCACATCGCCGATCCCGGATGCCGCCCCCTTCAAAAGCCCCAGAAGCGGCGCGTCTCCGCCATAGAGCAGTTCATAGGCCCCCTGGGCAGCGCCCATCAGGCGCTCGGCATGGACTAACAGCTGCCGCTCCCGCTCCAGTTCCTCTTCTTCGCCGGCCTGCAGCCGGGCATCGGCGATCTCCGTCGACTGGAAGCTCAACAGGTCGATCCGCCGCTCCCGTTCCCTCTCCCCCTCGTCCAGCTCGGCCAGTTCCCGCTCTGTCTGGCGATAGCGGGCGTACAGGTTCCCGTACTCCTGGCGGAGAGCGGTGCATCCGGCGAAATCGTCGAAGAGGAGCAGGTGGTTGTCCGGTTTCAGCAGGGTCTGGGCCTCGTGCTGGCCGTAGATGTTGATGCAGCGGCGGGCGACCTCGGTCAGGACGCCGAGGGTTGCCAGACCGCCGTTGAGAAAGATCCGGTTCTTGCCGGTCTTGGCCACGACCCGTTTCACCAGGAGTTCGCCGTCCCCTTCGATCCCGTTTTCGGCAAGGAATGCCTGCAGCTCCGGCCGGCCGTTAAGATCGAACACCGCCTCCACCGTTGCCTCTTCGGCACCGGACCGGATCAGCTCGCTGCTGGCACGCCCCCCCATGAGGAGCGACACGGCATCGACGATGATCGACTTGCCGGCGCCGGTCTCGCCGGTGAGGAGATTGAGCCCCGGACCGAAAGCCACGTGCAGGGTGTCGATGATGGCGATATTCTTGATGTTCAGGTCGGTCAGCATAGGCAATCAATTATATGCAGGGAATTTTACCGTTCGCCCCATTTCAGCTTTGTCCGCAACACCTCGAAAAAGTCCCTGGTCTTGGAACTGACCAGCCGCGAACAGTGCTGGGCCCGGCGGACCATGATCATGTCGCCGCTTTTCAATTCTACCCCAACCTGGCCGTCGAGGGTAAGAAATATATCCTCGTCCTCCAGAGACTTGACGGTGATGTTGATCAGGGCGTCGTCGGCAACCACGATGGGCCGGTTGGTGAGTGTGTGGGGGCAGATCGGGGTGATCACCAGGCAGTTCATGGCAGGATGGATGATCGGTCCGCCCGCGGAGAGCGAATAGCCGGTGGAACCGGTGGGGGTGGATATGATCAGACCATCGGCCTTGAAGGTGGTGAGATGGTGGCTGTTGACCAGGGTCTCCAGGTCGATGATCCGCGCCAGGGCCCCCTTGTTGATGACGATGTCGTTGAGCACCTGATGGCGGGCGATCTCCTCGCCGCTACGCAGCACGGTGGAGTCGAGCATCATCCGTTCCGAAACGCTGTACTCTCCCTGCAGACAGTCTTCGACGATCGGGTAGAGCTCGTCCAGGGTGATCTCGGTGAGGAAGCCGAGACTCCCCAGGTTGACCCCCAGGATCGGGATGTTGCGACCGCCGATGAGGCGGGCTGCCGAAATGAGGGTACCGTCCCCCCCCAGCACGACCACCAGATCGGCCTGTTCCGCTATGGCATCCTTCTCGATGCCGTCGGGGAGGCCGAGATGATGGGCCAGGTGGGCCTCCACCAGCGTCGGCACCCCGCGCGCCTTCAGCCAGGTTACCAGCTCCCCGGCAACCACCTGGCAGCGCGGATCGTGCATCTTGGCGACAATGGCAACCCGTTTCATGGATGCGCTCCTATCGTGGCGGTGCGGCTGAAGAGCAACTGAATTGTTCGCCCCGGCAGGCACTGCGCGAAGCTTGACACCGCCAGGGCGGAAAAGAACCCTTTCCGGACGGAAACTAACTAGCACAGTTCATTTTTTCTGTCCAATGGAAATTCCGGTGATTGCCGCTATAATGAGTGATGATTCAGACTTCCGCAATTGAAAACCGCCAACTCACAGAGGGCCTGCATGGATTACCTACCTGAAGGACAGATGGAGACCGCCGAACTGGACAGCATGATGCTGGTCATCAAGGCCTTTCTCGAACACCTGGAATACAACCTGGGCAAGGACAAGTATTCGGCAAGCCGCTACGACATCTACAATGCCCTGGCCTACGCGGTACGCGACCGGATGGTGGAACGCTGGCTCGACACCCAGCAGGCCTACTACAACAGCGACCAGAAGCGGGTCTACTACATCTCCATGGAATTCCTGATGGGGCGGACCCTGGAGAACAGCCTGATCAACCTGGGGATCTACGACGAGTTCCGGGAGGCCATGACCTCGCTGGGGTACAATTTCGAAGAGATCATCGACGACGAGCAGGATGCCGGGCTCGGCAACGGCGGCCTGGGACGCCTGGCAGCCTGTTTCCTCGACTCCATGGCCACCATGAGCATCCCGGCCTATGGCTACGGCATCCGCTACGAATACGGCATCTTCCGCCAGAAGATCGTGGACGGCGCACAGATGGAGCTCCCCGACAACTGGCTCCGCTACCGTAATCCCTGGGAAATGGACCGCCAGGAGCACCTCCATCCGGTCAAATTCTACGGCAAGGTGATCACCACCACCGATCGTCACGGACGCACGGTCCACAACTGGGTCGATACCGAAGATGTCATGGCCATGGCCTATGACACCCCGATCCCCGGCTACCGGAACAACACGGTGAACACCATGCGGCTCTGGAGCGCCAAGTCCAGCCGCGAATTCGATCTCAAGTTCTTCAACGAGGGGAACTACATCCGCGCCGTGGAAAAGAAGATGCTCTCGGAAAACATCTCCAAGGTCCTCTACCCGGCCGACAACGTCCTTGAAGGAAAGGAACTCCGCTTCAAGCAGGAATACTTCCTTGCCTCGGCCACGGTCCACGATGTACTCTACCGCTTCAAGAAGATGCACAAGGACATGAAGCTCCTGCCGGAAAAGGTGGCAATCCAGCTGAACGACACCCACCCGTCGCTGGCAGTGCCGGAATTGATGCGGGTTCTCATCGACCTGGAAAAACTGGACTGGGACGATGCCTGGAATATCACCAGCAAGATCTTCGCCTACACCAACCACACCATCCTTCCCGAAGCCCTGGAAAAATGGCCGGTCTGGTTCTTCGAGCAGATCCTGCCGCGCCACCTGATGATCATTTACGAGATCAACAACCGCTTTCTGGAAGAGGTGCGCAAACGCTTCCCCGGCGACAACGACCGCGCGGCAAGGATGTCGATCATCGAGGAAAACTGGGAACGGAAGGTCCGCACGGCCCATCTCTGCATCGTTGCCAGCCACTCGGTCAACGGCGTGGCGGCGCTGCACAGCGAGATCCTGAAGAACGCCCTCTTCAAGGATTTCTACGAGATGTACCCTGAACGGTTCAACAACAAGACCAACGGCATCACCCAGCGACGCTGGCTGAAGAAGTCCAATACTCCCCTCTCCGCCCTGATCAGCGAATATATCGGCGAAGGGTGGATCACCGATCTTTTTGAGATGAAAAACCTGGTTCCTCTTGCCGAAGATCCGGTCTTTGTGGCACGCTGGCAGCAGGTGAAGCGGGCCAACAAGGAAAAGCTGGCCAGGTGCATCGCCCATCACAACCGGATCTCGGTAGATGTGGATTCCCTCTTCGACTGCCAGGTGAAACGGATCCACGAGTACAAGCGGCAGCTTCTGAACGTCCTTCATGTCATTACGCTGTACAACCGGATCAAGGAGAACCCCGACCGGGACGTGGTGCCCCGGACCGTCATCTTCAGCGGCAAGGCGGCCCCCTCCTATTTCATCGCCAAGCTGATCATCAACCTGATCAATGCCGTGGGCAATGTGGTGAACGATGACCCGGATGTCCGCAACCGGCTCAAGGTGGTGTTCCTGGCCAATTACAGCGTCTCCCTGGCAGAGAAGATCTTCCCGGCCTCCGATCTCTCCCAGCAGATTTCCACCGCCGGGACCGAGGCGTCCGGCACCGGCAACATGAAGTTCGCCCTGAACGGCGCCCTCACCATCGGCACCCTGGACGGTGCCAACATCGAGATGCGGGAAGAGGTCGGGCCGGAGAACATGTTCATCTTCGGGCTCACCGCCGACGAAGTCGGGGCCATCCGCCGGCGCGGCTACAACCCGCGGGACTATTACAGCCACAACCCGGAACTGAAAAAGGTGCTGGACATGATCGCCGAGGGGTTTTTCTCCCCCCAGGCCCCGGAGCTCTTCCGGCCGATCGTCGATACCCTGCTCAACCAGGGGGATTACTACATGGTCCTGTGTGACTATGAGTCCTACATCGCCTGCCAGGAGCGGGTGAGCGAACTCTACCGCGACCAGGCTGCCTGGGCACGGCAGTCGATCCTCAACTGCGCCGGCATGGGCAAATTCTCCAGCGACCGGACCATAGCAGAGTATGCCGAAGAGATCTGGGACGTCACCACCCTGGAGGTGGAGGCAACGGTGCAGCATTGCCTCCACGAAGGAATCTGCCTGGAAAAACATTAGTTCACCCGACTCCCATGGACCTTTTTGCCGACGCCGCAACACGAGATTCACGACAGAACGCCCCGCTGGCCGAGCGGATGCGCCCCCGCGCCCTCGACGAATACGTGGGGCAGGAGCATTTGCTGGGGCCGGGCAGGATGCTGCGCAGCCTGATCGAGGACGACCAGGTTCCCTCGCTGATCCTCTGGGGACCGCCCGGTTCGGGCAAGACCACCCTGGCACAGGTCATCGCCAACGCCACCAAGGCTCACTTCATCTTCTTCTCCGCCATCCTCACCGGCGTCAAGGAGATCCGCGAAGTCCTGAAAGAGGCCGAGGACGAGCGGAAGTACCACGGCAAGCGGACCATCCTCTTTGTCGACGAGATCCATCGCTTTAACAAGGCCCAGCAGGACGCCTTTCTCCCCTACGTGGAGAGAGGGATCTTCACCATCATCGGCGCCACCACCGAAAACCCCTCCTTCGAGGTGGTGGCACCGCTCCTCTCCCGCTGCAAGGTGCTGGTCCTGAACCCGCTGAGCGACGACGACGCCCTCGGCATCCTCCGCCACGCCCTCGCCGATGCCGAACGCGGCCTCGGCTCGCTCGGCCTCGCCTGCGACGACGACGCCCTCGCCTTCATCGCCCAGCAGTCAGGAGGAGATGCCCGGATCGCCCTCAATACCCTTGAGACCGCTTCCCGGCTCGCCAGGGATGGCCACATCGTCCTGGAAACCGCCAGGGAGGCGTTGCAGAAAAAGGCACTCCTCTATGACCAGGCCGGCGAAGAGCATTACAACGTCATCTCCGCCTTCATCAAGTCGATGCGAGGTTCCGACCCTGATGCCGCTCTCTACTGGCTGGCGCGGATGATCGAGGCGGGCGAGGACCCGATCTTCATCCTCCGCAGGATGGTCATTCTCGCCAGCGAGGATATCGGCAATGCCGATCCCCGCGCCCTCCAGGTAGCGGTGTCGGCCCTGCAGGGATTCCAGCTGGTCGGCATGCCCGAAGGGAGGATCATCATGGCCCAGGCAACGACCTACCTAGCAACCGCGCCCAAGTCCAACGCTTCCTATGCCGGGATCAACGCGGCACTTGCAGAGGTGAGAGCGAGCGGCGCCCTGCCGGTCCCGCTGCAGATCCGCAACGCCCCCACCAGGCTGATGAAGGAACTCGGTTACCACAAGGGGTACAAATACGCCCACGACTTTGCCGAAGGGTACGCCAGCCAGGAGTATCTACCGGAAAAGCTGCAGGGGCGGACCTTCTATGCCCCCCAGGGGCATGGCTACGAAAAGACCATCAAGGAACGCATGGCATATCTGCGACAACTGCAGAAACAGCGTGAAGGAGAAACCGAATGAAGAAGATCGGCATCTTGACCAGCGGCGGCGACTGTTCGGGGATGAACGCCTGTATACGGGCTGCAGTCCGGACGGCGCTCCGGATGAACATGGAAGTGGTGGGATTTCGCAAGGGTTATCTGGGGCTGATGAAGGGAGACTGCATCCCCCTCGATACCAAGGCGGTCTCCGGCATCCTCCACCGTGGCGGCACGTTCCTTCAGTCTGCCCGCTCAGAAGAGTTCCGCACCCCCGAGGGGCAGAAAAAAGCAATGGGAATCCTTGCCGATCTCAAGATCGACGGCCTGGTGGTCATCGGCGGTGACGGTTCGCTCAAGGGCGCCCAGGCCCTCCATCGCCTCGGCATGCCGGTGGTCGGCGTTCCTGCCAGCATCGACAACGACATCCCCTACACCGACATGGCCCTGGGGGTGGACTCTGCCCTCAACAACATCATTTACGCCGTCGACTGCATCAAGGATACGGCCAGCTCCCATGCCCGCGCCTTTGTCATCGAGGTGATGGGGCGCAATTCAGGCTATCTTGCCAGCATCGCCGCCATTGCCTCCGGCGCGGAGTATGCCCTGGTGCCCGAACGGGAGACCGACCTCGCCGAGATCTGCCAGCAGCTGCGGGCACGCTACGAAGAGGGGCGCGACAACGCCATCATCATCCTTGCGGAAGGGGCCGGTCACGGCGACGAGATTGCCGCTACCATCAAGGACGCCATCGGCTTCGAGACCCGCGTCACCGTGCTCGGGCACTACCAGCGCGGCGGTGCCCCGACGGTCTTCGACCGGCTGCTGGCAAGCCGGTTCGGAAAGAACGCCGTCGAATTCCTGGCAAACGGCCAGCGTGGCGTCATGGTCGGGCTTTCCTGCAATTCGGTGCTCTCCACCCCCATCGATGACGTGGTAAAAGGTGAAAAGCGCCCGCAGGACGAGGTATTGCGGCTGGCAGAGGTCCTGGGCATCTAGCAGGTTGCTGAAAACGAAGTTTCAGCGCAGCTAAAAACTCAGGTTGTTCAAAAACAGTCAGATCGTCGCACCCGCAGAAAGCCCTGCGGAGGCGTAGTACCCGTGGGCATAAACAGCGCTACGCCGCACAAGGCGGCTTTCGAGGACGGCGGCGATATGGCTGGTTTTCAACAACCTGCTAGGCCCGACACAGCTCGTCCGCCAGGCAGCCGATATGACGGCCGTCGGTGCCGCAGCACCCACCAAGGATCTTCATGCCGAGATCCCGGTAAAGCGCTGCCACTCCCTTGCCGAAGATCTCCGGCGCCTCCTCCACAAGACATGCACAGTCGTCCAGCTCCTCGGGGGTGAGTGCGGCCGTGTTGGCCAACAGGCCGATGATCCGTTCCCGCACCAGGGGCGATGCATTGGCCTCGTGCAGAAGCGCTGCCCTGAAGATGGTGGAATGGGTGCAGTTGACCAGATAGGCCAGGGGCCGGGGCGAAACCGCGGCATCGATAGTCGCAATCGCCTCTTTCAGCGGGGTGCCGTCCAGGAGGGTCCCTTCGGGGCGGACGACGAAACTGACGAGATACGGCGTGCCGGTCGCGGCCATGGCGACAGCGAGCCCCTGCGCCTCGCTGAGGGCAGGCAGGGTGGCGGCAAGAAGAGAGTCCACCCCGGCTGCGGCCAGCCGGTCTGCCTGCCAGGCGTGAAACTCCCGCGCCGCTGTAACGGTCAGGGCCTCTTCCGGGGCGTAGGCATTGCCGCGGCAGCTCATCAGGCCGCAGATCGCAATCTTTTCCCCATAGTCACCGTAGCTGTCCCGCACCGCGGCAAGGAAGCGAAAGTTGTCGCCATTGACGTCCCGGTCGGCATAGCCGGCAGCTTCGATCCGTTCCCTGCTTGCCCGCCAGGTCGGGGTGGAGAGGAGTAGCGGCAGCCCGCTTCGCTTGCCGATCTCCAGGTACTCGCGGCAGATGGCCTCCTGTGCCGCCCCTTTCGGGCCATCATAGAGAAAGGCGGCATTTACCAGCAAGGGATCGAGTTCAAGCACGGGATCGCGGCGCAGCCGCTCGATTACTGCCCCCTCGCCGAGGATGCAGGGAAACCGGTCCAGAAATGTCGGAAACGGGATGCGGCTCATCGTAGCTCCCTTTGTGGCATGTTTATCCTTCCAATAACGCCGGCAGATCCTTTTCGATCCGCTCGGGCGTATCAGTCGGCGCGTAGCGCTTCAGCACCTCACCCTTGCCGCTCACCAGGAATTTGGTGAAATTCCACTTGATCGCCTCGCTGCCGAACAGCCCTTTGCGCTCCGCCGTCAGGTAGCGGTAGAGCGGGTGCGCACCGGCGCCGTTCACCTCGATCTTGGCAAACAGGGGAAAACTGACCTCATAGGTCAGGGAGCAGAAACTCTTGATCTCTGCTTCGTCCCCCGGTTCCTGGTGGCCGAACTGGTCGCAGGGGAAGCCGAGCACCGCAAATCCCCGCTCCCGGTAGCTCCGGAACAGCCGTTCCAGACCGGCATACTGGGGGGTGAAGCCGCACTTGCTGGCGACATTGACGATCAGCAGCACCTGCCCGCGATAGTCGCCAAGGCTCTGCGGCTGCCCGTCGATGGTGGTCACCGTGAAATCGTAGATCGTCATACCGTACCTCCCCTCGCAGTGTCCTGATGATAGGATACAGCACCCGTGCCCGATGACAATGAATTTCTCCAGACCGGCATTGCTCGTCTGAGAGCGCTTTCATATTACTCACCATATATGCAATTTTTCGCATACATTTTTACATGACGGTGCTATACTGAGAACAGAGAAAAGCGGACTGAGCCAGGAGTCCCCGAGATTTTCTACAGCATTGATTGGAGGTGAATACCATGACAAGCGTAGGATGGGAATTTTACGGTATCAAGTTCAGTATGATGATGACGATGCTGGTGTCGGCGGTCATGTTTCTCAGTGTCTGGCTGGGGGCCAAAAAGGGTGGTCACATGACCCACGTTGACAGCATGGCAGGAGACGAGGGAGAAGATTTATAACAAGCGGAGCGCCGGGGAAGGGAAACTCCCTCCCCGGCCTTTGACTCGCACTGAAGCCGCCCGGCAGGGCGGCTTTTTCATTGGCAGACAGTGGATCGGCTCAATAACGGTAGTGTTCAGCCTTGTACGGACCTTCCACCGGCACGCCGATGTAATCGGCCTGCTCTTTGGTGAGGGTGGAGAGCACCGCATTCAGTTTCTTCAGCTGCAGACGCGCCACCTTCTCGTCCAGGTGCTTGGGGAGGGTATAGACGCCGACCGGGTATCTGCCCGGATTGCAGAAGATCTCGATCTGGGCGATGGTCTGGTTGGCGAACGATGAGGACATGACGTAGGAGGGGTGCCCGGTGGCGCACCCCAGGTTCACCAGCCGCCCCTTGGCCAATAGGATGATCCGGTTGCCGCTCGGCATGACCACATGGTCCACCTGGGGCTTGATCTCCTCCCACTGGTACTGCTCGATGCTCGCCACGTCGATCTCGTTGTCGAAATGACCGATGTTGCAGACAATGGCCTGGTCCTTCATCCGAACCAGGTGATCATGGGTGATGACGTGGTAGTTGCCGGTACAGGTAACGAAGATGTCGGCCTTGTCGGCCGCGTACTCCATGGTAACGACGCGGTACCCTTCCATGGCGGCCTGCAGGGCACAGATCGGGTCGATCTCGGTCACCCAGACCTGGGCCGACAGGGCACGCAGCGCCTGGGCCGAGCCCTTCCCCACATCGCCGTAGCCGCAGACCAGGGCGACCTTGCCCGCCACCATCACGTCGGTAGCCCGCTTGATGCCGTCCACCAGCGACTCGCGGCAGCCGTAGAGATTGTCGAACTTGGACTTGGTCACCGAATCGTTGACGTTGATGGCCGGGAAAGCCAGATCCCCCCGCTCGTGCATCTGGTAGAGACGGTGCACGCCGGTAGTAGTCTCCTCGGTCACCCCCTTGATCTGGGCGATGCGGGTCGAGTACCAGGTGGGATCGCTCTCCAGCTTCTTCCGGATGGCGGCAAAGAGGATCGTTTCCTCCTCCGAACCGGGGTTGTTCAGGA
Source organism: Geobacter sp. (assembly GCA_009684525.1). Lineage (NCBI taxonomy): Bacteria > Pseudomonadati > Thermodesulfobacteriota > Desulfuromonadia > Geobacterales > Geobacteraceae > Geobacter > Geobacter sp. The sequence goes on from WKKR01000004.1 coordinate 328,407, forward strand.
CGCTCTTGTCCTTTTCCGCCCTGGTGCCGAGGTGAAGCAAGAGCGTCGCATCACCGCCGTCGTCCAGGATCATGTTGGAGAAGCCGCCGTCGGGCCACTCGAAGATCCGGTGGGTGTAGTCCCAGTACTGCTCAAGGGACTCCCCCTTGACGGCGAAGACCGCGGTGCCGCCGGCGGCAATGGCAGCCGCGGCATGGTCCTGGGTAGAGAAGATGTTGCAGGATGCCCAGCGCACCTCGGCACCAAGGGCTTTTAGGGTCTCGATCAGCACGGCGGTCTGGATGGTCATGTGCAGTGAGCCGGTGATGCGGGCGCCCTTCAGCGGCTGCTGGCCAGCATACTCATCGCGAATGGCCATGAGCCCCGGCATCTCGGTCTCGGCAATCCTGATCTCCTTTTTCCCCCACTCGGCCAGGGAAAGGTCTGCTACGATAAAGTCTTGTGACATGTGTTTCTCCTTTTTGTTAGATGTTGATCCTTCGTGACATTGTCTCCTCGACCGAAAACCGGTAAATGACGGATCGGGTTGCACCCTACTTTCCAGGTAACAAGCAAAAACGAGAATTCAATCTGCCGCTCTTACCACCAGGACAGCCTCGTGTCCCTTCATCCCTTCGATACGCTCACATCGGACATGGGGAAAACCGGCCGCCGAGAGCCATGCTGCAAGTTCATCCTCCTCAAACCCCAGCCACTGGTCGGCCAGTTGCTCCCGCACCCATTCCCGCTCATGCCGGGCAAGATCGACCAGGAGCAAAGAGCCGCCGGGGGCGAGCACGCGTCTGATCTCGGCCAGTACCGCCTGCGGGTCTGCTGCATGGTGCAGCACCATGTTGAGCACGGCGCACTCTGCCGCGTTATTCGGCAAAGGGAGATGGGTCATCTCCCCCAGGCGGAGCTCGATCCCGCCGAGACCCGCCGCTGCCAGCCTGCGCCTGGCCTCCTCCAGCATGGCTGGCGAGTGGTCGACGCCGATAACCCGCTTAGCTCTGGCAGCCAGGGCCGGCAGCAGGCCGCCAGTGCCGAGACCGATCTCCACCACGGTTACCCCCTCCGGTACCAGGGCCAGGAGCCGCTCCCGATACTCGGGGACCGGCAGCAGGGTCCGGGCGAGGTCGTCCCACTGGCGGGCATGGCGGTCGAAAAACTCCTGGCTTTTGCGGCGGCGCTCCTCAAGCACCGAAGCGACCGCAGCCAGGTCCCTGCCCCGCTCGGGCAGCGACCCTGTCCCCTGTTCGATGGCGTTACGGATGGCAGCAAAGAAAGAGGATTCTCCGCCGGCCCGGTAGTAGCTCCAGGTCCCCTGGCGCTTCACCGACAGCACCCCTGCCTCGGTCAGGATCTTCAGGTGCCGGGAGATCCGCGACTGCCCCATGCCGAGGATGGCGGTAAGCTCCTGGACGGTAAATTCGCCCCGCAAAAGCACTGCCACGAGACGCAATCGGCAGGGGTCGGCAAGGGCTTTGAGGACATCGAGCATAGCACATCACGTTTCACGATTTAATTATATCAACTTTTCTTGATATACCAGATCCAACTGGCAGGGTCAACCGGATTTCATGCAAAAATTTTGAGGGTAACGACAGGGGGATGGGACAATGCGGAATGCAAAACGAGGCGGCGAATGGCTCGCCGCCTCGTTAAAGGTTGGGGATCTACTGGAGTCTCCCTGCCGGGAGATCAGGCCGCTTCGGCCTCTTCCTGAACACCGGTGGCGAACAGCTCGTCAAAGATCTCCTGAACGGTGGTGATCCGGTCCGCCTTCCAGGCATTGGTGCCGCAGAAGACCAGGCCCGAAACGACATCGCCCTTCTGCGCCCGGTCCAGCGACTTGACGATGCAGAACCGTTCGCCCGACTCCTTGTAGGAGCACTTTTTCAGGCAGCCGTTATCGCAGAAGGTATGGTTCAACTGGTCGTAGAGGACGATCTCCTCCTGGTTGCGCAGGATGGCCCGCCCCGGCAGTCCTGCCGGGCTCATGATCAGGCCGATATCCTCCTGGCGGCAGTCCAGGTATGCCTGCTTGAATTCGGGAGAGGCATCGCACTCCTCGGTGGCAACGAAGCGGCTGGCCATCTGCACGCCATCGGCCCCCTCGGCCAGGGCATGGAGCAGGTCTGCCCGGTCCCAGACGCCACCGGCAGCGATCACCGGCACATGCACCCCGTATTCAGCGATGAAAAAATCTCTCACACCGCGCACCGTGGCGTACTGGTCGTACTGGCCGGTACCGATGTTCTCCATCTTCTCTCCCAGGTGGCCGCCGGCCGTATCGGGATCTTCGACAACCACGGCGTCGGGCAGGCGCGCGAACCCTTTTTCCCATTTCTTGGCGATCAGCTGGGCAGCCTTGACCGAGGAAACAATGGGAACCAACGCAACATCGGGGGCATGGGCGGTGAGCCCCGGCAGACTCAAGGGGAGGCCGGCGCCGCAGACGATCACCTTGGCGCCCCCTTCGATGGAAGCCCTGACAAGGGCCTCGAAGTCGGACAGGGCCACCATGACGTTCACGCCGACGATGCCGTCCGGCGCGATCTCATAGGCCTTGGCCAGTTCGTCCTTCAGGGCCTGCGGGTCTGCCTGCAGATAATTGATTCCATCATAGCGGTTGCTCCCCAGGGCGATCCCCGCTGCCGCCACCAGGCCGACGCCACCGCAGCGCGCCACGTGGCCGGCCAGCGAACCGCCGGAGATCCTGACCCCCATGCCGCCCTGAATGACTGGATATTTTACTTCGTGTTTCCCGATCTTGAGTGGCTGCATGGTCTGCTCCCTTTCCCCATAGCTGCTGGCATGTCTTAAGGTAACAGAAACCGGGCAGACAGTGATGTAATAGAAATGTAAAATATGTTTACACTATGCAGGGTGCGCACAAGACGGGCTGCATGCAGTCGTCCTTGCACATTGACAGGGATGGTGGTACACAAAACCCATGCGCTGGATAAAAAAACTCTTTCATCCGCTTATCGCCTTTATCGGTATCCAGCTGGTCTGGGTGCTGGTGGTGGTCTTCTGGATCTACTGGTTCATCGGCCGCCACAAGGAATTCCGCGACCTGGCCGAACGCTACCGGCCCGAACTGGCCGGACGGCTCGACTGGATAGTGCTGGCCGAAGGCCTGGTGCTGCTGGTGGTGATCCTGGCCGGCGTCTACGTGTTGTTCATGGTCTGGCGGCGTCAGTCCAACCTCTACCGGCAGCAGAAGAACTTCATCTCCCAGGTCACCCATGAATTGAAGTCGCCGCTCGCCTCCATCCAGCTGCACCTGGAAACCATCAGGCTCAGAAACCCTCCTCCCGACAAACTGGAACGTTTTCTCGACACCATGCTGTCGGATACCGACCGGCTGCACAACCTGATCAACAACCTGCTGATGGCGGCCCGCCTGGAGGACCGCCGTCGGCCTGCCCAGTTCCCGGTAATCGATTTCTCCGCCTTTGTCGCCACTTATCTGGAACGGAAGCAGGCCAAGCTTCCCGAAGGGGGGAGCCTCATCACCGACCTGGAGGAGGGTTTGAAGGTGGCAGTGGATACGGACGGCATGGAAACGGCGCTCCGCAACCTGTTCGAGAACGCAGTCCTCTATTCTCCCGCCTCTCCCGAGATCAGGGTCACGCTCAAGCGCGAAGGACGGCAGTGTGTCCTGAGTTTCAGGGACAACGGCATGGGGCTCGATACCGAGCACCTGCACAAGATCTTCCGCATGTTTTACCGGGTTCGCCGACCCGGCGAGAATATCCGCGGCACCGGGCTCGGACTCTACATCGTCAAGTCGGTGGTCTCCGAGCACGGCGGCAAGATAGCCGCGGCAAGCGACGGCCCGGGAAAGGGATGCACGTTTACCATCTCCCTGCCGCTGGCGACTTAGCAACGAAGAGGGGCGTATGGCCGAAGAACAACCACACATCCTGCTGGTGGAAGACGAGATCAACCTGGCTCGCGGCATTTGCTTCAACCTGGAGCAGGACGATTTCCGCGTGAGCCACGTGGAGAGCGGCGAAGAAGCCCTTGAGCGACTGCGGTTCGACCGCTTCTCCCTGGTCATCCTCGACGTCATGCTTCCGGGCATGGACGGGTTCGCCGTCTGCCGGGCCATCAGGGGGCAGGATTCCCGCGTGCCGATCCTGATCCTGACCGCACGGACCGACGAAGAAGACCGGATCATCGGCCTGGAGAGCGGCGCCGACGATTATCTGACCAAGCCGTTCTCGCTCTCGGAATTCCTGCTGCGGGTGAAGGGGATGCTGCGCCGCTCGGCCTGGTACCGACCCGAACCGATCGAGGAGGCCTACCGTTTCGGCGATAACGAGGTGTTCCTGCTCTCCTACCATGCCCGCACCGCACAGGGAGAGATCGATCTCACCGATCTGGAGGTGCGGATGCTCTCCCTCTTCTTCCAGAAGGAAGGGGAAGCGGTCACCAGGAAGGAGCTTTTGGAGCGGGTCTGGGGCTACAGTTCGGACACGGAAACCAGGACGCTTGACAATTTCATTGTCAGGTTGCGCAAGTATTTCGAGCCCGACCCGGCAAATCCGGTCTTTTTCCAGACCGTGCGGGGGGTGGGGTACCGGTTCACCAGGAGCGCCGTAACCCGTCACACATGAGACAAAAACAGCCGGCTGTGAGGCGTACGGACAGAAACGGAAACGGCCGGAGGGGGGAACCCTTCCGGCCGTTTCCGTTCAGAATGACGCGATGCGATTCAATGTCTGTCAGATGCCTGCCTTTTCCCTGATGATCGCTGCCTTGTCGGTCCGCTCCCAGGTGAATTCCGGCAGTTCGCGGCCAAAATGGCCGTAGGCGGCGGTCTTCTTGTAGATGGGGCGCAAAAGGTTCAGCTGCTCGATGATGGCGCGGGGGCGCATGTCGAACACCTCGCGGACGATCTCGGCAATCCGTTTCGCCGGGATCTTGCCGGTGCCTGCAGTGTCGACCAGGATGGAGACCGGCTCGGCAACGCCGATGGCATAGGCGACCTGGATCTCGCACTTCTCGCAGATGCCGGATGCCACCAGGTTCTTGGCAACGTAACGCCCCATGTAGGCAGCGGAACGGTCGACCTTGGAGGGGTCCTTGCCGGAGAATGCGCCACCGCCGTGGGCGCCATGGCCGCCATAGCTGTCCACGATGATCTTGCGGCCGGTGAGGCCGCAGTCGCCCATGGGACCGCCGACAACGAAACGGCCGGTCGGGTTGATGAGGTAACGGGTCTTATCGGTGATCATGTTGGCCGGGATGACCTTCTTGACCACCTCTTCGATGATCCCTTCCTTGATGACATCGTAAGTCACTTCAGGGGTGTGCTGCGACGAGATGACCACCGTGTCCACATAGGCCGGCCTGCCGTCCTGATACTGGATGGAGACCTGGGACTTGGAATCGGGGCGGAGGAAATTCAGCAGACCGGACTTGCGCACATCGGCCAGCTTCTTGACCAGCTTGTGCGACAAGAGGATGGTCATCGGCATCAGTTCGGGTGTTTCGTCACAGGCATAGCCGAACATCAGACCCTGATCGCCGGCCCCCTGCTCCTTGAAGAGCCCCTCACCCTCGGTTACCCCCTGGGAGATGTCCGGCGACTGCTTGTCGATGGAAACGAGGACGGCGCAGGTCTCCCAGTCGAATCCCATGGCAGAGTCGTTGTAACCGATCTCCTTGATGGTCTCGCGGACCACCTTCGGGTAGTCCACCACGGCGGAGGTGGTGATTTCGCCGGCAATGACCGCCATGCCGGTGGTCACCAGGGTCTCGCAGGCTACCCTGGACTTGGGGTCCTGGGAGAGGATTGCGTCAAGGATCGCATCGGAAACCTGGTCGGCAACCTTGTCGGGGTGCCCTTCGGAAACCGATTCTGACGTAAAGATATAATCGTCCATCTCCATCATGTGGAACTCCTCCTTGCTATGTGTACTGTACGGGAAATGTCTGGGAAAGACTGTACTTTATAGCGTTTATCGCGGGAGATTGTCAAGGGTGAAAACGTGCGGTAGTGCCGCCCGGAGGCAGGAGAGGTCAGTCGAAGCTGTCCGCGTAATGGGCCGTGATTTCAGCCTTGAGGAAGCTTCCGATCTCTTCGGCAGTACTCAGGGAAAGGGCCCGTTGTACGAGCTGTTCCGCGTCGGTCCTGTTACAGCGGCGAAGGATCCTTTTCACCCGCGGGATGGAAATGCCGTTCATGGAGAGCTCGTCGAAACCGAGGCCAAGGAGAATGGGCAGATAATCCGGCTCGCCCGCCATCTCGCCGCACATGCAGGCATCTATGCCGGCAGCATGGGCAGCGTCGACCACCTGCTTCAACGAGCGGAGGACAGCGGGGTGGAGCGGTTCATAAAGATGCGCCAGATGCTCGTTGGTCCTGTCTATTGCCAGCGAATACTGGATCAGGTCGTTGGTGCCGACGCTGAAGAAATCGACCTCGCGCGCCAAGAGGTCGGCAATGACCACCGCCGACGGGATCTCGATCATGATGCCGATCTCGATATCCTCGTCAAAAGGGATCCCTGTCTGACGGAGTTCCTGCTTGGCAGCCTCCAGGAGCTGCTTGGCCTGCCTGATCTCCCCCACTCCGGAAATCATCGGGAAGAAGATCCTGACCTTGCCCAGGGCGCTGGCGCGGAGGATGGCACGTAGCTGCGGCATGAAGGTTTCTGGCTGGCGCAGGGAAAGCCGGATAGCCCGAAGGCCCAGGGCAGGGTTGAGCTCGTCGGCGAGATTGAGATCGGGGACGAATTTGTCCCCTCCTACATCGAGGGTGCGGATGGTGACCGGGTGCGGCGCCATTGCCGTGACGACTTCCGAATAGCAGGCAAACTGTTCCTCTTCGTCGGGAAGCTGGTCGCGCCCCATGAAGAGCATCTCGGTACGGTAGAGGCCGATTCCTTCCCCGCCATGTCCTTTCAGCGAGGCGATCTCCTCGATGAACTCCATGTTACCCTTGAGGCAGACTCGGTAGCCGTCAAGGGTGACTGCCGGCAGGTCACGGAGTTTTGCCAGCTCCCGCTCGATGTATTCGTAGTGCAGTTTACGCTTGAGGTACTCGCGGAAGGTCGCTTCGTCCGGATTGATGATCACCACGCCGGCAGAACCGTCGATGATCATGTGCTCGCCGTCGGCCACCTCCTGGGTAATCCGCTCCAGGCCCACCACTGCCGGGATCTCCAGCGCCCTGGCCAGGATGGCCGAATGGGAGGTCTTCCCCCCCAGGTCGGTGACGAACCCGATCACCTTGCTCTTGTCGATCTGGAGGATGTCTGCCGGCGAAAGGTCGTGAGCCACAACCAGGGCCATTTCGGGAACGGCGGTGAGCGGTTCGTGGATCTTCCCCACCAGCTTGCGCAGAACGCGCTCGCCGACGATCTCGATGTCGCTCCCCCGCTCGCGGAGATAGTCGTCTTCGATGGCGGCAAAGAATTCGCGGAATTTGAGGATGGTCTTTTTCAGCGCCCATTCGGCGTTGATCGCTTCCGTCTCGATGAGTGCGACGGTCTCGCGCTGCAGCATGCTGTCATCGAGCATCATCAGGTGGGTATCGATAACGTAGAGGTGCTCTGGTCCGTGCTGACCGGCCATCTGCTCTTTGAGCGCCCGCAGCTCGCCCCGTGCCTGGCCGAGGGCAGCCATGAAACGCTCGATCTCAGAGGGGATTTCCGGCTGCTGGAGGTATTCCTCATGCACCGCCACACGGCTCCGGTCAGTGAGCCTGGCCCTGCCAATGGCAACGCCGGGCGACGCCCCTACCCCCTGCAACTCCCGGTTGTTACTCCTCACCGAATCCATTTTCGATCAGCTCCCCCAAAGCCGCCATTGCAGCGACTTCGTCGGCCCCCTCGACATGAAGCCGAATCACGCTCCCCTTGGCAGCGGCCAGCATCATGATCCCCATGATGCTCTTGCCGTTCACTTCCACGTCTTCCCGGGCCACCTTCACCTCGGATGAAAACTGGATGGCAGTCTTAACGAACAGTGCAGAAGCACGGGCATGCAGCCCGAGTTTGTTGACGATGGTGAAGTGCTGTTCCAGCATGGTATAGGGCTGTTCTCCTGAAGTGGATTACCTGAGGTAGTCGCCGGCCACGGAGATGCTCTCCCGACCACACGCCTTGAGTTGTGCCGCCAGTTCGGAGATGCCCACCTTGCCGCGATCACTGAAGAATTTGATGAGCATGGGGAGATTGACCCCGGTCATGACCTCGATCCGATTATCTTCCAGAAAGGAGAGACTCATGTTGGACGGTGTCCCGCCGAACATGTCGGTCATGATGATGACCCCTTCGCTGTTTACCTTCCTGATGGCTTCATCTATGCCCGTCCTGATGCTATCCACCGGATCGCCAGTCTGAATGCCAACCGTCTCGGCCATTTCAACCGGACCGACAATCATCTCAGCAGCTGCCAGCAGTTCGCGGGCAAGCCCTGCATGGGTCACCAATACGAGTCCGATCATGTTCTCATCCCTTTTCCATATCGCGATGCGTTATTTTCAGTTCAACGTTTTTGCCGCTGAAATAGGATTTCAGCTCCTCTACTATGGCAACCGACCGATGGCGGCCCCCGGTACAACCGACCGAGATGGTCAGATACGATTTCCCTTCCCGCTGGTACCCAGGGATGAGCACATCCAGGAGCTCCCGGTACCTGTCCAGAAACTCTTTGGTAACCGGCTGTTCCAGAACGAAACCCTTCACCTTCCGGTTGAGACCGGAAAATTTCTTGAGCGTCTCGACAAAGAAGGGGTTGGGCAGGAAACGGACGTCGACGACCAGGTCCGAATCCATGGGGATGCCGAAGCGGTAGCCAAAGGACTGGAGGTGGACGGTCAGTCGCCGGTTCCCTTCTTCTCCCCGGATGTAGGAGAGAACCATCTCTTTCAGCTGATGGACATTGAGCTCCGAGGTATCGAAGACCCGCGTGGCAATACGCCTGAGTCCGGCCAGGCATTCCCGCTCGTAACGGATCGCTTCGGCAACCGAAGCACCAGCCAGGGCGGGATGACGCCGGCGGGTCTCGGAAAAGCGCCGGATCAGAACTTCGTCGGTGGTATCGAAAAAGAGGACCTCAAGCCGGTGCCCCGAGAGCTGGACCTCCCGCAGGACATCCTCACCCCCCTTGAGAAAATCGCGTCCGCGGATGTCCATGACCATGGCCACGTCGCGAACCTGGTCCTTGGACCGGTCAACCAGTTCGATAAAGGTGTGAATCAGCGTAACCGGCAGGTTGTCGATGCAGAAGAATCCTTCATCCTCAAGGGCCCTTACGGCAGTCGACTTTCCCGAACCGGAGAGACCGGTGATTACGACGATCCGCATCTCACTCCACCTCATCGCCAATGGGCCGCACATCCAGCCGGGAGAGAAGCTTCTCGTGAAACTCCTTTGCCGAGTGGTACCCCATCCCCTTGAGGAGATAGTTCCGGGCAGCTACCTCGATGATCGAGGTCAGGTTGCGTCCGGGGCGAACCGGGATGATCAGGTGAGGCAGGCCGATCCCCAGGATGGTGTGCACCTGTTCGTCGATGCCCAGGCGGTCGTACTCCTGGGCCGGGTTCCATTCCACCAGTTCCAGGACCATGTCGATAATTTTTTTCTCGCGAATGGAGGAAACCCCGAACAGGTCCTTGATGTTGATGATGCCGAGCCCCCTGATCTCCATGTGGTGCTGGATCGCTTCGGCAGCCTGGCCCACCAGCGCAGCCGGCATCTTCTTCTTGATGAAGACCACGTCATCGGCCACCAGCCGATGGCCACGGATGACCAGGTCGAGGGCGCATTCGCTCTTGCCGATACCGCTTTTCCCCAGCAGCAGGACCCCCACCCCGAGCACATCCACCAGCACCCCGTGCACATGGGTCGTGGGGAGCAGCCGCTCCTCCAAAAACTTGGTAATGAGCGAAATGAAGGTCGACGACTGGCGCGGCGTCACCAGCAGCGGGATACCGGCCTTTTCAGTCTCGCGACGGAGCATTTCCGGGGGTTCGAGCCCCTTGGTAACGATAAAACAGGATATGGGGAACGAACAGAGCTTGGCGACGTTGTCCTGGGCGTGCTGCTCGGGGATCTGCAGCATGTATGAGATTTCGGTATTGCCGAGCACCTGGAGACGATCGGGGTGGAGATGTTCGGTATAGCCGGTAAGTGCGAGTCCGGGCTTCTGAATGCGGGAGCTGTAGAGACGATGGCAAAGCCCTTGCTCACCAGATATCAGGCGCAGCTCGAGCCCGTATTCGTCATCATTGAGAAGGTCTTCTATGGAGAGGCTGATAGTGCTCACGCGATGCTGTCCCGCTCTACGACAATTGCGGTGATCTCATCCGGCGTCCCGGCCGTCATGAGCCTCTCACGGACAGCCGAGTCCTTGAGGAGACGGGAAAGCCGGGCAAGCAGCTTGAGATGGATGCCGGCAGCCCCCTCTGGGGCTGCCAGCAGAAAGAAAAGATGCACGGGACGGCCGTCAATGGCTCGAAAATCAACCCCGTTGAAACTGCGCCCAAAAAGCAGCACCGGCTCTTTGAGTTCAGGCAGTTTGCAGTGCGGAATGGCAATCCCGTCACCGATACCGGTACTTCCCAGTCCTTCGCGATCATGGAGCAGTTGCAGCAGCACTTCACGGGAAACTGCAGGAGATCCCTGCACCAGCCTGTCGGCAAGTTCGGCAAGGGCCTCTTCTCCCTTCGTGGCCTGCAGGTCCATGATGACGTCAGCAGGCTTCAACACGAGTGCACCCTTCATCTGTCAACCCCGGTTCAGGAGAAGAGGCCGAAGCCCGTTGTCATTGTGCAGTTTCAATCAGACCATAGTTGCCGTCACGGCGGCGATAGATAACGTTGATGCTGTCGGAACCCGCGTCTGTGAAAACCAGAAAGTCCTTGTGCATGAGATCCATCTGCATGACCGCCTCATCCACCGACATCGGCTTTATGGAAACGGTTTTAGTCTTGATGACCACCGGCTCCTTGCTCTGTTCAAGTTCCTCGGCTCCGATGATCTTTTTCTGCACCTGGCGCTCGGGGGCATCGGCAGGCTTGTGCGCCTTGAGACGCTCCTTGTAACGGCGGAGCTGCCGCTCGATTTTGTCGATGACCGCATCAATGGCTGCATACATGTCGTTGGTCGCCTCAGAGGCCTTGGTGGTCACTCCTTTGGCATTGATGGATATCTCGACGATGTGACGGATCTTTTCCACGGTCAGATAGACTTGGGCCACGATCGGCTCGTCTATGTATTTCTTGATCCGCTCGAGCTTTTCTTCGGCGTAGCTTTTGAGCGCATCACTCGGTTCCATGTGCCTGAAAGTAGTTGCAATCTGCATGAGTATTCCTCCTCTATGTATGGTTCATGTGCTGACGGCCCACAATGGTCCGCGGTCTTGAACCGCATCCCCGCAGGGCCGGAAATGCCGGTTTCAGAAGAGCCGCTTGCGTTCCGATGATGAGCCGATCCGGAGCATCTCGCGGTATTTGGTCACGGTCCGACGGGCTATGTTGATCTGGTGGGCGGAGAGCAGTTCCGCAAGTTTCTGATCGCTGTACGGCTTTTTCGGATCCTCGTTTTCCAGGATCTCCTTGATCTTGTTCTTGACACTCTCCGAGGCGATGAAATCACCGTCAGTGGTGGAAATGCCGCTATTGAAGAAGTATTTCAACTCGAACAACCCCTGGGGCGTCTGCATGTATTTGTTGGTGGTGACCCTGCTGATGGTCGACTCATGCATGCCGATATCCTCGGCAACGTCACGCAGAACCAAGGGTTTGAGATAGGCGATCCCCTTGTCCAGGAATTCACGCTGGAACTTGACGATGCTCTTTGAGGTCTTGTAGATGGTCCGTTGCCGTTGATGGATACTCTTGATCAACCACAATGCCGAGCGCATCTTCTCGCTCAGGTACTCCTCGACCTTGCCCGACTGGTTGCGCTCTGCCTTGGTTTCGTTGCTGTACAGCGGGTTGATGCGGAGATTGGGCATCCCCTCTTCATTGAGCAGGACCACGTATTCCTCCCCCACCTTGGAGACAAAGATGTCAGGGGAGATGTACTGTACCTCTTCCTGGCCATAGAGACGACCCGGCTTGGGGTCGAGGCCGGCAATGATCCTGGCGGCGAGCAGGATGTCATTGACCTCGACACCCACTGCCTTGGCAATCTGCTTGTACTTGCGGTTCTCGAGATCCTTGAGGTGGGAGGTCAGGACCGCTTCCACCACACTGCCGTCCATCCCCAGGTTACGGACCTGCAGGAGCAGGCATTCCCGCAGGTCGCGGGCGGCAACACCGGCCGGGTCGAAATCCTGAATCCGGGCCAGTACACTGACGACAGCCTCTTCATCCACGTTGCAGATCTGCGCGATATCGGCAGTCGGCGAGCGGAGATAGCCATCCTCATCGATATTGCCGATGAGCTCGACGCCGATCAGGCGCTCTTCGTCGGTAAACCGGTTGAGATTGAGTTGCCAGATCAGATGATCGGAGAGAGTCCCTTTTTTGGTGAGGATGTTTTCATAGGAGGGGCGGTCATCGTCGTCGTCGTAATACTGCTCGCCGGCACTGTAGTTGTAGCCCTCAAGGTAGGAATCCCAGTCCATCTCCTTGATGGTCTCTTCACCGGCGGCCACTTCCTTGAATTCAACCGCCTCGCCCGTTACCGGGATCTCTTCCTTTTCCTGCAGTTCGAACTGATCTGTCTCACGGATCTCTTCCTGTTCGGCGGATTCGTCGAGCACGGGGTTTTCTTCCAGCTCCTGACGGATCACATCCTGGAGCTCAATCCGGGAAAGCTGGAGGAGCTTGATAGCCTGCTGCAACTGGGGCGTCATCACCAGTTGCTGAACCATCTTCATCTGTTGGCGCATCTCAATGGCCATAGTGCCTCGTTTTACAGTCTGAAGGAATCACCGAGATAAATCTCGCGGGCCTTTTTACTCTCTGCGATCTGCTGCGGGTCGCCGAACTCCAGCACCTCACCGGCGTTGACAATATAGGCGACATCACACACACCAAGGGTTTCACGAACATTGTGATCCGAAATCAGGATACCGATCCCTCTGCCCCGAAGGTCGGCAATGATCCCCTGGATATCCATCACGGCAATGGGGTCGATGCCGGCAAAGGGTTCGTCCAGAAGGATGAACGCCGGACCGGTTGCCAATGCCCTGGCAATCTCGACTCGCCGCCTCTCGCCACCCGATAGGGCGTAACCGTAACTCTGGGCAATGTGACTGATGCCGAGATCGGCCATGAGAGTATCGGTACGCTCTTCGCGCTCCCCCCGCGACAGATTCATCATCTCCAGAACTGCCAGGAGATTCTGCCGCACCGTGAGTTTGCGAAAGACCGAAGGCTCCTGGGGGAGATAGCTGATTCCCCGGCGAGCCCGCTGGTGCATCGGCATGGCAGTCAGATCCTCTTCGTCGAGCAGGACCTGCCCGCTGTCCGGACGGCAGAGCCCCACCACCATGTAGAATGTGGTGGTTTTACCGGCACCGTTCGGCCCCAGGAGACCAACCACCTGACCGGAGGTGACCTCGAGCCCAATCCCTTTTACGACACCCCTGTTGCCAAAACTCTTCATGAGGCCGCGGGCAAAGAGTTTTCGCTCAGGGGCTGGTGCCGACATTGCTTCCCGCACCTTTGGGATGGATGACTGCCTGAACCCGTCCCTCTGAACCGCCGGTTACCACGCTCTTCTGCTCATTAACGTAAAAGGTGATCGTCTTGCCGGTCACCATATCTTCACCTTGGTTCACCCGGGGATTATCCTCTAGGAGGATGGTGCCGCTCTGATTGTCGTAAAGCGCCCGACCCGACTGGCCAATCCGGTTGCCCTGGACGATCCGTACCTTGCCCAGCGCCTCCACCTTGGTGACCTCCCGCTCTTTCGTCCCATAATGGACAATCAGCCGGTCGCTGTAAATGGTGATGTCGCCCTGTCGGGCCGTGACATTGCCGGAAAAGGTTGCCGTTTTCTGTGCATTGTCCGTGGAAAGCTCATCGGCCTTGATCTGGATCGGTTTATCGCCACGGACTGCAGGCTGAGCCGGGGACTCGGCATGACCGGGACGGCAGAGCAGCGACACCAGGACCACGATCTGCAGAAATAGGCTATGCCATTTCACCGGTGCATACCATTATTGACATGCGCCGTCACGTCGTTCTTTACCCGCAGCCTGGCACTTGCCACCCGGTATTCCATCCCTTTTCCTTCCACCATGATACTGCCGTCGGAGTATTTCACCGAATCATCGGTGGTCAACAGTTCTTGCGCTGCAAGAAAACGGACGCTGGCAGTGGTGAATTCCATGCCTGAGCTGCTCGTTGCCTTGACCCCTCCACGCAACAGAACATCCTTGGTGGCACTATTGTATTCGGCCTGTGCAGCGGTCAGGTGGATATCTCCGGCCGGCCCGCCGGCAAGCAGGTTCAATTTTACCCCAACCAGATGCACCAGGCTCTGTTCCGTATCATAATCAGCCCGGTTGGCCAGAAGTATCCATTTGGTGTTACCGTTACGGGTCTCGGTAAAACGGATTCCTTGCAGCGCCAGGTCCGCTGATCGTCCTGACGAAAGGGGGGCTGAAGCTGGCTGCCTCCGCGCCGGAAGGTGCCGATGAATAACAACCGCCAGCACGATAATGGCCGCCATTATCACCAGTGCCAAAAGCAGCCTGATTTTACCCGCTGTCCGCATAATTCGTCGGAAGTATAACACCGGACAGTGGGACTGTAAAGCGGATTGTCATCCCTTGGCGTAACATTGGCACAGAGATTGAACTAGCAACAGTATATTGCGCTGTTATCCGGACAGCATGACACAATCGGGGCTCAGCACACCGGATGTTTTTCCTACCAAAACCTGTAGAAATCCGCTATGATGGCGAAGTTTCACAACTGCCTTCCCGAGGGTCTCATGAACTCTGCAGAAAAGGTTTTCATCGTCGGTTGCGGCGATGTCGGCATACGCGTGGCCAGACACCTGCTCGCCACCGGCTGCCACGTATCCGGATTCGTTCGCACTGCCGAAAATGCCGATCGCTTACAACAGCCTGGAATATCTCCTGTTCTGGGGAATCTGGATGAACCGGAATCACTCATCAACCTGCCGACTGCAGGTGCAATCGTCTATTATTTTGCCCCCCCGCCCGGCGGTGGGTTCAGGGATACGCGGCTGAGAAACTGGTGTGCCGCCATTTCACCGGATGCGAAACCGGCACGGGTCATTTACCTCAGTACCAGCGGAGTGTATGGCGATTGCGGGGAAATGACCGTTACCGAGGAGACACCACCCAACCCGCAGACTTCGCGGGCAAAGCGCCGATTCGATGCAGAAACGTTTCTTGCGGAGTGGGGGAAAAAGGAACGGGTCCCGGTCATAATCCTGAGAGTTACCGGTATCTATGGTCCGGGCAGGTTGCCGGTGATGCACCTGATGAACGGCACGCCACTGCTCAATGCGCATGAAGCGCCTTCAACGAACCGCATTCATGCGGAGGATCTTGCCAGGGTCTGTATCGCTGCCGCCGCCAAGGGGGTGGATGGCGACATCATCAATGTCAGCGACGGCGAGCATGGAACCATGACCCAATACTTCAATGCCGTTGCAGACCTTCTCGGTATTCCCCGTCCTCCCCAGGTGAACAGGGAAGAAGCGGCACGACTCATGCCGCCGCTCCTGTACTCCTACTTCAGCGAAAGCAGGCGGATGGATAATCGTCGGATGCTGGAACACCTGGGGATAGCGCTCCTCTATCCGACGCTGGCAGAGGGGCTCCCCTCCTGCAGGCCCGATAATTGGCAGACACCACCGGCCAAAGGAGGAAACCACCTGTAAGGACTGCGTATGTACCTGCAGCAGCAGGCAAGGTAGCAACCACCCCCGTAGCGGGGAAAGCAGATCACCATTCGTGCCAGGTTACGGCACGAGTCAGCCCGGAGGGGCGTGCGATGAACGAGTTGAAAATCCTCCTGATAGAAGACAACCCCGATGACGAATTCCTCACCCGCCGCATTCTGTCCAAACTCGACCAGAACAACGTCAGTGTCGTCCACGAGGGAGAACAGGCGCTCCGGTATCTGTTCGGGGATGAAACCACACACCCCGGGGCTCAGGTCCGAAACAAACCCGACCTGATCCTTCTGGACATCAGGATGCCCCTGGTTGATGGACTGGACTTTCTTGAGGTGGCCCACTCAAACCTGCGCACCCATGATATCCCGGTCATCGTTGTCAGCTCTTCACGCCTTGAACGGGAAGTGGAGCGTTGCTTTGAACTGGGAGCGAGGGCATATCTCACCAAACCGATCGACAGCAAGGAACTCGTGAGAATCATCGAACAACACTGCCAGAGCAGCTAGCCTGCTTCCAAACGGGAGCCAGTCGTTCTCGTTCTCTACCAGAGAGTGCCGTCTGCAGCGTCACAACCGTTCTTTTCTTCTTTACCCGCCGTAATAGCGCGCCGTCACGCTCTCCCAGGCGCCGATCCCCTTGAGGAGCAAGTCGCAGACCTCGCGAACCGCCCCCCAGCCACCCCTGTTCCGCGTCACGAAATGGACCTCTTCCTGCACATAATCCAGCGCATCCGCAGGCGCGGCAGCGAAACCGACCCGGCGCAGGACCGGGATGTCGATGATATCGTCGCCGACAAATGCCACGTTTGCGTCCGTAAGCCCCTTCTGACGGAGGATTTCCAGATAGGGTGTCAGCTTGTCCAGGGCCTTCTGATAGACCAGGTCGATCCCCAGTTCGGCTGCGCGGTTGGCAACCACCTGGGACTGGCGGCCCGAGACGATCCCCACCTCGATCCCTGCCCGCTGGACCATCTTGATACCGTGGCCATCCTTGACATTGAAGAACTTGGACTCGACACCGTTGGCATCATAGATGATGCGGCCGTCGGTCAGCACACCGTCCACATCGAGCAGCAGAAGTTTAATCTCCTTGAGTCGATCGTTCATCTGAAAAGAGGCCCGGGCATCTGTCGCGACGCGGCAGCATCAGGGCCGTCCTCCTTGAATGGGATTAAGCTGCTCAGGCCAGTCCTGCCTTGAGAAGATCGTGCAGGTGGATGATACCGATCGGAATATCAGAGGTGTCGTCTTCGAAGACGAAAAGGGAGGTAATGGAGAACTCCTCCATCTGCTGCAGGGCCTTGGCGGCAAGTTCCATACCCTTGATGCGCTTGGGATTGCGGGTCATGAGAGCGCCGGCCGGCTGATTGATGATGTCGCTCCCCCGCTCCAGGGCACGCCGCAGGTCGCCATCGGTAATGACCCCCACCAATCTCCCCTTGGCATCCACGACACCCGATGCTCCCAGTTTTTTGGCAGTGATGACGAAGAGCGCCTCGCGCATGGGTGTCTCTTCGCTGACCAGAGGCATGGCATCGCCACTGTGCATGAAATCGGCCACCGTGAGGAGCAGTTTTTTTCCCAGAGAACCGCCGGGATGGAACAGCGCGAAATCTTCGGCGCTGAATCCGCGCTGAACGAGCAGAGCAACTGCCAGAGCGTCCCCCATGGCCAGGGTGGCGGTGGTGGATGCAGTGGGAGCCAGCCCCAGGGGGCAGGCCTCCTCTTTTACGGAGATGTCCAGGACGATATCGCCGGCTCGCCCGAGGGTCGATACAGGGTTGCCGGTCATGGCGATGAGCCGGGCTCCCAACCGCTTGATCACCGGAAGGATGCGCAAGAGCTCCTCGGTCTCGCCGCTGTTGGAGACACCGATCACCACATCCCCCTTCATGATCATGCCCAGGTCGCCATGAATCCCTTCGGCGGGGTGGAGGAAAAATGCCGGGGTCCCGGTGGACGCCATGGTGGAAGCTATCTTCTGGCCGACCAACCCCGATTTCCCCATGCCGGAGACAACCACCCGACCCCGGGACGACAGTATCATCTCGACGGCCCGTTCAAACTCGCCGTCTATCCGTTCCGCCAGTGCCTTGAGGGCGTCGGCCTCAACCTGTATGACCCGTTTTGCTTCCTGAACTATCATGGTATATCCAGTCATTCCTGCCTAAGAGTGCGGAAAACGCGGGCAGTCCCTGCCGCACGCATCATTTCTCATGCTTTACGATATGGTCGATCGCCTTCAACTGCTTCAGGAGATCGGCAAGGTCGTCGAGTTTCAGTGAATTGGGACCATCGCAGAGCGCCTTGTCGGGATTCTCATGAACCTCCATGAAAACCCCGTCGACACCCGTGGCAACGGCAGCGCGGGAAAGATACTCCACGAATTCCCGCTGGCCGCCGGAAGAACCTCCCTGGCCGCCGGGAAGCTGCACGCTGTGGGTGGCATCGAAGACTACCGGGCAGCCGGTACCCCGCATGATCGGCAGGCTCCGCATATCGACCACCAGGTTGTTGTAACCAAAGGTGACCCCGCGTTCCGTGAGGACGATCTGTTCATTGCCGGTGGACTGGGCCTTCCCCACCACGTTCTCCATATCCCAGGGGGCGAGGAACTGCCCTTTCTTGATATTGATCACCCTGCCGGTCTTTGCCGCAGCCACCAGCAGGTCGGTCTGACGGCAGAGAAATGCCGGGATCTGCAGCACATCCAGCACCTCGGCCGCAGCGGGTATCTGCTCTATGGAGTGGATATCGGAGAGTACCGGCACCTCCAGCGACTCCCTGACCTTGGCCAGGATCCGCAGCCCCTCTTTCAGACCGGTACCGCGAAATGAGCCCACCGACGTCCGGTTTGCCTTGTCATAGGATGCCTTGAACACGAGCGGCATGGAGACGGCATTGCAGATGGTCATCAACCGCTCTGCAGTGCGGAGGGTGTTCAACTCGTTCTCGATCACACAAGGGCCTGCAATGAGAACGAGCGGCCGATTGCCGCCCATCCGCACATTTCCCGTAACGATTTCCCTGGTCATTGATCTCCCCTTCAGCCCTTTCTGTTCGAGAGCGCCGCTGCAATAAAGGCGCGGAAGAGCGGATGCGGATTGAGCGGTTTGGACTTGAATTCAGGGTGGAACTGACAGCCGAGGAACCAGGGATGGTCGGCAATCTCCACCACCTCCACCAGGTCTACCTCGGGATAGATGCCGGACAGGACCAACCCGTTGCCGGTCAAACGGTCACGGAACGCGTTGTTGAATTCGTAACGATGGCGATGCCGTTCCAGGATATCGGCAGCACCGTATGCCTTCTGGGCAAAGGTCCCCTTGGCCAGCGAACAGGGATAGGCACCGAGACGCATGGTTCCGCCCTTTCGGGATACCCCTTTCTGCTCCTCCATGAGGTGAATGACCGGATTGCCGCAATCTACCTTGAATTCACTGGAAAAGGCATCGGTAAGCCCGCAGACGTTGCGGGCAAACTCCACCACTGCCATCTGCATCCCCAGGCAGATCCCGAAAAAGGGGACCCGCCGCGTCCGGGCGTATTCGATGGCCATGATCTTCCCTTCCGTTCCCCGTTCGCCGAAACCGCCGGGAACCAGAATGCCGTCCGCATCGTCCAGCAGACCGTCCACCCCTTCCTGCTCGATCTTTTCCGCATCGACAAAGGTGAGACGCACCCGGCAGTCGTTGGCGATGCCGCCGTGTACCAGCGCCTCGTTGAGCGATTTGTAGGAATCGGCCAGGTTCACGTACTTGCCGACAATGGCAATCCGCACCTCTCCATGGGCAGGGTTGCGCAGCTTTTCCACAACCTCCTGCCACGGAGTGAGATCCGGCGATTTGGTCCAGATATTGAGCTTGTCCACCACCTGCTCATCGAGCCCTTCACGGTGCAGGGCCAGGGGCACGGCATAGATGTGCTCGGCATCGGCAGAGGTAATGACGGCCTTCTCGTCCACGTTACAGAAAAGGGCGATCTTGGCCTTCAACTCCTTGGGGAGTTCCTGTTCGCAGCGGCAGATCAGGATATCGGGCTGGATGCCGATCTCCTGCAGCTCCTTCACTGAATGCTGGGTCGGTTTCGACTTCAGCTCGCCGGCAGTCCGGATATAGGGGACCAGGGTTACATGGAGATAGAGGGTGTTGCCCGCCCCCCGGTCATGGCGAAACTGGCGGATCGCCTCCAGGAAGGGGAGCGATTCGATGTCGCCCACGGTCCCCCCTACTTCGACGATGGCCACATCGTGCCCCTTGGCATTCTCGATGATCTTGTGCTTGATCTCGTCGGTAATGTGGGGAATGACCTGGACGGTGCCGCCGAGATAATCCCCCCGGCGCTCCTTCTCGATCACTGAATAGTAGACCTGGCCGGTGGTGAAATTGCTCTTCTTGGAGAGCTTGGCTGAGGTGTAGCGTTCGTAATGTCCGAGGTCCAGATCAGTCTCGGCGCCATCATCCGTGACGAACACCTCGCCGTGCTGGAACGGCGACATGGTTCCGGGATCGACGTTGATGTACGGATCGAGCTTCTGCAGGGTCACACGAAGGCCACGAGCCTCCAGAAGAGCTCCCAGCGATGCAGAAGCAAGCCCCTTGCCGATGGAGGAGACCACTCCTCCGGTAACAAAAATGAATTTGGTCTTCATGGCAGCTCCTCAACATTGAACCGCTCTAGTGCCGACCTGTTGACTCCACGTTCAGTGCAACACCTCGGCATGCAAGCGGTCCAATATCGAAACAATTCAGTTCTTTTTCAACCTCTCCAACACTTTGTCAAGATCTGACGGCGTATCCACCCCGATGGATTCATGGGCGGTCTCCACGACCCTGATCCGGCATCCATTTTCCAGAACCCGCAACTGCTCCAGCTTTTCCGCCTGCTCCAGGAACGTGGGGGGCATCTTGGCAAACCTGAGCAAGAATTCCCGCGAATAGACGTACAGACCGACGTGCTTGTAACAGAGCAGTTTCCCCGAGGCAAACACCTCGTCCTTCAGATCGTTCCACTTATCCCGGAAGTTGGGCACGGGAGAGCGGGAAAAATAGAGCGCATACCCCTCCCAATCAGTCACCACCTTGACCACATTGGGGGAAAGAAAATCGTGCAGGTTTTTGATCCTGGATTTCAGGGTCCCCATGACGATCGACGGATCCTTTATGAGCGGTGCAATGGCCTCATCGATCATGGCCGGTTCGATGAGAGGCTCATCCCCCTGGACATTGACGATGATATCGCTATCAAGCCGCGCGGCAACCTCGGCAAGGCGATCCGTGCCGGTTTCGTGGTCGCGGGAGGTCATCTCCGCATGCCCCCCGAAAGACCTTACGGCAGAGGCGATGCGCTCGTCATCGGTTGCCACGATCACCGACCCGACCAGTTTGGCCTGGATGGTCCTTTCGTAGACATGCTGTACCATCGGCTTGCCAAGAATATCGGCAAGCGCCTTGCCTTCGAACCTGGTTGAGGAATACCTGGCGGGGATAACCGCAGTGATCTTCATGACCTTGGGACCTTGCGGTGGAGTGGCCTGAAAGCGCCCTGTGGGCGTTTCTATGCGGCCGTCCCTTCATGGGGTGGGACGAATAAAGCTACACTAAAAGGAGGAAGTGTGTCAAGGAGGTAATCAACGCGGGGCATATTCCGCCAGGCCCTTGGACCAGGCAATGGTTTCGAGCTGCGCCTCGGCCAACTGGCCCGTTGAGAGCTGGACCTGACTGAGCAGCTCTTCGGCAGCATTGAAATCGGCTTTTTCCATCAATTCGGCGATCTGCAGGAGGGTCCCCAGGAACCCTTCGCGGTAGAGCAGCGCGGTTCGGATGTCTTCAGTCAGGTTCAAGGTGGAAATCACCTCTTCCAGGGCGGTACTGAAAAGGACATCGACCAGGGAGAGGACACCGGTGATGAACGCCCGATCGCCACTATCCCGGTCTTTGGTATACAGGGTCATCTGTCTGACCATAACTTCCATGAGACGGCCCCTGACCGAAGCTAGCTCCAGAAGAGGGCTCCCCATGGCCGGGGCATCCTGGCCCGCATAAAGTGCAAGCACCACCCAGCGCTTGAGCTGCTGCCGTCCCAGGACCATGATGGCATGACGTACCGATCGGACTTTCTCCCTGACTCCGAACGCCACCGAATTGACCAGCCGCAGGAGTCCATAGATCAGGTACGGGCTCTCCCGGAATGAATTTTCTATATCCGCCAGTTCGGCTTCCAACTGCAACTGATTGAGGAGTTTCAGCAGGGTGGTACGCCCGGCATCGATCCGGTTCTGCTTAAGGACAACCGGCCGGGAGAAATAGTACCCCTGGAAGAGTTCAAATCCCATGGCGGCACAGGCATCGTACTGCTCGCGGGTCTCCACTTTCTCCGCCAGGAAGGTGAAGCGCCAGCGCCCCAATTGCCCGAGCATGGCCGGCAACTGGTCGAGCGGCCGTTCCAGGATGTCCACCTTGATGATATCGATGATCTTGTAGAGAGGCTCGTATTCCGGGGAATAGGTGTGGTCGTCCGCTGCCAGGGTGAAACCCTTCTCTTTGAGTTCATTGCAGCGCGTAATGACCTGCTCGTTGATCTCGAGATTTTCCAGGAGCTCGATGACCACATGATCCTTGGGCAGGAGTTCGAGGGTGTCGCTCATCAGCATGTCGGTGTTGACGTTGAAGAAACCTTTATGGCGCCCGACCACATTATCGATCCCGAAATCGGTCAAGGCATTGAGGATAACGCTGGCGCTGGCATGGGTCTGATTGGTGAAATCGGCATAGGCCTTTTCCGCCGAGCGGAAGAGGAGTTCGAATGCCACGATGTTCTGGCTGCGGTCGAGGATCGGTTGTCGTCCGAGAAAGAATTTTTCTTCACCCATACCGCGCCTCGTAACCACAGGTCGGAGACATCCTGCGCTTCATAACGCTCACCACCCCTACGAACAAATCCGTAACACCTCGCGGGAAATGGCATCCAGGGGCTTGATGAAATCGACCCCCCCCAGCTTGATCGCTTCATTCGGCATTCCGAACACTATCGAGGTCGCTTCGTCCTGGGCGATATTCAGAGCACCAGCTTCCTTCATCTCCAGCATCCCCTTGGCACCATCGTCACCCATGCCGGTCATGATGACACCAACGGCATTTTTCCCCGCATATCGCGCTGCCGAACGAAACAGCACATCCACTGACGGGCGATGGCGGGATACCAGCGGGCCTTCCTTTATCTCGACATAATAGCGGGCGCCACTGCGCTTCAACAACAGATGCTGGTTGCCGGGAGCGATCAGGGCCCTGCCGCGGACAACCGTATCGTTGTTCTCCGCCTCTTTTACCGACAGGCGGCAGAGGCTATCGAGACGTTGAGAAAAGGTGCGTGTGAAACCTTCGGGCATGTGCTGCACAATGACGATCCCCGGACAGTCGGCAGGCATTGATTCCAGAAAGACCCGGAGCGCTTCGGTCCCTCCGGTCGAGGCCCCCACCACGACCACCTTCTCGGTCGTCTGGATCATGGCCCGGTTCGTCGGCTTTTCCAGGATGACATCTGCAGACAATTTGGGCTGCACCTCACGAGGACGTCGAGTCACACTGGAAAGCCTGGCTTGTGCCGCAGCTCTCACAGCATCGCAGATCCTTACCCTGGATTCCTCCAGAAACTGCTTGGTTCCGAGCCGCGGTTTGGTAATGATCTCAACTGCGCCACACTCCAACGCCTTGAGGGCCGTCTCGGAGCCCTGATCTGTAAGACTTGAACACATCACCACCGGAATGGGATGCTGGCTCATGATCTTCTGCAGGAAGGTGATGCCGTCCATGCGCGGCATCTCCACATCAAGCGTAATGACGTCAGGCACTTCCTCGCGAATCCGCTCTGCAGCCACAAACGGGTCCGAAGCAGTAGCCATGACCTCGATATGCGGATCAGAATTGAGGATTTCCGCCAGGGTCTGGCGCACGACCGCTGAATCATCGACAACGAGAACCCTGATCAGTTTTTTCATAGCACGTACCTCTCAACGTTCTCTTGGGAACCGGAAGCTTAGCTACGTACGATACAACTTACACACCCGTGCTCATTCGTCAAGGAGCCGGCGAAGAACCGCCGACCGTTTCGGAAAGAGCCCGCTGCAAAACCTTCACCTCTCACTCCTTCCCATGCCAGCCCTCTCCGCGAAATGCAACAAGGCCGAGAGGTCACTGCACTTTTCGGTAGACCGTGGGGTGTACCGAAACCAGCGGGACGTCGAGACCATTCAACGTCTCGGAATGGCCCATGAAAATATAAGCTCCCGGCGCCATCAGGCGGTAGAAATGATTGAGAACCTGCTCCTGAGTCGGTCGGTCGAAATAGATGATCACATTACGACAGAAGATGATATCGAGAGGTTCACGCATCCCGAATTCGTCGTCCATGAAATTGAGGCGCCTGAAATGGATCTTCTCGCGCAAAGTCGGGTTAACCCGAACTAGGGGATTGCTCCGATCCTTGCTGCGGAGGAGATATTTCTTTTTCATGGCCATGGGAACCGGATCAACCCGATCCTCTTCGTAAATGGCCTGCCGCGCCTTTTCCAGAACCCTCGTTGATATGTCCGTCGCCAGGATGTTGAAGGCGAACCCGGGATTCTCTTCGGCGTAATCGCTCAAGATCATGGCCAGGGTATATGGCTCCTCCCCTGTCGAGCAACCCGCACTCCAGACGGAGAGCTTGCGCCCCCGGTTACCATGCCGGCGTTCCCACTGCGGGATGACCTGTTGCACCAGATATTCAAAATGATCGGGTTCGCGGAAAAAGTCGGTCTTGTTGGTGGTAACCACGTCGATCATCTGCACCAGTTCGCTTTCCATGCCGCTCTGGCTGAACAGATAATCGCAGTAGTCGGTAAAGGAATACATCTGCAGCATGCGCAGGCGTTTGTTCAAGCGCGCCTCAAGCATGGTCTTTTTTGCCGTAGTCATCTTGATGCCACATTGTTTGTAGATGAACTGGCTGAGACGCTGAAAATCCTTGTTCGACATCGAAGTCGAGCGTTCATGGAGATTTTGACTTTCATCCATGGTACGGCATCCTCCCCAGAATATTCGTGAGATATAAATTATTCGACATGATTACATATCTATTTTATCGGCATGCAACATCGATAATTGAGACGAAAGCCGTGGCCTTTTCTGCACTGGCGACTGCAGATGATCCTTACACCTAACCCATTTTCGAGACGTGCAAAAAAAAAACGCCGCCCAGGGCGACGCTCTTCAGTAACATTGTAAACTCATCGGCGTTTTCTCTTCCTCTTTGATTCAGCATGGCCATGCACCCGGATATATATGGTGCATTCCTCGTAGTGTTCACGGCAGTAGAACAGTGCCGGCTGCAGACTGCTGCTCCCCGGGTTAACACAATAGCACTCCCGATCCGGCTCAATTACCAACGGACAAGGCCTGCTGTTGCTCAACCCGCACATGTTCTCAGCAACTACGCATCCTTCCTCTGCCGCCATTTTCTTCTCCCTGGTCGGGTTCAAATCCGCACACCCTCCCACAACAGCAATACTGCCGGCAGCTTTCACGCTTTAGACTGCCTAAATTTACCTCAACACATGAATGTGCACAATTCTCCATCGTCACGCCACCCGACATCTTTAGTATTTTTTCATTTGAATCGCGACAGACAAAGTCGTCGCACGGGCAAAATACGCTACTGCAGGAAGTTCCGCACCAAGCGCAGACAAACCCGGATAAATCATAAGATTTTGCCGGAAGCGGGATTACACCCCGTGATCCCCCTCAACCCATCGTGGAACAGTCAGTATGACCCGAAGCCCCCCTAGTGTCCCGGACTCCGTCACCATCGAGCCATTTAGGTGCTGCAACCGTTCCCGAATGCTGAAAATGCCATATCCGGCTGCTTTGCCATCACGGACTGACGGCGGCAAGCCTTTGCCATCATCCTCAAGGGAAATCGAATAGCTGTTCCCGGTTGTCCGGCATGTTATGCGTGCACACTTCGCCCCAGCATGCTTGAGGATGTTCATCAGAAGTTCCCGAATTGACTGGTAGAGCAGAACATTCGCCTCCAATGGC
The DNA here is from genome assembly GCA_009684525.1 of Geobacter sp. Lineage (NCBI taxonomy): Bacteria > Pseudomonadati > Thermodesulfobacteriota > Desulfuromonadia > Geobacterales > Geobacteraceae > Geobacter > Geobacter sp. Next base: position 354,318 of record WKKR01000004.1, read on the forward strand.
AATGTAACCGGTTCTGTGCACCCCACAAAATCAACTGACAACCCATGTTTGGTCCGGTATGTTTCGGCGAGAGAGGCAATGGCAGCCTCCAGCCCTATCTGATAGAGGGCAGGAGGACTGATCTCGAAGGTAAGTGAGCGGGTCGCAGAGACCGCGTCACCGATGAGATTTCGCAACTCATCGACAATCTGCCCAGCCTTGCCAGAACCGACCAGCAGCGACTTGAGTTCACCAAGCCTGATCACGGAAAGTGCCAGGGTCTGGCCAATCTGGTCGTGAAGCATGTTGGCAATCTGCCATCGCTCCCGTTCTTCAGCGAGCAACAATTCCGATGCCATGTCCTGCAGCTTCGACTGGTACTGCAGCATCTCCAATCTGGCCTGCTTCAGCTCTGTGATATCTTCCTTGATCGCGAGATAGTTCGATATGGTCCCGTCCGGCTTCCTGATGGGAGTGATGGTCGCACTTTCCCAATAGAGTGTGCCGTCCTTCTTCCTGTTCTGAAATTCACCCTGCCACACTCCACCGTTCTGAACGGTGTTCCACAGGTCCGTGTAAACATCTGCCGGTGTGATGCCCGACTTCAGGATGCGAGGATTCTGAAACAGTGCTTCCTCGCGGCTGTATCCGGTCAATTCGCTAAACCGAGGGTTCACGAATTCAATATTCCCTGCCAAATCGGTGATGACAATCGCCATGGGGCTCTGTTCTATGGCCGTTGAAAGTTTCTGGATCTCTTCATCCGCATGTATTCGCTCACTAATATCCCGAATCGCAGCCACATGGATGTTCCGTCCGCGAAATGCAAGATAGCTCCCGGATATCTCCACCGGAAAGACCGTGCCATCTTTCCTGCAATGCCAACGGAGAGAAACCTGGGTCGTGTGTGCTGCTATTGCCTCCAGGCTTTTACGGGACTCTGCGGACAACCGTGACACTTCCAGTTGCATAAACTCTTCCTGGCTGTAGCCATAGAGCTGCAATGCCGCGGTATTTGAATCGATGACCCGGCCAGTCTCAACCTCGACCAGCAGGATTGCATCGGACTCGACCGCAAAAATGCCGCGATACAACTCCTCGCTTTCACGCAGCTTTTCTGTAAGAATTTTGCGTTCGGTCACATCAACAGTTGATATGACTGCACCCGAGCCGACAAGCGGTGCTGCACTTACCGAAACCCACCGGATAGCCCCGTTCTCCTTGATGATGCCCATTTCCACATCCAGCACATCGCGTTGCTCGCGGATTGCACGAACACTCGGGATCTCATCATACGGCATGGGCGTTCCATCACTGCGGAGATACCGCCACCCCAGGTAGTTTCCGCTGGCCAATTGCTCCATATCGATACCGAGAATACGCTCCAAGGCAGGATTCATCTCCAGGATTCTGCGGTCCATATCCACGATGGATATCCCGACAGGAAGGATCTTGAAGAGCACTCTCAACTCTTCCTGACCTTTACGCAGGGCTTCTTCGTTCTTCTTTCGCTCCGAAACATCGACGATAGTCCCTACCATGCGACACGGAGCGCCATCCTCATCATAGGCAACAATTTTACCTCTGCCTTCTATCCACCTGACCTTTCCATCCCGAGCTACCATCCGATACTCTATCAGCGAAATATCCCGCACTCCCTGCAGGTGCTCTTGCATGATGGCAAAAACCTGCTCGCGATCATCAGGATGGATGATGCTCTTGAAAAAAGCGCTATCAAAAACCGTCTCTTCGGCAGAGTAACCGGTCAGTTCGCAATAACGCGGGCTCAAGTAGGCAATATCGGCCTTCAGGTCCCAATCCCAAAACCCTTCTGTGGCTACACTGAGAATCAAATCAGACAGGTCTGTACCCATGAAAACCTCAGATCTTCAGTTTGTCTGCATCCGCATGCCCCTGCCAGGGCAAGGCAAGGATTATTGTTTGCCAGGCCTGACTACGGGGAAAACCAAATCCATGATCAAAGAAACCGCTTTTTCTATTGTACGCAGATACACACTGCAGGCAACCCTTCAAAATACCGCGTCAATCGACATGAAAGGATACTTCCGTCCAAATTCTCCGGGCATGAAAGCCATGGCCTAAACGACAGAAGCTTCACAGTGGGCAACTGTGAAGCTTCTGCTCAGAAATGAACCCATTTATTTTTGTCAACAGTGGAACCGCATCAGATCAATGTACCCATATGTTTTTGATCTGCCCAGACCTTATGCGGCTCGCTGTTCCCCCCCCTCCTTGACAGCCGAAAGCTCATCCAGGGTAAAGACCTTGTCGATGTTCAGGATCATGATGAAGCTCTCATTGTGCTTCCCCATCCCCACCAGGAAATCCGTGTTGAGCTTGGTTCCGATCCGCGGCGCTGGCTCGATATTCTCCGGCTCCAGCTCCAGCACTTCCTGCACCGAATCGGCCAGAGCCCCCACCACGGCTGTCTCGTTATCCAGCATAATCTCCATTACGATGATGCAGGTGTTCACCGTCTTCGCCGTTGCCGTCATCCCGAATTTCAGCCGCATGTCAACCACCGGCACCACGCTCCCCCGCAGGTTGATAACCCCGCGCATGAAATCAGGCGTCTGCGGCACCTTTGTCACCGTGCTGAAATCCAGGATCTCGCGAACCTTGGCAACATCAACCGCAAA